>DASZRQ010000242.1:0-8694 GCA_035549115.1 Occallatibacter sp. | reverse complement strand
ATGAAGAAGCCCAACCAGCCCGAGCCGGACGTGCTGGTGATGACCGCAACGCCCATTCCGCGCACCCTGGCCCTCTCGCTTTATGGCGATCTCGATGTGAGCGTGCTCGACGAGCTGCCGCCGGGCCGCACACCCATAGTCACCCGCCGCGTGCCCGGCGAGCGCTCCGCCGAGGTGTGGGATTTCGTGCGCAAGCAGGTGGCACAGGGCCGTCAGGCCTACATCGTCTATCCGGTCATCGAGGGCGCGCAGGAGGACCAGCCTGAGCTCGATTTCTCACATGACGAGCCCGCCGCACAGCTTGAATCCGCGCCGCGCGCGCGCAAGGGCAAAACCGCCGATCTGTTTCCGAACGCGAAGGCTGAGGCTAGTCCCTCTGCGAAGTCCGGCCTCAAGTCCGCCGTCGCCATGCATGAGAAGCTGCGCACTGGCCCGCTTGCCGGGCTGCGCGTGGGCCTGCTCCACGGCCGTCTCGATGCCGGCGAAAAAGAAATCATCATGCGCCGCTTCCAGCGCGGCGAAATCGATGTGCTGGTCGCCACCACGGTCATCGAAGTCGGCGTGGACGTGCCCAATGCGACCGTCATGGTCGTCGAGCACGCCGAGCGCTTCGGCCTCGCGCAACTCCATCAGTTGCGTGGCCGGGTGGGCCGCGGCGCGGCCAGGAGCTACTGCATCCTCGTTACCGGCGAAAAGGTCTCGGCCCTGGGCGAGGAACGGCTGGAGGCGATGGTCCGCACGCAGGACGGCTTCGAGTTGGCCGAGCTTGACCTGCAGATGCGCGGTCCCGGCGAGTTCTTCGGCACCCGGCAGGCGGGTGCGCCGGAGTTCCGTGTTGTCGATCTGCTGCGCGACCGCGAACTGCTGGAGCTGGCCAAGCGCGAGGCCGCGCGCTTCGTAAATCCCGGGCCGGACGTGGAGCCCGAAGGCACGGAGACGGAGCGCGCCCGCGTGCGCGCGCACCTCAAGGATGCCTGGCAGCGCCGCTACGGTCTGGTGGAAGCCGGCTGAAAATACAATGCCCACCTTCGGTGGCCGGTTCTCGCGCCGAAGGTGGGCCTTCTGGGGTCCCTGTATCTATCCGCCGGAGATGCTCTATCTAGGGGAGCCGGCCGGGCAATCGTTTTATCGGCTGCGCGCTTCGGCCACGGCCGGAATGCGCTGCAGAACCATCGTCAATCCAAACGTCATCAGCAGCACCGCCGGAGCGGCCAGCACCAGCCATGCGCCCAGCGCCTGTTCCGCGGCGCTGCCCGCCGTGCGCAGCGTGGCAAGGCTGAAGCCATGCAGCAGCGTATTTTCCAATGTCTGTTCATGGCCGCTCGCAAACATCCAGCGGCCCAGCCGCATCAGCGGCAACATCAGCATCAACTGCAGCGGCATGGCCGCGTAGTTGGCCGCCTGGATGGCCGGAAGATTCAGCCGCAGCGCAACCGCGGCCAGCGCGCACAGCGCCGTGGGCACGCCCACCACCGGCAGGCAGCCCAGCACAAACCCCAGCGCAAGCGTCAGCGCCAGCCGCCGCGGGCTCATGCCCATCTGCAGCCACTCCGCCGCCTGCTTCTTCCGGTTTGCGATCCAGGTGCGCATCTCTCTCTTAACGTACCGGCTGCCGCAAAAGTTCAGGCATACCGTAGATCAAATTTCGGTAAACGCGCCGAAAACGGACCAAATCCGTAACGCGCACACAGAGAGTAGCGTCTGTCTGGAGCGGTGGCTCTACCACCTTCGCGGCAGGTTGATTACCAAAGAAGGGTCAAAGCCTATGACCGCGCGGCAGAAGACCGCGGCTGCGCAGGGCCGCCAGCACCTGCTCCACCTTCCAGTCCAGCGCTTCGGCGCCATCCACCACCAGGTCGGCGTTGGCTGCCGAGGGCCGCACCCACTTCAGCCCCGAGGGCCGCACCGTCGCGTCGTACTGCCGCCGCACGGACTCCTCCGAGCGTCCGCGCTCCACCATGTCGCGCTTGAGCCGCCGCGCAAAGCACACGTCGTCCTGCGTGTCGACATACACGCGGAGCTGGTAGAGCGGCAGCAGATCGGGATAGTGGAGCGCGAACAGCCCCTCGACCAGTAGAAACGGCTGCGGAGAGATGGTCTCCGTCTGGCCCTGCACGCGGGTATGCGAGGCGAAGTCGTAAACGGGCCGCCCAATGGCCTCGCCGCGCGCCAAAGCCGCGACATGCGCGGCCAGCAGGTCGCTTTCGATCACCGCCGGGGCGTCGAAGTTCTGCCGCACCCGCTCCTCGAAAGGCAGATGCGTCATGTCGCGGTAGTAGTGGTCGAGAGGGAAGTGGATGCCATCGAGTTCGCGGGCCAGCTCCGCTGCCAGCGTCGTTTTACCTGAGCCCGATGCCCCGGCGATGCCCAGCACAACCGTCTGATGGCCCGCGCTCACCGCTCCGCGTCCAGCAGCGTCGTGATCCACACCACCACGCGCTCCAGTACTCCTGTCAGCCGCCGCTCTACCAGCTTGCCCGTCTCAAACACTTCCTCATGGCTCAACGGCCGGTCGTTCATGCCCGCCGCCTTGTTTGTCACGCAGGAGATGCCGAGCACTTCGATGCCCATGTGCCGCGCCACAATCGTCTCCGGCACCGTGGACATGCCCACCAGCGTCGCGCCCAGCGTGCGAAAGGCGCGAATCTCCGCCGGGGTCTCGAAGCTTGGTCCCGGCACGGCCAGATAGATGCCTTCGTCCAGGGAGATGCCCTCGTCCGCGGCAGCCTGTTGCGCAAGCCCGCGCAGCCGCTTGCTATAGGCCTCCGTCATGTCGAAGAAGCGCAGCCCCGCGCGCTTGCGCGTCGCGAAACGCGGCTCATTGGGGCCCACCAGCGGGTTCCAGCCCATCATGTTGATGTGGTCGGTAAGCACGATGAGCTGCCCAAGCTGGTAGTTCGCGTCGATCCCCCCCGCGGCGTTGG
This sequence comes from Occallatibacter sp., assembly GCA_035549115.1. Lineage (GTDB taxonomy): Bacteria > Acidobacteriota > Terriglobia > Terriglobales > Acidobacteriaceae > Telmatobacter. Next base: position 5,770 of record DASZRQ010000242.1, on the reverse strand, counting down.
TCAGCACCACGGCCTGGACGCCCAGCATGCCCAGCACGCGCATGGGAAAGGTGACCTGTGCGGGCGTATATCCCTCGTAAAAATGTACGCGCCCCTGCAGGATGATGACCGGCGTGCCGCTGATGCGCCCGGCTACGATACGGCCCGAGTGGCCCTCCACCGTGGACTGCGGAAAGTGCGGAATGTCGCGGTAGGGAATGACGATGGTCTCCTTCACGGAGTTGGCCACCGCGCCCAGCCCTGACCCCAGCACCACACCTACCGAGGGCGAAAGCGCACCCAGTTTTCCGCGCACATACTCCGCCGCTTCGTTCACTTGCTCGAAATAGGTCATAGATCGCCCTGCAAGGAGATAGCAAAATTCTAATCGAGCCTCCGCATCCGCGCTCCCGGCCGGTGCTCAGGTAGAGTGGGAAAGTAACGTTGCAAGCGTATCCGATTCGTGATGCGCGGAGGCTAGCAGCCATGTGCCGGAATATCAAAATCCTCTTCAACTTCGATCCGCCGGTAACCGAGGCCGAGATTCGCGCGGCATCCCTGCAGTTTGTGCGCAAGATCTCCGGCTTTGCCAAACCCTCAAAGGCCAATGAGCCCGCATTTGCCGCCGCCATCGATGAGGTTGCCGCCGCATCCACGCGGCTGCTGCAGGTGCTCGAAACCACCGCGCCCAAGCGCAACCGCGAAGAAGAGGCCGCCAGGGCCAAAGCCCGCGGTGCGGCGCGGTTTAACGCACAGGGCGCATAGCCGTCCGGAGAGTTCTCGATGAAAGACATCGTTGCGGTCATCTTCGGCCTGGGCCTGTTCTGCAATGCGCTGCTGTTCGTGCCCCAGGCCATCGCTGTGTGGCGCAAGAAAACCGACGAAGGCATCTCGCTCATCACCTTCGGAGGCTTCAGCATTCTGCAGATTGTCGGTATCGCTCACGGCCTGCTGCAGCAGGACCGCGCGCTGATCTTCGGCATGATCGCCAGCCTGCTGAGTTGCGGCACGGTCACCGTGCTCACGCTGTATTACCGCATCAAACGTGCGAAGGGACGTTCTTTGCGCTAGGCCAATGAAGTCAATAATGAGGGAAAATGCGAATTTCCAAAAGTTCTCTGAATATTCAGTCCGCTGCTCCCTGAATCATCTTCAATGCAGATCGATATAAAAAAGGCACCCAATATTCAGGAGCCTCCTTAGTGCCACGCTTTTCAAAAAAGCCAACTTCCGCCAACTCCTCGGCGATCTTGCCTGCCTCCAATTGGCTCAGTCCCCAAATCTGTGCCAAAGTGTCAGGCCGTTGAAGAGTTTTTTCCTGCTCAAGGCTGACAATAAACTTACGAAGCTCTGGATATTCAGCGAAAAGGGTTCGCTCAAGGCGAACAGTCGATACTTCCGGCAGGGCGTTCTTGATGGCCGACCGCGAGAAAACCGACTCGTTTTCATCTGTGCTGCCAAGGTCTAGCCTACTCAATTCACCATTACGAGTGGCGTTAAGGAAGTGGATCAGTTCACGCGGAGCATTTTGTCCCGTTCCGTCGCTTGTTCGTCCTAAAATCCAATCGAAAGTTTTTGGCTTATTGGGTCCAATCTCAACTTGATCAGGGAAAAGAACGTCAAAGAGGGTTTTCTGACTCTCATTATCAATCTGCGGACCGAGGGGTAACCCACAATACTCTAATAACTCTGGGGATTGTGCAGCGCGTCGTGCAACTAGATTCACAAGCGATGCTTTGTCCCACTGGATTATCGTGCTGCGAGTTATGTGGCTCGCCTCACGGAAGCCTTGGTCGCGGGTGATTCTTCTCCAAATGTCCGTGCGAAGAAATATCTTTAGACGAATATGATCCTTGCCAAGTAAATCCAGATACGCTTTGAAAAGAGCTCTCAGGGCGTTTGCTTCAAGCTCAGCCGATTCCGCAAACGCGACATCAAGTCGATCCATCAATATCCAAACGGTTAAAGGTGTCTCTGCTAGCGCCTCCTCTGCAGTATCAAAGAGCGCGTTTACGGAGATGGCTCCCGCTCTGGAATCCGCAGCGCTCGGCTCTCTGAACGTGATCTTGCCGCTGACACCAGCAGGAACGCCAGTCAACGGATCAAGCTTGAGTTCACTTTCAATCGACTCGGGACCGTGCCGCACGTAGTCATACACGGCCCTTAAAACCGCGGTTAGGGTGAGCTTTTTCTGTTCAGAGAGCAGTCCGGCACCCTCAAGAAAGTGCACAAGCGTTTTCGTCGCGCTGTGTCCGGGAGCGAACTGTCTTAGAACATCCGCGACAAGTACTAAGAAATAGAGCTTCCAGAGCTCAATGAATTCGCGTTCCGAAGTAGGCGGGTCGTTAACGAGGTCATTGAATACTGTCGCGCCGCGGGGGTTCTCACCGGAAACCATGAGAATTGATTGATCAAAAAAGAAGTCAGATCGGTCAAGAAGCAGTGCGTATAGGGCGCTCTTGCCTGCTCCTTTTGGACCATAAACGATATCTATAGCGCCTGACGAAATGCTGCGCCATTGCTCAGTTTCGACGAAGTATTTTCCAAGATTCTTGACCTCTTCTTCGGCGACCTGCTGGCCAAACGAGAGGTGATCTAGCACGTCTCTTCTCGTGGGCATTTACCCTCCCCAAAACTTGTAAGCCTTACCCCAGAAACATCCCCGCAATCGACGCCGAGATCAGGTTGGCCATCGTGCCGGCCAGCATGGCCCGCACGCCCAGCCGGGCCAGGTCGTTGCGCCGCTCCGGCACCAGCGCGCCAATGCCGCCGATCTGCATGCCGATGGAGCCGAGATTGGCAAACCCGCACAGCGCGAAAGTTGCAATAGTGAATGACCGCGGATCGAGCGTGGCCTTGTGCGCACCCAGCGCGATGTACGCGATCACCTCGTTCAGCGCCATGCGCGTGCCCAGCAGGTTGCCGATCAGGCCGCAGTCCTTCCACGGCACGCCGATGAGCCACGCCACCGGTGCAAAGATGTAGCCGAGAATCTGGCCCAGGCTGCCCGGAATCCAGCCGAAGCCCGCGTGCATGTGCACCCATCCCAGCAGCGCATCCAGCAGCGCCACCAGCGCCAGAAAGCTGATGAGCATGATGGCCACATTCATCGCCAGTTTGCCGCCGTCGATGGTGCCGCGCGCAATCGCGCCGATCAGGTTCTCGTCTTTGTGTTCTTCGTTCTCCGGAATCACCACGCGGCCCTCGGTGGCGGGCACCCCCGTCTCCGGTACCAGCATCTTGGCCATCAGAATCGTGCCCGGCGAAGTCATGATGACCGCCGAGAGCAGATGCCGCGCCTCGATGCCCTGCGAGATGTACATGGCCATGATGCCGCCCGAGACGTGCGCCATGCCGCTGGTCATGATCGTCATCAGCTCGCTGCGCGTGGCCTTGGAAAGAAACGGCCGGATGGTCAGCGGCGCTTCCGTCTGCCCCATGAAGATCGAAGCCGCAACGTTCATGCTCTCCGCGCCGGAGATGCGCATCGTCTTCAGCATCACCCACGCCAGGCCGCGAATGATGATTTGCATCACGCCAATGTGATAGAGCACCGCGAAGAACGCGGAGATGAAGATGATCGTGGGCAGCACCTGGAAGGCGAAGATGGAGCCGAGCGAGGTGTTGGGCGTGCCCAGTGCGCCAAACAGCACTTTGGTGCCAGCCTGCGTGCAGGCGAGCATGTTATTCACCACATCGCCGGCCCAGGCCATCGCCTCCTGCCCAAAGCTGAAGCGCAGCACCAGGAACGCGAAGATGAACTGCAGGCTCAGGCCCCAGGCCACCGTCCGCCAGCGGATGTGTCTCCGATCCGTCGAGCCCAGCCACGCCGCCAGCAGCACGGCCAATATCCCCAGCACGCCCGTAAATCGCCCCAAATGCATCTCCCCTGGGACCGCAGATTTTGCTTTCGATTACCTTACCGCATCCCGCAGCCGCTTTTCGGCGATTTCTCGCGTCAGCGCCTTGCTCACCAGCGGCACAGCCTCCGGCGCGGCTTCCGCCATCGTCACCGCCTTGCGGATCAGCTCGGCCGGCTCGTCCAGCATCGACGCCTTTGTCGCATAGATCGTCGCAAAGGGCTGGCCCTTTGCAACGCGCGCCCCGCGCCGCGTATGAAACACAATTCCGGCGTGCGCATCGACCGGTTCGCCGGCCTTTTCGCGCCCCGCGCCGGTGCGCTGCACCGCCCAGCCCAGGGTGGTCGTATCCATCGCGGTCACGAAGCCGCTCTCCCACGCCTCCAGCACGCGCGTTGCGCCCGGCTTGTGAAACGCCTGCATATCCTCAAATACGCTTACATCGCCGCCGTGCGCATCCACCATCTTGAAGAAGATGCTCAGCGCGGAGCCGTCCAGCAGCGCGGCCTCGGCCAGTTGATAACCGGCCCGCGCGCTCGCCGCCTTGCCGCCCAGGTGAATCATCCATCCCGCAAGCTGCAGAGAAAGTTCGCGCAAATCCTCGATCTCCGCGGGCCGCTCGCCGCGCAGCAGCGTCACGCACTCCATCAGCTCGATCCAGTTTCCCGCGGCTGCGCCCAGCGGCTGGCTCATGTCGGTCATCAGCGCCACGGTGCGCGTGCCCGCGGCCTCGGCCGTCGCCACCATCAGCGCGGCCAGATACTCGGCATCCTCGCGCCTCTGCAGAAACGCTCCCGAGCCCGTCTTCACATCCAGCACCAGAGCATTCAGCCCCGCTGCCAGCTTCTTGCTCAAAATTGACGCACAGATCAACCCCGGACTTTCCACCGTGCCCGTGCGGTCGCGCAGCGCGTAGAGCACGCGGTCTGCCGGAACCAGCGTCGGTGTCTGGCTCACGATCGACGCGCCGCACTTCCCGATCACCGCTTCAAATTCGGCAAGCGCAAGCGCCGTGCGATAGCCGGGAATCGACTCCAGTTTGTCCAGCGTGCCGCCGGTGTGCCCCAGCGCGCGGCCGCTGATCATGGGCACGGCCACGCCGCAGGCCGCGGCCAGAGGTGCGATGAGGAAACTCGTCTTGTCGCCCACGCCGCCCGTCGAGTGCTTATCCACCGCGGCCTTGCCCAGCCGCGACGGATCGAATTTCTCGCCGGAGTCGCGCATGGCCAGTGTCAGCGCCCGCGTCTCATCCTGCGTCAGCCCATTCAGACGCACCGCCATCAGCCACGCGGCAAGCTGCTCCACGGGAATCGACCCATCCGCCGCGCCCTGCGCGATCGACGCAAGCTCGCGCGGCGTCAACGCCTCACGATCGCGCTTGCGGGCGATCAGGTCGATCATGTGCAGCGGCGTTTCCATCGTGTCTGCCACGTCGTCCCTCATTTTTTGTCGAGCTTCATCTCGCCGGCCAGCGGCATCAGCTCGCTGAACGCCATCCACCGCGTGCCGTCCGCCGCGGGAAACACCACCGTCGCATCGCCGTGAATAAACTCCGCCAGCACCTGCCGGCACGCGCCGCATGGCGGGCTTGCCGCCTCGTTCAGGTTGGCCACGGCCACGGCCCGCACGCGAATCTGCGGCCCAAACTCTGCCACCGCGCGCACCAGCGCCGAGCGCTCAGCGCAGATGGTCAGCCCGTAGCTCACGTTCTCCACGTTCGCGCCGGTCACCACTGTGCCGTCTTCCAGCCACAGCGCAGCGCCCACGCGGAAACCCGAGTATGGCGCATAGGCTTGCTCGGCTGCTTCCAGGGCATAAGACTCCAGGGCCTGCAACTTCCGTGTGAAGTCGTGCCGGGGGTCCGTGCTGATGGATTTCTTCTCCGCCATGAACCTTGAGGCTAAAGCATTTGCCCCCTGTTCCGCATCCGG
>DASZRQ010000241.1:0-20329 GCA_035549115.1 Occallatibacter sp. | reverse complement strand
AAGATCCGCAGCTACAAGGTGCGCCGCGCCAAGCTGTTCTACATCCGCGGACTCCGCGGCAAGGCCGCCCGCCTGAAGGAAGTGGATCGCGCCGCCAAGGCTTAAGCCCCGCGCTTCCCTGTTTTCCAAAACCCCCGGCCCGGTGCCGGGGGTTCTGCTTTCTATACTGAACTCGTGCACAGGGAACCCGTCTGCGGCTGGAGTCTGGAGCGCGCCGCGCGCAAGGCAGGCGCGCTGCGCATCGCCGGCGTGGACGAGGTGGGCCGTGGGCCGATGTTCGGCCCGGTGGTCGCGGCAGCCGTCATACTCCCGGCGGGCTGCCGCCTGCAGGGCCTGACCGACTCCAAGAAGCTCTCCGGGAAAAAGCGCGCCGTCCTCGACATCGAGATTCGCGCCAGCGCCGTGGCCTGGGCCATTGCCGCCGTCGATGTGGAGACCATCGACCGCATCAACATCCGCCAGGCCTCGCTGCTGGCCATGCGCCGCGCCGTGGAGCAGCTTGCGCTTTCGCCCGACTATCTGCTCATCGACGGCCTCGATATCATCGAATGGCCCTGCCCGCAGCAGTCCGTCATCAAGGGCGACGCCACCAGCTTCTCCATCGCCGCCGCCAGCGTGCTGGCCAAGGTCTACCGCGACCGTCTGCTCGTCGAGCTCGACCGCGAGTTCCCCGGCTACGGCCTCGCCAGCCACAAGGGCTACTGCTCGGCCGAGCATCTGGAGGCCCTCCGGCGGCTCGGCCCCACTCCTCTGCACCGCAAGAGCTACAGCCCCGTGGCCCAGGTGATGCTGCCCTTCACCGACTCCGACGATGCCGCGCTTATGCCGTAGTCGCCGCGCGCACGCGCCGCTTGTCCCACAGGGCCAGCAGGGGACGCGCCAGCAGCAGCACCGTGACGGCAACCGTCATCGGCAGCGGCGTCAGCACGCCGGTCTTCACCTGCCACCAGTAATGGACAATGCCGCACACTACGGCAAGGTAGACCAGCTTGTGCAGGCGGTTCCAGTTTTTGCCCCCCAGCCTGCGAATGGCCCAGTTGGTTGAGGTGGCCGCCAGCGGCAGCAGCAGCAGCCACGCCAGCACGCCCACAGTGATGAACCGCCGCTTCACGATGTCGGACTCCATCGCATCGAGGTTGAAGCCCGAGTAAAGCGCGATCCACGTCATCAGGTGCAGTGTGGCATAGAAGAACGCGAACAGCCCCAGCAGCCGCCGGAAGCGGATGAGCCAGTTGAGCCGGGGAACCAGCCGCCGCACCGGCGTAATAGCCAGCGTGATGGCCAGCAGCCGCAGCGTGGTGAGGCCGGTGGTAAAGGTGATCTCCGCCGTCGGGTCGGGGCCGAGCGTGTTGGTGGCCGCGCCCCACGCCAGCCAGAGCGCGGGCGCAAGGCAGGCAATCCACACCAGCGTTTTGAGAAAAAGTAGCGTCGAGCGTTTCATGCGTGCGGAAAATGGGCCTCAGTAGTACTTGCGCAGATCCATGCCCGTGTAGAGCGAGGCCACTTCATCGCCATAGCCGTTGAACATGAGCGTGGTGCGCCGCTGCGCGTAGAAGGGCAGCCCGATGCGCCGCTCCGTCTTCTGGCTCCAGCGGGGATGATCCACATTCGGATTCACGTTCGAGTAGAAGCCATACTCATGGGCATTCTGCTCGTTCCATGTCGTCGGTGGTTGCTTGTCCACAAAGCGCACGGTCACGATCGACTTGGCCGACTTGAAGCCGTACTTCCACGGCACCACGATGCGGATGGGCGCGCCGTCCTGGTTGGGCAGCACTTCGCCGTAGAGGCCAAAGGTCAGCAGAGTCAGCGGATTCATCGCCTCGTCCATGCGCAGCCCTTCGGAGTAGGGCCAGAAGATGTCGCTCTCGCCGGCCCACTTCTCCACGTGCTTGTTGTAGTAGCTCAGGAACTGGACATACTTGGCCGAGCTCAGCGGCTCGCACTCCTTGATGAACTCCGAGAGCGAGTAACCCACCCACGGAATCACCATGCTCCACGCCTCCACGCAGCGGTGGCGGTAGACGCGGTCCTCGAGAGGCCGCAGCTTGAGCAGAGCTTCGATATCGAAGGTCTTCGGCTGCTTCACCAGGCCTTCCACGCGCACCGTCCAGGGCCGCGTGGGCAGCACGCCGGCGTTCTTCGCCGGGTCGTCCTTCTGCACGCCGAACTCGTAAAAATTGTTGTAGTGCGTGATGCCGTCGTAGCTGGTGAGCTGCTCGCCGGTGGTCGTCAGCGGGCTCTTCACGGTCTGCAGCTTCTCGGCTGCAAGGGCCATGATCTTCGGCGAAAACACGCCGGCCAGGCGGTCCGCGCCCAGCACCGCCGCTCCGGCGGCCGCGGCTCCGCCCAGAAAGCGCCGCCGGTTCAGGTAGCGTTCCTTGGATGTGATAGCGGAGGAAGGAATGTCAGATGGCTTTTGGATCAGCATGCCGCGGCCTCGCAAGGGGAAGGTGTCACCCACCATTAGACACCCGCCGTCCGGCGCAGGTTACAGAAGGCCGCGCCCGCTGTTGATCCCATCAATCCGCGTGGCTTAGCCGTTGCGCGTGCCGCTCACCTGCGCGGGCAGGCTGCCGCGCGGAAAAGTCGAGGACTGCCGCACCACAAGCTGCGTGGAGATGCGCCACTCCTTCTTGTCGTGCCGGGGATGGCCCGGCTCGATGCCCGCGCGCAGCGCTTCAACCGCGGCGGCGGCTAGGTCGCGGCAGGACATCTGCACCGTCGTCAGCGGCGGCAGCACAAATTGCGCCAGGTGAATATCGTCGAAGCCGACCACGGAAATATCGTCCGGCACGCGATGCGTGGTGCGGTAGAGCGCATGCAGCGCGCCGATGGCCGTCATGTCGTTGGAGCAGAGCACAGCCGTGGGCAGATCGGGCTGCGCCAGCAGCCGCTCCATGGCCGCGATGCCGCCCTCCATGGTGTGGCTGCCCTCCACCATCTGCTCCGGCGGAACCCTCAACCCCAGCTCGGCCATCGCCTTCAAAAACGCATCGCGCCGCGCCAGCGGCGAGCGCTGCTTGAGCGGCCCGCTCAGAAAGGCGATTGTGCGATGTCCCAGCGCGGCCAGATGCTGCACCGCCTGGCGAATCCCCTCGCCATAATCCACCTGCACCAGGCGAATGTTAGGCAGATCGGGTCCGGCGTCCACAAACACCAGCGGAAACTCGCTCTCCACAAGCTGCTTGACCAGCTCCTCTTCCACGCCGAAGGTCATCACCGCCACGCCATCCACATTGCGCTGCAGCAGGCGGCGCATCAGGCTCTCCGTGCGCGCAGGATCATAGTTCGTCGAGCCGATGAGCACCTCGTACCCCTGCGCCACAGCCAGGTTCTCGAACTCCTGCACCAGTTCCGGGAAGAACGGGTTCGTAATCTCGGAGACAATCAGCCCCAGCAGCTTGCTGCGCCCTGACACCAGCGCCCGCGCCTGCGTGTTGGGCAGGTAGCCGACCTCTTCGATCGCCTTCCATACCCGGCGCGCCAGCTCCTCATTCACGGTCGAGATGCCGTTGACCGTCCGCGAGACGGTGGCAATCGACACGCCAGCCCGCTTGGCCACGTCGCGAATGCTTACCGAGCCGGGACGGCGCCGGTCGGACGAGTTGGTTCGGGCAGGGCTCACGGTGAAGCGATTCTACCTCATTTTCTCGTGTTACCGGGTATCGTTGCGCACGTGCGCAACGCAAAAATTCCGGCTTTTGTTGCATTTGGGCGCACAGCGCGCTCTAAAACCGCTAAGCCGCCATGAAAATCTTTATCCACAAGGTAAGCGTTTGCTCTCTTCCGCGAACCACACTCCATTCAGGCTTGAGTGACCCGATTTACGTGTGCGCGTCCTGCCCGGCGGCCACTTCCAGCCCATGGCGCAGCAGCGGCAGAATCGCCTCCAGGCTCTCCTGCGCGCCCCGCTCACTGCCGGGCAGGTTCACAATCAGCGTGTTTCCCTTGAGCCCTGCCACGCCGCGCGAAAGCCACGAGAACGCATTCCGTGCCGCGCCCATGGCCCGCATGGCTTCGGCCAGCCCCGGCGCTTCGCGGTCCATCACCCGCCGCGTCGCCTCCGGCGTGCGGTCGCGGGGACTCAGTCCGGTGCCGCCCGCGGTCAGAATCAGCGCCGCACCTTCCTTGGCCCACTCTTCCAGCCACGCGGCAATGCGGTCCTCATCGTCAGCCACCAGCGCTGTTTCCACGCGCGCCTCAGGCCACTCGCGCTGGAGCAGCGCAACCACCGCGGGCCCCGCCGTATCCGTGGCGAGCCCCTTGGAACAGCGATCGGAAATCGTCAACACGGCAAACAGCATGAGCCGATTCTACGCGCCCGGCAGCACGTGGATGGTGTGCAGCCACGTCTCCACAAGCTGCGGCCAGCCCGTAATGGGCAGCGCCGTCTTGCGCAGTCCGTAGCCATGCCCGCCCTGCGCATAGATATGCAGCTCGGCGGGCACATGCGCGTTCTTCAGTTCAAGGAAGTACGTCGTCGCGTTCTCCACATGCACCGGATCGTCTTCAGCCTGCACGATGAAGCTCGGCGGCGTGTCCTGCGTGGGATGAATCTCCGGATTCGGCGCCATGCCCTGCTCGGCCAGCGCCAGGTAGCCCGGATACACGATCACCGCGAAGTCCGGACGGCAGCTTTGCTTGTCCGCATCGTCCACCGGGTCGTAGAGCCGCTTCTCATAGTGCGTGCTGATGGCTGCCGAGAGATGCCCGCCCGCCGAAAATCCCAGCACGCCCACGCGCTTCGGATCGATGCCCCACTCCGCCGCATGCGCGCGCACCAGCCCGACTGCCCTCTGCGCATCCTGCAGCGCAGCTGCGGATTTCGGATACGGACCTGAATTGGGCACGCGATACTTCACCAACACGCAGGTCACGCCAATCGAGTTCAGCCAGTCGCACACCTCCGTGCCTTCGAGATCGATGGCGAGAATCTGATACCCGCCTCCCGGAAACACCACGACCGCCGCGCCCGTCTTCGCGCCCGTGGGCTGATACACGGTAAGCGTGGGCGTGGAAACATTGCCCAGCCGGATCAGCGGACGCCCGGCGATCAGGTTGTCCTTGGCCGCGGTCGTATCCGCCTCGGGCGGCAGATGCGTTGCCGATCCCGGCGGCGTGCCCGGCCACAGCGGCATCGTCACATGTCCCGGCGCGGGCTCCCACGCGGGCTTTTGCTGCGCTCCGGCGCTCACGCACAGGGCAACGAGCGCGGCGCTTCCCAGAGAGAAGACTTTGCATTTCATGGTTGGATTCTCCGGCTTCCTGCAAACGCAGCGATGATTGCAGGCCGGGCTGGCGGCGCGCAACCGTCAGGGCTGGGCATCGCGCGGCACCAGCAGCCGCAGCGTCTCGGCTGCAATCTCCATGCGCGCGGGCAACTGCCCCAGAACTTCGCCGTCGGCTTCCACGTAGATGGGCTTCTTCGATCCGTTGCGCGGCAGGCACTCGACCGCCGATGCATTCAGCAGCTCCACGGAGTTGGAAAATGTCTGCCGCCCCGCCAGCACGGCCAGCAGAAAGCGCAGATAGCGCAGCCGGCTGCGCGTGGCAAATGAGATGAGGCTCAGCGACCTGTTGTGCACGGACGCGCCCGGAGCCAGCGATCCAAGCGCGGCGCCAAAGGAGCGGATGCGAATCGCGAGCAGTTGCGAAATCTCTCCGGCCTGCGCCCCGCTCCCGTTCAGCGTGAACTTTGCCTGGAACAGCGGAAAGGGATGCGTGGCCCAGATGCGCACCGCTTCGTAGAGATAGAGCACGTAGCCCAGCTTGCGCTTCAGGCCTGCATCCATGCTCTTCATCAGCAGCGCATCCGCGCCCACGCCCGCGGCCACGGTAAAGAACCGCGCCCGCTCCACGTTCTGCGCATCGCGATACCAGATGCGGCCTACCGGCACATCCATGGGTTCGGCATCCAGCAGCTTGCGCACCGCGCGCACCGGCGACCGGCCAAGCCCCAGGTCCTGCGCCAGCGCATTGGCCGTGCCCAGCGGCACCACCCCAAGCGCTACCTCCGTCCCTGCAAGGCTCTGCAGCACCTCGTGCACCGTGCCGTCGCCGCCGCAGGCCAGCACGGTGTCGAACCCGCCCCGCGCGGCCATGCGTGCCAGCGTGCGCGCGCTGCCCGGCGCATCGGTCTCCAGCGCTTCGGTCTCCACTCCGGCCTTGCGCAGCACCCCCAGCACGGCTTCAATCGCAGCCGCGCGCCGCGCCGAGTATTGTCCTGAAGCCGGGTTGTAGATGAGCGCAACGCGACGCATCGTGCCTGGGCGAAATGCCGTTCTTCCCTTTATCTTCGCAGGCCCGCGGCCGTTTGCGGTCAGGGAATATGCCACTGCGGAGGCACGGCCGTACCCACTCCGCCACCCGTGCTACTCGGTGCGCACCAGCCTGGCCAGCAGTTCTTCGCGGCGGCTGTTCGCCATCTGGTCGGAGTTGCGCAGAATCTGCCACCACACGGCAACAGCAACAACCGCGCAGCCAAGCAGAATCGGAACGCCCAGCCACAGCCGGTCGAACAGCGAACACAGGGCAATGATGCCCACGCCCAGCCCCAGCACGGTCATCTGGATGAGCATGCTCAGCAGCGCATTGGCCTGCGAGCCGCTCTGTCTGCCCAGCCGTCCAAGGTTGACGCGATACGCCATCGTAATCGAGAGCACATTGCCTGCGGCCAGATTGGCAGGAAGCGCAAACAGCAGCCAGCATACGGTCACTGCGGCGACAGGCAGGCTCGGGATGCCCAGGCGGAGGCTGCTCAGTACGGCGCCGGAGATGCCGACCGCGACAAACAGCAGCGCATGCAGCAGGTTCTTGGCCAGCAAAACTCTGCGCACCGGCGCGGGCGCAAGAAACAGCATCTGAATGCCCGGCCCTTCGGCGCCCAGGTTGTTGTACATCAACTGCGCGAAGCCCAGCAGGGTATAGGCCATGCACACGGGCAGCATGTATTGCAGCGCATGCGGCGCGCCATGCCGGAAGAGATTAGCGATCAGGTACACCATCAGAAGCGGCACAAAAAGCGCGTACAACTGCGGTATGGAGCGCATCAGTGTGCGCAGGTCCTTCTCCATCATGGCCGTGATCGGCCCTGTGCCGGGCAGCAGTGTGTGCAGGCTGGCGCGTTGACCGGCCGTCGCGCGCTTTGGCGCCTCGCCAAGATTCTCTCCATGGAATTCGGCGCGCAGCCGCAGCGCCAGCACGCCGCCTGCCGCCATCACATAGAGTCCCAGTGCGCCCAGCGCGCCCAGCGCCGTGCCCGGCTCGGCATGGCGGCGCGGTCCGGCATATTCCAGCACGCCCGCGGCCTCGCCCGGCGGAAGCCAGGCCTGTACCTGATCAATGAGCGCGGCGGTCGAGCGCAGGCTGGCACTGCCGCCGCCATGCGTGATGGCATAGAGATTGCGGCCCACGGCCTCACCTGCGTTGTTCGAGTGCAGCGCGGGATTGACGAGTTGCAGGGCCACCACCGTCAGCAGGAACACCGCGCTCAAAATCTCGCGCGAGCGCCGCTTCGCCAGCCAGCGGTCCAGCCAGGCCAGCAAAGCGCGCGTCAGCAGCACATTGAACGCGGCAAATACCGCGATGCACGCCAGGCTCCAGCCCAGCAGGTCCGGCCGCGCGCTCGAAACGCCCACCAGGATGCCCAGGCTGCCCAGCATGCCCAGGATGCTCGCAATATCCAGCGTGCTGAAGAGAACACACAGCAGGTAGTACGAACCGAACCCCATGGGAAAGCGCAGCAGCGTGCTTAGATCGAATTGATCCTGGAACGACGCCAGCGCCACGGCCACAGCCTGCCACACCACGCACATGGCCCACAGCACCACCGGCATCGCCGCCCAGTAGCCATGCGCGGCCAGGGCATAGGAGGCAAAGCCCGCACCTGCCGCAAGGCCCAGCCCCATGAAACCGTAGATGACATAGCGGAAGGTCTGCGCTCCCAGCTCGAAGATGCCTTCATTCGAGCGCAGACGGTTGACGAGCAGCCGCGTCCGCATGGCTGCCAGCGCCTTGTACTGCACGCGCGCCAGTGAGCCCAGCGGTCCTCCTCTGCCGGGGACAAAGGACTCCGGAGCCATATTCAGGTCAGCCATGAAAGCTCCTGCGCCTGCTCGTGCATGTCCGCGCCCACAATCGAGAGGAAAATCTCTTCCAGCGTCAGCCGCTGCGCGCTCTCTGCGCCGGGCAGCGTGGAAGCCACGCCCGCGCGCAGCTCCTCGATCGACCCGTTCGCCACCAGCCGCCCCTGATGGATGATGGCCACGTGGCTGCACAGCCGCTCGACAATCTCCAGCACATGCGTCGTCAAAAAAATCGTCGCGCCGCGCTGAATCATCCCCTGCAGCATCGTCTTCAGCATGCCCGCCGCAATGGCGTCCACGCCTTCAAAAGGTTCATCGAGGAACAACACCTTGGGCCCGTGAATCACCGCCGCCGCCAGCGCCAGCTTCTTCTGCATGCCATGCGAGAAGTCGGTGACCATCTTGCGCCGCTCGTTGGAGAGCTGCATAAAGTCCAGCAGCTCTGCCGTGCGGCGCTTCACCGTCTCGCGGTCCAGCCCGTACATGCGGCCCACAAAATGCAGATATTCCGAAGCCGTGAGCCGGCCCAGCAGCGCCATGCCTTCCGGCACCACGCCGATCTGCCGCTTCAGCTCCAGTGCGCTCGCGTTGAAGGGCCGGCCCAGAATCTCCACACTGCCCGACGAGGGCTCCAGCAGCCCGGTAAGCATCTTGATGGTGGTGGATTTGCCTGCGCCATTGGGCCCCAGGAACCCGAAGAACTGTCCCTGCGCTACGCGTAACGTCACATCATCCACGGCCGTCAGCGCGCCAAAGCGCCGCGTCAGGCCATGAGTCTCGATCGCCGCTGTCTCCATCTGCGCCCAGCATAGCAAAGGCGCGCGCACGCGAGCCATGCTGGACACTGGCAGGTCAACCCTTCGTCACCTGCGCAAGCGGATCGTTCTCGCGGTCCGTCACATCCACCAGCGCCGCCAGCCGCGCCGCAAGCTCCGCGGTCCAGCTCGCCTCCGCCGCGCGCCAGCTCCAGTTGCCCTGCGCCACGGCGGGCGTATTCATCCGCGCCTCCGAACCCAGCTCCAGCAGGTCCTGCGCGGGAGCAACCGCGATCTCCGCCACGCTTGCCGCCACGGCGCGCATCATCGGCCATGCGGGGCTGCCCTGCACATCCCCCACATAAGTCTCAGCCGCGGCGCGCTCCGCCGCGCCCGCCGTGCGCCACCAGCCCGCGGTTGTGTCGTTGTCGTGCGTGCCGGTATAGGCCACGGTGTCGTGGGTATACCCGTGCGGCAGATGCATGTGCGCGCCTTTGTCGCTGAAGCCGAACTGGATCACCTTCATTCCCGGCAGATTCAGCTCCATGCGCAGCGCATCCACCTCCGGCGTAATCACGCCCAGGTCCTCGGCCACCAGCGGCAGCGGCCCCAGCGCATTTTCCAGCGCATGAAACAGCTTCAGTCCCGGCGCCTTGACCCACGCACCGTTCACCGCCGTCGCCTCCGCCGCGGGAATCGCCCAGTACGCCTCGAATCCACGGAAGTGATCGAGCCGCACGATGCCGTAAAGCTCGCGCGCGCGGCGGATGCGCTCGATCCACCACGCAAAGCCGCTCTGCTCCAGCACATCCCACCGGTACAGCGGATTGCCCCACCGCTGCCCCGTCGCCGAAAAATAATCCGGCGGGACGCCGGCCACGCGCAGCGGCTCCAGCCGCTCGTCCAGCTCGAACAGCTCCGGATGCACCCACACATCCGACGAATCCATGTTCACGAAGATCGCGATGTCGCCGAGAATGCGGATGGCATGCCGCGCCGCTGCGGTGCGCAGGCTGTTCCACTGCGCGTCAAAGGCAAACTGCAGCGCCTGCTCCTGCGCCAGCGCGCGTCCGTGCTCGGCTGCCACCTGCGCCAGCGCCTCCGGAGCGCGGCTGCGCAGCGGTTCCGGCCATGCCGTCCATGCGCCGGTCTTCAACTGACGCCGCAGCTCGGCATAGAACGCATAATCCTCCAGCCAGCTCTGCTGCGCGTGGCAAAAATTCTCGAACTCCGCCCACTGCGCGCCGTTCGCCCCGCCGCGATCCACAAAGTTTCCCGCCGCCTCGTACAGCAGGGGCAGTTTGCACGCCTCCACCGCATCGAAGTCCACATTGCCACTCGGCCCCGCCAGTCCCGCGATGCGTTCCGGCGCAATCCAGCCCCACTCCGCCAGAACCTCCAGGCTGATCAGATACGGATTCCCCGCAAACGCCGATGAGCCTGCATACGGCGAGTTGCCATAGCCCGTGGGGCACAGCGGCAGCACCTGCCACACATGCTGCTTCGCCGCGGCCAGAAACTCCACGAACGCATGCGCGGCCGGGCCAAGGTCTCCAATGCCGCCACGGGAAGGCAGCGAGCTGATATGCAGCAACACGCCCGATGAACGCTCAAATCGCATACCTGCATTATCTCCGCACATCCCGCGCGCGCAAAAAAGCCCGCATCCATGCAGGATGCGGGCTTTGTCTCGAATGCCGCCGGCTTACTCGCCGGGCAGCTCAGGGCTCTTGGCCTTGGCGTTGAACGCCACGCGGCCGCGCTTCTTGTAGCTGTTGATCACGTCGGTCGCAAATACTTGGAAGGCCTCGCCGCGCTTCTCGTCGAGTATCTGATCGCGGGTCTGATCCAGGTTCTTCGTGATCTCGTCGGCGCTGGGCTCGGTCTTCATGTCGATCTTCGCCACCACGCCGGTGCGCCCGGTCAGGATGGGTCCGCTGATGTTGCCCGGAACCATGTCAAAGAGCTGCGGCGCAAGCTGGCCCACCGCGCCCAGGTCCGGCACCTGCTCGGTCTCGCCCACCAGGTCGCTGGTCTCCAGCTTCGCGCCCGCGGCCTTGGCGGCCTTGGTCAGGTCATTCGTGGCCCGCGCTTCGTTCGAGAGCTCCGTCGTCTTCTGGCGCAGCAGAGCCGGCAGTTGCTCGGCGCGATAGTCGTCGAGCACATGGCTCTTCCAGTCGGCAAAGCTCGGCGCATGCGCCGGCGTAACGCTCGCCACGCGGAAGATCGCATAGCCCTCGCCCGTGGGGGCGGACTGCGCCGGATCGGTGGTCTTGGCGCTGAAGGCCAGGCGCAGAAGCTGCGCGCTGTCCGGCAGCGTGGTAATGGTGCCCGTGCTGTCCACCGGCGGTGTGGTCACAATCTGCAGATGATGCGCCGCCGCCGTCTTCTCCAGGCCATTCTTGATGGCCTCCGACGTAAGCGCCTGCGCATAAGCCTGCTGCGCCTGCGTGGACTTCTCGCGGATCAGCGTGGCCTGGATCGTCGG
The DNA here is from genome assembly GCA_035549115.1 of Occallatibacter sp. Classification (GTDB taxonomy): domain Bacteria; phylum Acidobacteriota; class Terriglobia; order Terriglobales; family Acidobacteriaceae; genus Telmatobacter. The sequence continues at coordinate 8,999 of DASZRQ010000241.1, read as the reverse complement.
CAGCACCTCGCTCAGCGTCTGCGTGTGCGCCGCCTGCCGCTCCTCCACCTGCACAATGTGGTAGCCGTATTGGGTCTTCACAATCGCCACATCGCCGATCTTCTGCGAGAAGATCGCCTTGTCGAACTCCGGCACCATGCGGCCGCGCTGCGCAAAGCCCAGCTCGCCGCCCGAGTCCTTGCTGCCGGGGTCATCCGAATACTTCTTCGCCAGCTCGGCAAAGTTCGCGCCGGCCTTGATCTGCTTCAGCAGGTCCTCGGCCTTGGCCTTGGCTGCGGCATCCGTCTTCGCGTCCGCATTGGGAGCCACCTTGATGAGGATGTGGCGGGCCCGCGCCTGCTCCGGCACCTGGTACTCGGACTGGTGCTGGCTGTAGTACTGCTGAATCTCCTGCTGCGTGGGCTGCGGCGTACCGCCCGGCACCTGGTCCGGCGTAAAGGCAAAGTAGGTGATCGTCCGCTGCTCCGGCACCGCGTGCGCGTACTCCGCCGCATTCTTCTTGAAGTAGGCCTGCAGCTCCGCGTCCGAGGGATTGATCGTCTTGGCCAGGTCGTCGCTCGAGATCACCGCGTAGTCGAACTTCACCTTGATATTCGCCTTGCGATACGCCTCGCGCACGTCCTTGTCGCTCACCGTAACGCCCGCCGTCACCAGCGACTGAAGCCGCCGCATGACGATGTCGTGCTTTACGCTGTCCTCGAAGTCCGCCACCGTGATGCCGAAACGGTTCTCGATCAGCGCGGCGTACTGCTGCTGGCCGATGAACTTGCCCTCGGGAAACAGCACCTGCGCCGGGGGCCCGGTCTGCAGATAATTCCGCACATCGGTATCCGTGGCATGAATGCCCAGCTTGGCTGCTTCGTCCAGCAGGATCTGCTGCTGCACAAGCTGCTGGCCCACCTGCGGCTCCAGCATGTTCATCACCATCGGGTTGCCCGCATATTGCGGATACTGCTGCTGAACCCGCTGCTCCGTCAGTTGCTGCACCTTCGTCTGGCTGATTACGTCGCCCGAGGAGAAGAAGCGGCTGTACCAGTGCGGATACACCACCGCAAAGGTGTCCGCGCCCGAGGCGCCCGCGCCCATCAGGCCGGGGATGAGGTAGACCACCATCGACACGGAGGCCGCGGCGATGATCACGACAAACAGCGCCTTGGTCAGGCGGTTCTCTTTCTGCAGGAAACGAATCATGGATGGACTTGAGCCTTCAACTCTCTACGCGCATGGATTGGACGCCTCGCTCGATGCAATGCTCCGGCCGGAACAAGGCGAAGCCTGCCCGGCAGCGCGCAACTCTCGCTGGACGCGATTCTCTAGCATTATAGACGAGTGCGCCGCTCGCTCGAGGTCGGCTTGCGGAGGCCTCTAAACACAACGGGCGTCCCGGCCGGGACGCCCGTTGTTGCTCGCATCGGTTCAGCTTACCGCCAGTAGTACGCGCCGCCCACCACGTAGTAGGGCCGGTAGTACACCGGAGCATAGTAGTAAGGATACGGGCGGCCGTAGTAGCCGCGCCGGTAAAGGGTCGGGCCGCCGGGGTAGAGCCCCTGCGCCAGCCGCGCCGCTTCCTGCTCGTTCACCGGGTTCACCGTAACCGGAGCCGCAAGGTGGAAGGTGACCAGCGCCTCGGCCGGAATCCAGGCATCCGGGCCGCGCTCGGCCGCCGAGGCTGCCGTGCCCACTCCGCCGCCAGCAACCGCGCCGATAGCCGCTCCGCTGCCGCCGCCTGCCGCGCCGCCAATGAGCGCGCCCAGAATGGCGCCGCCCACGATATTGCCTGCCGTGCGGCCGCCCTTGCCGGGGCTCTTCACGCGGAACAGGTCGGACTGGAGCGGGTACGTCTGCCCGCCAAGATCGAGCGAAGTCAGCTCTAGGGCCAGCTCCGAGCTGCCCGTCAGCCGGCCGGACTCAGCCTGCTTCACGCCCGTGATCACGCCGTGCACCGTGGCGCCGCGCGGAATAGCCAGCACGCCGCCGAAGGTCACATCCTGAATCACGGTGAACTGCACTGGCTCGCCTTCCTGCGCGCGCTTGCTGTTTACCGCCTCATTGGTACGCACCTGGATCAGCGTGCCCTGCGGCACCGTCACCGGCCCGCGCGCGTACTGGTACGGAGGCGGAGGCGGCGTTGCACCATACTGCCCGCCATACCCCTGCTGTCCATATCCGCCCTGCCCATATCCTGGAGGCGGAGGCGGCGCGGCCTGTCCATACTGCGGCTGCCCGTATTGCGGTTGATTGTTGTACTGGGGCCGGTTGTTGTCCTGCGGTGGCGGGACCTGGTTATAGCCCGGCTGCTGCGGAGGCGGCCCCTGCTGCCCGGCGTCGGCCTGCTGCTGGCCGTTGTATTGCGGCTGCTGGTTCGGGTCCTGGCCTTGGTCCGGCGGAGGAGCCTGATCGCCCATCTCGGCCGAAGCATCGTCCGATGGCGTCTGCGCATTCGGATCGTCGGCCGGGTTGCCCACCTTCAGGTTATTGTTGACACCGGTCACGCCGGGCACGCCCTTCACAATCGACTCGGCCAGCTTCTTGGAGTCTTCGCTGGAAACCGTGCCGGAAAGCGTAACCTTGCTCTGGATTGTCGCTGCTGTGATCAGATCGTTCTTCAGCGCCTGCGAGGCATCCAGCGCGTGCACCACATCCATCTCGATCTGCCCGTCGGTGCGCTGCCCGTTGGCCGGCGCTGCATCCTGGGCCAGCGCCAGAACGCCGCACAATGCAGCCACGCTCATCCACGCCGCGGCTCGAACTGCGATTCGTTTCAACTGGGGCCGATTCATCTTCGTTTATCTCCTGCGACTTAGATGCTGCTCTGGGTCTCAGGTGTTCAGACGATTTTCCCGAGACGCCGTCACATGCCTAAACCCGCGCCAGGGCAAAAAGTTCCGCCCGCGAGTCACCTCCCGGCCACCGCCCCGCGCAGCGCCGCGGCAATCTGCCGCCCATGGAAACGCCCGTTTTCAATGAAGATCTCGTTCGTCCGCGCCCCGGCCACAATCACCCCGGCCAGGTAGATGCCCGGCACATTGCTCTCCAGCGTCTCCGCGTCGCACACCGGCAGCCGGTCCGGCCCCTCGAACTGTACGCCCAGCGTCTCCAGAAACCGGAAATCCAGATGGTAGCCCGTCATGGCAAAAACGAAATCGTTCTTCAGCGAGACTGCGCCTTCCGGCGTCGCCAGCTCCACAGTGTCCGGCGTAATGGCCTGCACCTGCGTGTTGAAGTACGCCTTGATCTCGCCGTTCTTGATGCGGTTCTCGATATCCGGCTTGATCCAGTACTTCACATGGCGGTGAATCTCGCCCTCGCGGTGAATCAGCGTCACCCGCGCTCCGTGCCGCCACAGCTCCAGCGCCGCAATCGCCGCCGAGTTCTTGCCGCCGATCACGGCAATATCCAGTCCGAAGTACGGATGCGGGTCGTCATAGTAGTGGTGCACCTTGCTCAGGTCCTCGCCGGGCACGCGCATCAGGTTGGGCAGGTCGTAGTAGCCGGTGGCAATTGCCAGCTTGCGCGCCTTCAGAGTCTGCGGTCGCCCGAATCGGTCCACCGTGTGCACGGCAAAAGCGCCATCGGCGCCGGTCACGCTCTCCACGCGGTGATACTGCCGCACATCCAGCTTGTAGTGCGCGGCCACCTGCCGGTAATACTCGAGCGCCTCGTTCCGCGTGGGCTTGGCGTTGGGGCTGGGAAAGGGAATGTCGCCAATCTCCAGCAGCTCCGATGTCGTAAAGAACGTCATATGCGAGGGGTAGTGGAACAGCGAGTTGCACACGCAGCCCTTGTCCACCAGCACCGCGCGCAATCCGGCTTTCTGGGCCTCAATGGCGCAGGCCAGGCCCGTAGGCCCCGCTCCAATCACCAGAAAATCAAAGACAACCGCTCCGTCCGCCGCCTCGGGAAGGCTGTGCGGCGATTCAGGAGGAATCCCATTCGCAGGAAAGTCGCTCATAGCTCTTAGATTAGGCCATTCCCGCCTTTGCAGCAGCCTCGCAGGCCCTATCCAAGATTCCGGATCACTTCTAATCCTTCAAATCGAAGGGTAGAATGGTAGAATAATAAGGTAGAAAGGTAGAATTCGCATGGGCATGTACATCAAAAACGAGCGCACCGACGGGCTCGTCCGCGAGCTTGCCGCTCTGCGCGGTGTCAGCCTCGTCGCCGCCGTCACCGAAGCCGTCGAGGAAAAGCTGGCCCGCGAAAAAGCGGCGCAGAAGCACGATAGCTCCGGCAAGAGCCGTCTGGAGCGCATCATCGAAATCTCTGAGCGCACTGCGCCACTCATGAATGACGGCCGCACCACGAAAGAACTCTTCGATGAGCTCTACGACGAGTACGGCCTGCCCAAATGATCGTCGACTCGTCCGCCATCATTGCTATCCTCACGCGCGAGGACGACTGGATGCAGTTCGCTCGGGCGCTTGACGCATCAAGCGACAACCGCATCTCAGCCGCCTCCTTTCTGGAAACCTCGATCGTCCTCCTCAAGCGCCGTAATCCACTCATGGAGGCAGCGCTGGATGAATTGATCCTCGATGCCGGCATCTTCATCGAGCCCGTCACCGCCGAGCAGGCCCGCATCGCCCGCCAGGCATACCGCGATTACGGCCGTTCCAGCGGCCATCCCGCCAACCTCAACTTCGGCGACTGCTTCTCCTATGCTCTGGCGCGAACCACGCGCGAGCCCATTCTCTTCAAAGGCAACGACTTCAACCACACCGATCTGCGCAGCGTCCTCGACGCATAAAGCGCCCGCAAAAAAAATCGGCCTCCGGAGCCAACCACTCTCCGGAAGCCGATTCCGTCGCAGCTCGGTTGCACGCTTAGAAGGTCTCGCCCACCAGCTCTTCGCTCTTCTTCCACAGTGCGGCAGCGTTCGCCGGGTCCAGCGCATAGGTGCGCACGCCCTCGCTGTCCACCGTAATCTCCACATCGTCCGCGACCACATGCCCCACGTGGCAGTTCTCGCAGTAGTGCGCGCCCACGGCATCGGCCTCCGCTGCCACGCCGGCCCACACGCTCGTCGCCGCGCCCTGCGGCACCGTCTTCCACGCGAACGGACCCTTGCCTTCCTTGGCGAGCCTCTCGTTGATCTGGTTGAGCATGCCGTCCAGCGCGCCCGGCTCCATATACCGGCCAAGCTCCGTCTGAATGCCGCCCGGGTGCACCGCTGTCGCGCGCACCCCGCGCGTCTTGTGCCGCCGGTCAAACTCCACGGCAAACAGAATGTTCGCCGTCTTCGACTGCCCGTATGCCCCAAACGGCGTATACTCCCGCCGCTCGAAGTTCACATCGTCCAGCACCACATTCGAGAATCTGTGTCCCGACGACGACAGGTTCACCAGCCGCCCGCCTGCGCGCAGCAGTCCGGCAATCCGGTTCACAAACACAAAGTGCCCCAGGTGATTCGTCCCGAACTGCGTCTCGAATCCATCCGCCGTGTGGCCAAACGGCGTCGCCATCACGCCCGCATTGGCAATAATCACGTCCAGCGGCTTGCCTTCCTTCACCAGTGCATCCGCGCATGCGCGCACGCTCTTCAGGCTCGCCAGGTCCAGCTCGACCAGTTCCAGGCTGCCGCCATTGGATGCGTCCCGGCGCACCGGCTCGGTCGCCTTCTCGGCTTTCTTCAGGTCGCGGGCTGCGCCCACCACCGCTGCGCCATGCGCCGCAAGCGCCCGCGCCGTCTCCACGCCCAGCCCGGCGGAAACGCCCGTGACCAGAATCCTCTTGCCTGCAAGGTTCACCCCTGCCAGCACCTCGTCCGTCGTGGACGTTGCATCAAATACCTTCGCCATCGCAAATCTCCCTGCCTGCGCCGTTGGGCAACCTTTTGATTGACCAAACCTTCGAGCGCGGTCTAAAACGGAGAATGTCTCCGCTATGCAAGAGATAACCGGAGATGGTCTCCGGTTGCAAAAATCTTTTCGCCATGCCCGCCAAGCACTCCCAACCCGCCCCGCGCAAGCCGCGCGCAGATGCCCAGCGCAACCGCGAGCGCATCCTGGAAGTTGCCAAGGAGGCCTTCAACCGCTCCGGTGTCAACGCCAGTCTCGACGAGATCGCGAAGCTCGCCAAAGTCGGCCCCGGCACCCTCTACCGCCACTTCCCCACCCGCGACGCGCTGCTTGAGGCCGTCTACCGCACGGAAGTCGAAAAGCTGGCCGCAGCCGAAACCCGACTCGCCGCCTCGCTGCCGCCCGTCCAGGCTCTGCGCGCCTGGCTGCTCCTCTTCGTCGACTACATGGCCACCAAGCAGATCATCGCCCCCGCACTCAACACCATGGTCGGCGGCCCGTCCAGGGTCTACGAGTCCTCCGGCGCGCTCCTCACCGCTTCCATCAGCGCCCTCGTCCAGCGCGCCGTCGCCAGCGGTGAGATTCTTCCCGACCTCGATCCCATCGATCTGCTCCGCGCCCTCTACGGCGTCTCCAGCATGGCCGCCAGCCCCGACTGGCCCCAGCGCGCCCGCCGCCTCGTCGATATCCTCATCGCCGGCGCGCGGCCTGCGGTTTAGCCGTCTGCTTTGCGTGATGCCCGTCTCTGCCAGCCCTTCGCATCATCCATTACCCTAGAAGCGTCTGATCTTCGAGGGAACCCCATGACCGTCATTCGTCAGGACGATTTCATCGCGTCGGTTGCCGGCGCACTGCAATACATCAGCTACTACCATCCCGTGGACTACATCACCTCGCTCGCCCGCGCCTACGAGCGCGAGCAATCCCCCGCCGCCAAGGACGCCATGGCGCAGATCCTCATCAACAGCCGCATGTGCGCCGAGGGCCACCGCCCCATCTGCCAGGACACGGGCATCGTCAACGTCTTCATCCGGCTCGGCATGGACGTGCGCTTCGTTGGCCCCGATAGCGGAAGCCCTACGCTCAGCCTGCAGGAAATGGCCGACGAGGGCGTCCGCCGTGCCTACCTCGATCCCGACAACAAGCTCCGCGCCTCGCTGCTCGCCGACCCCGCGGGCGCGCGCAAGAACACAAAAGACAACACGCCCTCCGTCGTCAACGTCGAGCTGGTGCCGGGTGGAACCTGCGACATCACCGTCGCGGCCAAGGGCGGCGGCTCGGAAGCCAAATCCAAGTTCGCCATGCTCAACCCCTCCGACTCGGTCGTCGAGTGGGTGCTCAAAACCGTGCCCACCATGGGCGCGGGCTGGTGCCCCCCCGGAATGCTCGGCATCGGCATCGGCGGCACGGCAGAAAAAGCGATGCTCCTCGCCAAGCAGGCCCTCATGGACCCCATCGACATCCAGGACCTGATCGCCCGCGGCCCCCAGACCACGGCCGAAAAGCTCCGCGTCGAGCTCTACGACAAGGTCAACCGCCTCGGCATCGGCGCGCAGGGCCTGGGCGGCCTCACCACCGTACTCGACGTGAAAATTCTCGACACGCCCGCCCACGCCGCCAACCTGCCCATCGCCATGATCCCCAACTGCGCCGCGACGCGCCACGCGCATGTCGTCCTCGATGGCTCCGGCCCCGTCTTCCTCGATCCGCCCTCACTCGAGGACTGGCCCAAGCTCACCTACGATGTCTCCGGCGCGCGCCGCGTCAACCTCGACACCGTCACCCGCGAAGAGGCCGCTGCCTGGAAGCCCGGCGAAGTGCTCCTGCTCTCCGGCAAGCTGCTCACCGGCCGCGACGCCGCCCACAAGCGCATGACCGACATGCTCAACCGCGGCGAAAAGCTCCCCGTCGACTTCACCAACCGCTTCATCTACTACGTCGGCCCCGTCGATCCCGTCCGCGAAGAAGTGATTGGACCCGCCGGCCCGACCACCGCCACGCGCATGGACAAGTTCACCCGCCAGATGCTCGCTGAAACCGGCCTGCTGGGCATGATCGGCAAGGCCGAGCGCGGCCCCGCGGCCATTGAGGCCATCAGGGAGTTCGGCGCGGTCTATCTGATGGCCGTCGGCGGAGCGGCCTATCTTGTCGCCAAGGCCATCCGCGGTTCGCGCCTGCTCGCATTCGAGGACCTCGGCATGGAAGGCATCTACGAGTTCGATGTGCACGAGATGCCGGTCACCGTCGCCGTCGATAGCAAGGGCACCAGCGTCCACCAGACCGGCCCCGCCGAGTGGCAGCAGCGCATCGCCGGCATCCCGATCCTGCAATAGCCGGAGTCTATCGATTTCCCCTCAGACAAGAAAAAAGGGAGTGTTCCACATGGAACACTCCCTTTTGCACAGCTTTTCCGCAGCCGTTTGGTCTGCCTATTGCTTCCCGAATCGGTACACAAACCCGTAGGTGAACCCGAATCCGTTCTGCATCTGCGAGCCAAAGCCTGTTCCCAGATAATCGCCGGAGAGCCGCAGAGACAGGTTCGGGCTGACGTTGGCCTCGCCCACGATGCCGCCATTCACAGCATAGGTGGTTGAGTCCGAATAGAGACCCAGCGATGCCGGTGTAAAGCCGTTGGTATCGCCGGAGAAGTTGCCCAGCGCCGCGCCGCCCATGACCCGTGCCGCAAGCGAGTAGCGCGGCCGCAGGCGAAAGCGGTACGTGGGTCCGCCCATGAACGTGTACATGCTCATCGCGGGCGTGGTTACGTTGCTGAAGTTCACATAGGTGAAGGTGGTGCCGTAGTAGCCGCGGAAATCGGCGGTCACGCCCAGCCGCTCGCTGTAGTAGCGGGTCAGGCCCGCATCCCACGAGTAGAGGGTGGTCTTCTGCAGGTTGGGGCCGGGCTGGAAGCGCAGGTAGCCGCCGCCGACAAAGGCCTCATACAAATGGCCATACGTGTCTTTGATGGCCTGTGCGCGGCGCTGCTCGCGGCGGGCGCGGATGCGCGCCTGCACGCTCAGCTCGCCGGAGGTTGGGGCCGTCTGTGCAGGCTTGGCCTGATCCGGCTGAGCGGGAGCGCTGCTTGATTCCTGCGCAAGAAGAACCGGGGAGACTGGCAAAACAAGCGCCAGCATCAGAGTAAAACGGCGAAAAACTACCATCGCTTTCGGGATACCTCCACGACTTTACGGAAGCACCCGT
>DASZRQ010000240.1:0-8189 GCA_035549115.1 Occallatibacter sp. | reverse complement strand
GAACATTCGGGCCTGTGCTGTCCCACCTTAACCGAGGCGCAAAAAGACCGCGCCTTGGCGAAGGTGGGGCACCCGCCTTGTTCCCTTGTAACCTGCTTTTCAGTTCCACCGCTTCTTGTCGTCCTGATCCTCGTCGATCAGGCGGCCGTTGCCATCGAAGCGGACCGTGCGGCCCTGCTTCTGCATATACACTTCGAACTTGCGCGCGGCGCGGCGGCGCTTCCAGCGGTAGTAGCGGTTGCGCATGCCGTACCACTGCTCGCTGAAGAGATAGCTTACGCCGCGGCGCGGCATGGAGCGCAGATAGAGCCAGCCAAACAGCGCGCCGCCAAGCTCCGCAAATGCGTAAAGCCGCATCTCGCCAAACAGCATGGCGATGGCCACCAGCCCGTAAATGACGGCAAGATAGCGCGCCTTGATGCTGATGGGCAGCGGAAACAGCATAAACTCCGCATCGCCGTAGAGCACGCCGATGGCCACCAGCATGCCGAAGACGCCGCCAAACGACCCTGCCAGCGAAAGAGAAGGCAGTTCATAATGCAGCACCGGGCTGCCAAGATAAATCACCAGCGCGGCCAGCGCCGTTCCCAGGACAGAGACCGCGTACAGCCCCAGCACCCAGTTGCTGTTGTGATAGCTCTCCAGGAAACCGGCCAGAAACCACAGCGAGAGCAGGGCCAGCAGTGTCCCCAGAATGCCTACCTGGACAAAGCTGTAGGTGAAAGGCTCCCAGAGCCGGCCATGCAGAAAATCATGTGCGTCAAAAACGCCGTGGCCGTAAAGCCATTCAAAAAAGTCATGATTGATGAGCCCTGCAAGCGCCAGGGCAAAGTACGCGGCAAGGTTCACCAGCACAAGCAGGCGTGTGGCCCCGTGAAACGGAGGAAAGGCGAGCGGGCTGCCGCTGACTCTGCGCATGCAATCCTCAGAGTAAACCGAGGCGTGCGGCGGTGTCATGCTGCGCGGTGCATGGCCTCGCCGCGCGGCCAGAAAAGTCAACGGCGCCTGCAAACCTGCCGCGGATTCCTGCGTCTGTGTTGTGTGAGTCGAGCGGGGTGATAGCGGACGCGGACCGTTCGGGCAGGAGCGGGAAAATGTCGCGCGAATGCACAGAAAACCGGGCACCGGCGCGGAATTTTCGTCGTATAGTCACGTGCGTGGGGGCTTTGCACGGCCTCATGCCAGCGGGGCGCGCAACGGACTTGACCTGAGGCCATGTCCTCTCTAAAACTAGCGGAGTCGCTCCACGAAATTCTGTCATCCTTTAACGGTGAATTGCCTTGAGAGAGGAGGCTGCCATGCCAACCTGCCCCGAATGCGAAAATGAATTAGACATCGAAGTCGACGAGCTCGAAGAAGGCGACGTGGTCGCCTGTGAGGAGTGTGGCTCCGAGTATGAAGTTGTTGGCGTCGATCCCCTCGAGCTGAGCAAGGTGGACGAAGGCTACGAGGAAGAAGATGAAGAGTACTTCGACGAGGAAGAGGAGGAGGAGTGAAACTTACCCCCATTCGTTGGGCGGCCTGTGCACTGCTTGCCGCGGGCCTGCTGGCAGGCGCCCCGCTTGCCCGCCACGGCAGTTCCTTTGTGGCTGAGGCCCAGAACATTGGCCAGCGCACCGTCTCCGGCGATGTGGTCGACGGCGCTTCACAGCCTGTCTCCGGCGCAACCGTCTTTCTCAAGAATCAGAAGACCAAGTCCATTCGCAGCTTCACAACCACCGCAAAGGGCCGCTTTCAGTTTGCGCAGGTGGATATGACCCAGGATTTTGACCTGTGGGCGGAGAAGAACGGCAAAAAGACCGCCGTCAAGACCGTCAGCTCCTGGGATGCGCGCAAGGAGTTCGAGACCGAACTCCACATGAAGTAATCGGGCAGGCCGCGCATGCTGCGGCCGCTCCCATCAGCCCGCCAGCTTTTTCGTCACCAGCTCATTCAGCAGCGCCGGGTTTGCCTGGCCCTTGGATGCCCGCATCACCTGGCCCACAAAGAAGCCCGCCACGGTCGTCTTGCCCGCGCGATACTGCTCCACCTGCTTGGGGTTGGCGGCAATCACTTCGTCGATCATCGCTTCAATCGCGGCCGTATCGGTAATCTGCTGCGGCTTCTCGCGCTCGTAGACGGCAGGGAAGTCCTCGCCCTTCTCAAACGCGATATCGAGAAGCTGCTTGAGCTGTTTGGAGCTGATCTTGCCTTCGTCCAGCAGGTTGGCGGCCATCACCACGCCCGCCATCGAGACCGGCGACTGCTCCTGCTCCAGTCCCAGCGCCTTCAGTCGGCCGCCCAGCTCGCTCAGCAGCAGGTTGGCCACGCGCCGCGGATTCTTCGCCGTCTTCGCGGCGGACTCAAACCGGTCGGCAAACTCCCGTGAGGCCGTGAGCGTGTGCGCGTCCTTCTCGCTCAGCTCGTAGGCCGCGATCATCCGCGTCCTCCGCGCCTCCGGCAGCTCGGGAAGCTCCGCTCGTGTGCGCTCCAGAAACTCGCGCGAGACAACCAGCGGCGGCAGATCCGGCTCCGGAAAGTAGCGGTAGTCGTGGGCCTGCTCCTTGGAGCGCATCGAATAGGTGCGGCCCTCGTTCGCGTTCCACAGCCGCGTCTCCTGCAGCACGCGGCCGCCGGACTCGACGACTTCAATCTGCCGCTCGATCTCGTACTCCAGCGCCATGCGGATGAAGCGGAAGCTGTTCACGTTTTTCACTTCGGCCTTGGTGCCGAACTTCGGCGCGCCTTTCAGCCGCACGCTCACATTGGCGTCGCAGCGCAGCGAGCCCTCTTCCATGTTGCAGTCTGAGACGCCGGTATACAGCAGAATCTCCTTAAGCCGCGTCAGGTACTCGAAAGCCTCGTCCGGCGTGCGAATGTCCGGCTCGCTCACAATCTCCACCAGCGGCGTCCCGCAGCGGTTCAGGTCGAGCGAGGTGTATTTTGCCGAGTCCGGCAATCCGTCATGGATGCTCTTACCCGCGTCCTCTTCCATGTGCAGCCGCGTAATGCCGATGCGCTTCGTGCTGCCGTCCGCCGCCGGCACATCGATCCACCCATGCTCGGCCAGCGGCTTGTCGAATTGCGAAATCTGGTAGCCCTTGGGCAGGTCGGGGTAGAAGTAGTTTTTCCGCGCAAAGATCGACTGCTCATTCACCACGCAGTTCAGCGCCAGCGCCGCGCGCGTGGCGTACTCCACGGCCTTTGCGTTCAGCACCGGCAGCGCTCCCGGCAGCCCCAGGCACACCGGGCACACGTTGGTGTTGGGCGCGGAACCAAACTGGTTGGCGCAGCCGCAGAAGGCCTTGGAGGCCGTCAGCAGTTGCACGTGCACCTCAAGCCCGATCACGGGCTCGTACTTGGCCAGAACCTCAGGAGACAGCGCGGCGGCAGGCATAATCAGCTTCAATTTTACCGTGAAAAGCAAAGGCGGTCCGGCGCGCCGGACCGCCCTGCTTGCCTCGCAGGCGCGAAACTACTCCTTCGGGTCCGCCGCCGTAAACGCGGAGCAGCACGGCTTCTCCGTCGCGTGCAGGTTCATCAGCTCCAGCCGTGTGCCGTCCGGCGCGTACATGTTGAACTGCCCCTTGCCATCCCGGCCAATCTTCGGCGCGTTGTCGTGCCGTCCCTCAAGCCGGTTCTCCGCCGCCAGCTTCTTGTAGGTCGCCTCCACGGAAACCTCGCCGATGGCCACATGGTCCAGCACGCCCAGTGTCTGCTGTGTCATATGTGCCGGAATCCCCGAGCCCGACGGGCCGCTCGTCAGCATGTACTCGAGCCAGTCGTGCCCGTCCGGAACCTGCTGGCTCACCCAGTCCACCTTGTTGTCCTGCATGCCGCCGTACCAGTAGGGCCTGAAGCCCAGCAACCCGCGGTAGAACGTGTCTTCCTTCGCGCGGTCGTGCACCAGAAAGCCCACGTGAATGATGTGGTGGCCCAGCGCATGCGGCGCGCTCACATGCACGCCCGGCGCCGGCTGCACAAACTCGATCGTGTTGTCCTCAGGGTCATGCACGGCGAACCACAGGCTGCCGTCGGTGCCCTTGTTCACCTTCGCCGGCGTCTCCCAGCCCTTTGCCGCCAGGTACCGGCGCATGCCTTCGGCGCTTGCCGTGTTAAAGGCCGCATGGTCCATGCGATTCACGCCCGCGTCGGCCGGCAGCGGCAGCACCTCGATGTACTGCGTCGCGCTCAGCGCATACTTCACGCCTTTGGGGTTCTCCGGGTCCGGCATCTTCTCCGCGCCCACCACGTGTACAAAGTAGTGATCGGCCGCGCCCATATCCGCGGCATAGATCGCCAGGTGCGAAACGCCTGTAATCGCGGGCCGGCTGGGCGGCGCGGCAAACGCCAGTGCGGCGGTGGAAACAGCTAGAACAGCGGCAAACACTCTCAGTTGCATCACGCACCTCGGCAGTACAGCGCCCACAACAATAAATCGATTTCCTCCATCCGTGCAAAGTAAACCGCACTCGAAGATTCCGCCGGAACCCCGGCGGCTGCGCCGTACAATGCGCACATGCGTTTCTCTCAGCCTTGCCTGCGTGCCGCCTCTGCGGCCTTTCTTGCCTTCGGTGTCTCGCTCGCCGCCCAGTCGCTGCCTGCCGTCTCGCCCGCCGAGCGGGCCGAGGCCCGCGACATCTTCAGGCAGCTCATCGAAATCAATACGACCGATACCCCGCGCGGCAACGTCACCACCGCCGCTGCCGCCATGCAGAAGCGCTTTCTCGATGCCGGCTTCAGCCCGGACGACATGCATCTGCTCGGCCCCGATCCGCGCAAGCAGAACCTCATCGTGCGCATCCGCGCCGCGGGCACGCCCACGGAAAAGCCCGTGCTCTTCATCGGTCACCTCGATGTCGTCGAGGCTCTGCGCTCCGACTGGACCACCGATCCCTTCCAGTTCGTCGAGAAGGACGGCTACTTCTACGGCCGCGGCACGCAGGACATGAAGGAGTCCGACGCCGTCATGGTCTCCACCTTCCTGCATCTCCATCGCATGGGCTACAAGCCGAAGCGCGACCTCATCCTCGCTCTCACCGCCGATGAGGAGGGCGGCAGATTCAACGGCCCCGAGTGGCTGCTGCGCACTCATCGCGATCTGGTCGACGCGGCCTTTGTCATCAACCTCGATGCGGGCGGCGTCGATCTCGACCACGGCAAGCCGGTCATCGCCAGCGTTGAAGCCACGGAGAAGGTCTACTCCGACTTCCAGGTCATCGCCAGAAATCGCGGCGGCCACAGTTCGCTGCCCCGGCCGGACAACGCCATCTACGAGCTCACCACCGCGCTCGACAAGCTCGCCGCATACTCCTTTCCCTTTGAGCTGAATCCGGTCACGCGCACCTACTTCGAAAACCTGTCGAAGCGCGAGACCGGCCAGACCGCCGCCGACATGCGCGCCATCCTTGCCACGCCGCCGGATATGGGAGCTGCCGCGCGCCTCAGCGCCGCCGACCCCAGTTACAACTCCAACTTCCGCACCACCTGCGTTGCCACGCGGCTCAGCGGCGGCCACGCCAACAATGCCCTGCCGCAGACCGCCACTGCCATCGTCAACTGCCGCATCTTCCCCGGCCACTCGCCCGAGGAGATTCGCCGTGAGCTCATCGGGCTCTTCGCCGATCCGGGGCTCACCGTCAATTACGTCTCCGACGCGGGCGTCGTCTCCGCGACGGCTCCGGAGCGCAAAGCCATCGTCCCGCCGCCGCCCATCCCGGAGGTCTTCGGCCCCCTCACCCGCATCACCCGGCAGATATGGCCCGGCACTCCCGTCACGCCCGTCATGGAAAACGGCGCCAGCGACTCCATCTACTTCGCTCAGGCGGGCATCCCCTGCTATGGCTACTCGGCCATTGCCCTCGACCAGGACGACGACCGCGCCCACGGCAAGGACGAGCGCCTCCCCGTCGACTCCTACTTCAAATCCCTCAACTTCTTCTACGCCTTCGCTCCGGCTCTCGGCGGCGAGTAGAGCCGCCCGCCTGCCGTATCCCTCATCCCCTCCGGCGCTGTGTGCCGGAGAGGGGGTGGAGAGCACATCCGCCGTTCATCTTCCTGCAGCGCTTCCGCTGATAAACTTGGAACTGCATGATCCTCCCGTTTGTCCGCGAAATATGCGCGGAGCTGGAGCAATCCACCGCATTCGATCGCGTGCAGAGGCACCTGAGCCTCGGTGCGGGGCGTCGTCGTGTCTCCGGACTCACCTCCACCGCCCGCTCCCTCTATCTCCCGCTCTTTGCCCGCGCCGCTCGCCAGCCGGTCATCGTCGTCGTTGCCGATAACAAGGCCGCCGAGGCCCTGGAGCCCGTGCTGCGCGCCGGCTGCGATCTTACTGGTGCCATCGACCCCAATCGCGTCGTCCGCCTGCCCGCGCATGACGTGCTGCCTTTTGAAAATCTCTCGCCTCACCCGGATGTGCAGGAGCAGCGCGCCTCCGCGCTGTGGAAGTTTGCCACCGGCGAGGTCTCCATCCTCATCGCGCCGGCTGAGGCGGCCGCGCTGCGCCTCTTTGGCCGCGACTACTACGCCAGCCTTGCCGTTACTCTCCGCCGCGGCGAAGAGATCGACATCGAAGTCCTCACCGCGCACCTGGCCAGCGTGGGCTACACGCAGATGGATCTCGTCGAAATGCCCGGCCAGTTCACCCGCCGCGGCGGCATCCTCGATGTCTACTCGCCGGAAGCCGACCGCCCCATCCGCATCGAACTCTTCGGCGACGAGATCGAGACCATCCGCAAGTTCGACCCCGAGACCCAGCGCTCGCAATCCGGCCTCGATGAAGCCCTGCTGCTGCCGCTCACGGAGACGCCCGTCACTGAGCATCTGCTGGCCGCCGTCAACGCCCGCCTCAGCCGCCAGCGCGTGGAAGCCGAGGGAGAAGAGAGCCAGGAGTTCGTCGACGAGGCCGTCGCCGCCGGTGGCGTCAGCGTCTTTCCCGGCTGGGAATTCTTCTCAAGCGTGGCCGGCGCGCACAGCCATCTGCTCAACCTCGTGCCGAAATGCTTCCTCTTCGTCGAAGAGCCCGCCATGGTGCGCAACCAGATCGACCGCTGGTGGAACAAGGTCGAGCAGCGCCACGAGCGCAGCGGCATCGGCGCGCTTATCCGCCCTGAGGACATCTATCTTCGCCCCGAGGTGCTGCAGGCCACGCTCGAGTCGCACGCCGGCCTCGATCTCGATCAGCTCGGCGCCGTCGACGTGCTCGACGAGGACAATACCCTCGGCGAAATCGCCTTCAGCTCGCGGCCCACCCTGCGCTTCCACGGTTCCATTCCCGCCCTTGTTGACCAGCTCCGCAACCTGATTGCCGCCGAACAGCACATCGTCCTCGCCGTGCCCACGCAGGGCGATGTCGAGCGCATGGCCACAGTCCTGCGCGAGTATCAGCTCCCCTATCGCCTCGGCAGCCGCGTCGCGCATCCCGGCGGCGAAACCATCTTCGACGAGGCCAGCTATCTGGCCGGCGATCTGCGCGTGCCCATTCTCGTCCGCACCCAGATCGCCAGCGGCGTCAGTTTCCCCAACACCAACCTCATCGTCTTCGGCGCCAACGATCTCTCCGACGAGGCCGACATCACCGCGCGTCCCGAGCCCAAGCGCTCCAAGACTGCGGCCTTCGTCTCCGACTTCCGCGATCTCACCATCGGCGACTATGTGGTCCATGTCGAGCACGGCATCGCGCAGTATCAGGGCCTCAAGGAGATCGTGCAGGACGGCCTCTCCGTCGAGTTCATGATCCTGGAGTTCGCCGAGCAGGCCAAGCTCTACGTCCCGCTCACCCGCCTCGACCTGATCCAGAAATATCGCTCCACTGACACCGGCCCCGCGCCCGTGCTCAACAAGCTCGGCTCGCAGCAGTGGGTTAAAACCAAGGCCCGCGTGCGCAAGGCCATGCAGGACATGGCCGGGGAGCTGCTCAAGCTCTACGCCGAGCGCCACACCGCGCAGGGCACCGCCTTCGCCCCGGACAACGAGTTCCAGCGCGAGTTCGAGGACTCCTTCGACTACAACGAAACCGACGACCAGCTCACCGCCATTGAAGCCATCAAGCATGACATGGAGGCCACTACGCCCATGGACCGCCTGCTCTGCGGCGACGTGGGCTACGGCAAGACGGAAGTCGCCATGCGCGCCGCCTTCAAGGCCGTGCAGGATGGCAAGCAGGTCGCCGTCCTCACGCCCACCACGGTCCTCTGCTTCCAGCACTT
>DASZRQ010000239.1:0-4660 GCA_035549115.1 Occallatibacter sp. | reverse complement strand
TCCGGCTGAGCGGGAGCGCTGCTTGATTCCTGCGCAAGAAGAACCGGGGAGACTGGCAAAACAAGCGCCAGCATCAGAGTAAAACGGCGAAAAACTACCATCGCTTTCGGGATACCTCCACGACTTTACGGAAGCACCCGTAACGGAAGCGCTCCCCCAGTAGGTATTAAACCATTTAAGGGGAGCATTGTGGGTGAACCGCTGCCCATTGGACGCGCGGCAAGCCGCTAGGCTGCTTTGATGGCTCGCCAAATCGGCCAATCCAATGCGCCTGCACAATGCGCCTACCCAATACGTCTGCACGGCCCGAAGAGGCCGATTACGAAGGACGGCTGGCTGCCTACAGGAAAATGCGGATACGCCGGAGAAATGCTCTAGGATAAGTGCAACGGAGGCTGCACAGGGATGGGGCGAATTCTCTTCGGGTTTATTGTGGGTGTCGCCCTGCTGCCCATCGTCGGATGGACCCTGCTCTCGCGCGGCCGCATGCCGGTGGCGGTCACCGACCCTCCGATACCGTATGAGGATGTGATTGCCGGCAAGGCCCTGCACATGCGGATCGATAAAGAGCTGATTCAGATGCCTCCGCTGCAGCCCGACGAAAAGAACTTCGTGGCCGGCGCGCGCATCTACGCGGAGAAATGCGCCGTATGCCACGGCTATCATGGCAAGCCCTCGGCCCTGGGAGATGCCATGTTCCCGGCCGCTCCGTCCCTGTGGGAGAAGCATCAGAACAGCCCTGCGGTGGGCGTGAGCGACGACCCGCCCGGAGAAACCTACTGGAAGGTCGCCAACGGCATCCGCCTGACGGGCATGCCGGAGTTTCGATCGCAGTTGAGCAACGACGCAATGTGGCAGGTTTCGCTGCTGCTGGCCAATGCCGACAAGCCCCTGCCGCCGGAGGCGCTGCTGCTGCTGCGCGGCGAAGCATTGCCGAGGGCCGCGCGCATCTCCACAGCGACTACGCGGGAAGACGCCAAAATTCAGGCCGAAACTCCCGGAGCAGCAACCCGCGCCGCAAGCGACCGGCAGGGAGGGACACAGCGATGAGCCTGGCCAATTCCTTACGCAATGGACTGAAGTTCTTCCTGATGAGTCTCGGCATCTCAAGCCAGCAGAAGAAGCCCGCGCCGAAGACCGGTTCAGGGCCGGGCAAGTAGCCGGAGAAACAAGTAGCCGGAGAAATTTGTTGCAACCACCCGGCGCCGCCTGCGCTCTCATGAGATGAGCCAGTAAATGAGTCCAGTCCATGCTGGCGAGGAACTTCCCCATGACGGATATAAGTGCAGAAAACAAAGCAAAGAGCCGCTGGCGGGCCTTCGTTGACTGGTTCATTCTCTTCAGCGGCATCTCGACGGCGTCGAATCTCTCGCGGACGCGCAAAGACCCTATCCAGAGCCGCGGACTGTTCCTCTTCCGCCGCCCGCGCAAAGCAGACTGAGCGCGCAGATTGGTAAAATCGAGCTATGGCGATCACCCGCGCGCAGGCACTCGACTACTTCGCATCCACTGACCTTCTCGGCCTCGGCATGGAGGCCGATGCCCTGCGCCAGCGCCTGCACCCCGAGCAGGTGGTCACCTACATCATTGACCGCAATATCAACTACACCAACTTCTGCACCGAGTACTGCACCTTCTGCGCTTTCTACCGTCCGCTAAAAGGGCCCAAAGCCAGCGAAGGCTACATCCTCGAGTTCGAGACGATCTACGAGAAGATCGCCGAGACCGTGGAGATGGGCGGCACCGGCGTGCTGATGCAGGGCGGCATCCATCCCGACCTCAAGATCGACTGGTTCGAGCGGCTGTTCCGCGGCATCAAGCAGCGGTTCCCGCAGATCTGGCTGCACTGCCTCTCCGCGTCGGAGGTTCTTGCCATCGCCGAGTACTCCAACCTCGACCTGCGCACCACCATCTCCCGTCTGCGCGATGCAGGCCTCGACTCGATTCCCGGCGGCGGCGCGGAGATTCTCGACGACGAAGTTCGCTTCCGCATCGCCCGCCTCAAGTGCCGCACCGAAGACTGGGTCAGCGTCCATCGCACCGCCCACGAGCTCGGCATGCGCACCACCGCCACCATGATGTTCGGCGTGGGCGAAACCATGGACCAGCGCGTCAACCACTTCGAGGTCGTCCGCAACCTGCAGGAAGAGACCGGCGGCTTCACCGCGTTCATCCCCTGGAGCTTTCAGCCCAAATACACGGCCCTCGGCGGCCGCGGCTGGGACGAGGCCACCAGCGTCGAATACCTCAAGACTCTTGCCATCTCCCGCCTCTATCTCGACAACATCGAGAACGTGCAGGCAAGCTGGGTCACGCAGGGCCTCAAGGTGCTGGAGCTGGGCCTCCACTTCGGCGGCAATGACGTGGGCTCCGTCATGCTCGAAGAGAACGTCGTCAAGGCCGCCGGCACCTCCAACTGCACCACCGAGGAAGAGCTGCGCCGCATCATCCGCGATGCGGGCTTCAAGCCCGTGCAGCGCGACACCCTCTACCGGACGATGTTTTTGAACTAGCCCGCTCGCAGCTATCTGATACACAAGCCCGCGTCCTGCGCGGGCTTTCTGCTGTTTTCGAGCAGAAGATGGCGCACTGAAATTGTAGCTTTTATGCTACACTCTCAACGTGTTCGAGATCGTCCACTACCAGCACGAAGATGGCAGCGTCCCTTTTCAATCGTGGCTGGAGAAGATGCGAGACAAAATGGCGAAGGCCCGCATTACGATGCGCCTTCGACAGCTCGAACAAGGCAATCTGGGAGATGCAAGTCCGTTGGCGAAGGTGTTCTGGAGCTGCGCATTCACATCGGGGCAGGCTATCGAGTTTACTGCGGCCGTCACGGGCAACACTGGATCGTGCTTCTGTGTGGCGGTGACAAAAGCAGTCAAGATCAGGATATCCTGCGCGCCCAGCGCTACTGGTCAGACTGGAAGAGGAGACAATCATGAGCAAATTGATTGGCGTTACCTCGCATCACGAGTGGGAAGTCAAGGAACTTCGCGAAGACCGCGAATTCGCCGTCGAGTATCTGAAGCTTGCGCTTGCATCCCTCGACAATCCTGACGAGTGTGCAGCAGGCCTGAGCGCTCTCCGCTCCCTCGCTGAAGCCTTCGGCGGCCTCGGAGCCATCGCCACGAGCGCAGGCCTCAGCCGCGAAGCCTTGTACCGCTCCCTGTCGCCCAAGGGCAATCCCACGCTCAAGACGCTGGTCGCCGTTCTCAAGCCCATGGGCCTGCGTCTCTCCGTGGTGCCTGCGCCTGCAGCCAAGGCAAAGACTACCCGGAAAGTTGCGCCGCGCAAAAAGGCTCTGCGCAAAGCCTCCTGAAACGTCCGCACTAACACAGCTCCATTCCGTGCGTTAAATCACATGTCAACGCCTCTCGCGTGGTGGTATTCTGGCGCGTCAATTTTCAGCGACGAGGAGGACGACGTGAGAAAAGCCATCCTGCTGGCGATGGGTGCGGTGTTGTTTCTGGCCGGGTGCGGCCCACAGACCAAAGAGGCTCCCGGCATTCCCGTGGGGCCCAAATGGAAGGGCCTTCCCTACCGGATTGCCTTTGACACCAAGCCGGTGAAGCCCAACACCAGGGGCATTACCCTGCCGGGCATCACGTTCACCGCCAACCCCGATGCGCTGGAGACGCGCGCGACGCTCATCGTGCGTTACGACTCTTCCGAAGTGAAATCGGACAACCTGATCATCAACCAGGTGATTCTCGCTCCGTTCGACATTCACGGCACAGACGGCGCGCTCTCCGGCGACACCATCAAGATTGCCGGCGACGGGCTGACGCATCTGCTGAGCGCCTATTGCATGAAGGACAAGGTCAAGGTCTCGGTGGCTCTGGCGCGCTCCTCCCTCAGCCCCCAGGCGGGTGATGCCGAGATCGACGACAAGCGGCTCTCCGACTGGATCTCCGTCGAGCTGCCCTACAAGAACCTGAAGAAGGGCTGTTAACTGCGCGCGTTCGCAAACGGCCACTCGCCCAGCCGCTTCGCGCGCCACAAGTAGATCAGCGAACCGCTCACGGCAATGCCTGCGGCTGCCAGCAGCCCGTCCAGCGCCTTTGTGCGGTTCACCAGGATGAACACGAACCCCGCCATCGCCACCAGCGGCGGCAGCGGATACAGCGGCATGCGGAAGGGCCGCGGCAGCTCCGGCCGCCGCGCGCGCAGCAGCATCACGCCCACGTGCTGCAGCAGGAACTGCAGCAGGATGCGCGTAATCACCAGCATCGTAATCACCTGCTGCAGAGAGAAAAAGCAGAACCCCGCCGCAACCAGTCCCAGAGCCACCAGAGAGCGGTGGGGAATGTTGTAGCGCGGATGAATCTTCCCGAGGAACGCAAAATAGTTGCCGTCGCGCGCGGCGGCATAGGGCACGCGCGAGTAGCCGAGAAGCAGCGAGAAGACGGAGGCGGATGCGGTCCACACGATGAGCGCGGCAACAAGCCGCCCGGCCCACACGCCAAAGGCCGACTGCGCAATCTCCGCGACAAGATGGACCCGCTGCGCGGCGCTCTCCGCAACGTGCGTGGCCGCGTCGCGCATTGCGGGCAGCGCCGCCAGATTCATCGTCACGTAGAGCGCGGCCACAATCGCCACGGAGATCAGGATTGCGCGCGGAATCGTCTTCTCCGGCTGCTTCACCTCGCTGCCGAGG
>DASZRQ010000238.1:0-4077 GCA_035549115.1 Occallatibacter sp. | reverse complement strand
GGGGCGTCGGCGACGATGAGCGCAAAATCGGTGCGGCCGCTCTGCTTGAGCCCGGCTTTGGCCGCGCCAAAGCGGAAGCCGCGGGGGATGAGAAACTCGGAGACCTCACTCATGGATGCAAGCCTTGAAAAAGGAGGAAGTACCTCATCAGATTACCGTGCCGGAATGCGGCAGGCGAGCGCACGATGCTCTGTGGATAAGCGCGGCCCGCGGGGCCGCGTTCGATAGAGTGAAGAGTGCAGGCTATCCATGACGATTTCCTCTTCTTCCGGACAGAATCCCGACTTTCTTGAACTTCGCAATGTGAATGTGGCGCGCGGCGACCGCGTGGTGCTGCACGACGTGAACCTGACCATTCGCGCGGGCGAGCACGTGGCGATTCTCGGGCCCAACGGGTGCGGCAAGTCCACGCTGATTCTCACCATCACCTGCCAGCTTTATCCCATCGTGATGGAGGGCATGAAGGTGCGCATCTTTGGCCGCGAGCGCTGGGACCTGACCGAGCTGCGCAAGCACTTTGGCGTGGTGGGCACGGACCTGCCCGGCGAGCGCACGGCGGTGACCACGGGCCTGGACGCGGTGATCGCGGGATTTTTCTCGGCGTCGACTCTGTGGCCGAATCTCCACGTCACGGACGAGATGCGGGCGCGCGCGGCGGAGGCGCTGGAGCGCATTGACGCCACGCGGCTGGCCAGCCAGCTCGTCGGCGAGATGTCCGCGGGCGAGAAGCGGCGCATCCTGATTGCCCGCGCGCTGGTGCACCGGCCGAAGCAGCTTCTGCTCGACGAACCCTCGAATGCGCTGGATATTGCGGCCCAGCGCGAGCTGCGCGAGCGCATGCGGCGGCTGGCCCAGGAGGGAACCGGCCTGGTGCTGGTGACGCATCACCTTGGCGACATCATGCCGGAGATCGAGCGCGTCATCCTGATGCGCGGCGGACGCATTGTGGGCGACGGGCCGCGCGCGGAGCTGCTGACCGAGCCGCGGCTGAGCGAGCTGTTCAACGCGCCGGTGCGCATTGGCCGCGACGACGAGTGGCTGCATAGCTGGTGATTGCTTAACTAAATCGTGCTACCATTCCGGCATTGGCACGGAGCCGGTGAACCGAGCGGCCTGTGCCGGGAGGGCATCATGAGTCCTTTTTCCCGTCGCGAATTCATCAAGACAGGCGTTGCCCTTGGCACGGCAGCCAGCGTGGGCCTGCCGCTGCATGCCGCGGCCAGCCGCACGGCCACGGACAAGGTGACGCTGGGCAAGTCCGGCATCGAAGTGACGCGGCTGGCCTTTGGCACGGGCACCCGCAACGGTTATGTGCAGGCGCAGCTCGGCCAGCAGGAGTTCAGCAAGCTGGTGGCCTATGCCTATGAGCGCGGCATCCGCTTCTTCGAGACCTCCGAGTCGTATATGACGCCGGCCATGCTGGGCGAGGCGCTGAAGCCCTATCCGCGCGAGAGCTACGTGCTGATGACCAAGGTGACGACCGACACGGGCGTCAATCCGCACGCGCGCTTCGACGAGATGCGCCGCACCTCAAAGACCGACTACTTCGACATCATGCTGCTGCACTGGCAGCACACCGACACCTGGGTGGCCGATACCCAGCGCTGGCAGGATGGAATCCTCGAAGCGCAGGAGAAGAAAACGATCCGCTCGCGCGGCGCCAGCGTGCACGGGCTGCCCGCGCTGCGCCAGATGCCCGGCAACAAGTGGCTGGAGATTGCGATGATCCGCATGAACCACACCGGCACGCGCATGGATGGCATGGTGCCCGACGACGGCAAGCTGGGCAACGTGAGCGAAGTGGTGCAGCATGTGAAGCAGGTGCACAGCGAGGGCATGGGCGTGGTGAGCATGAAGCTCATCGGCGAGGGCAGCTTTACGCAGCACTCGGACCGCCAGGAGGCCATGCGCTTCGCCTTCCAGCATGCAGGCGTGGACAGCGTGACCGTGGGCTTCAAGAACACGGCCGAGATCGACGAGGCCATCGACAACCTGAATGTGGCGCTGACATAGCGCGCCAATGTGTTGAACCAGCCCGAGGCCCCGCGCGATGCGGGGCTTCGCTGTTTGCGTGCTCCGCCTTGTATAACGGACCTGCGGAGGCACATGCCCATGGACACCCTCGAACTTCCCAAGCAGGCGCGCGCCGAGGCCATCGCGTCCATCCAGCGGTATTTCGAAGACGAGATGCCCGAGCCCATCGGCGACCTGCCCGCGGGCCTGCTGCTCAACTTCATCCTCGAAGAGATCGGCCCGCTCATCTACAACCAGGCCATTGCCGAAGCGCAGGCGCGCATGCAGATGCGCGTGACGGACCTGAGCGGCGAACTCTACGCCGACGAGTTCCCCTACTGGCCGCGCGTGGAGAGCAAACGCCGCAGCCGGCGCTAGTTGACTGCATTTCGCAGAATAATTTCAAATTGGGTCACGTTTTGGAAATGACATTCAGGGAGCGGACCGCAAGTGAAATGGCCTTGGGGGCGCGAGCCCAACCCTCGGTTGGCGGTGCCAGAGCCGACTGTGGTTTCGAGAGTTAGGCAACCAAAAGAATTATCACAGCGCAGTGTAGCTCTGATGATTGCCGAGTTCACCCACCTATTTACGGAGCCTGCAGGCTATTGGAGTTCCGACCCATTGATGGACTCCAATCGTTTGCGGACTAGCCTCTTCGAGATGGGATTCGAGGGAGAGTTTCTCGATAGTTGTCAACAGGATTACCACTGGAATTTTGCGTCCCTGTTTCCTGCCTTGTTCGAGGGGAGCTTCTACACCGACAAGAAGGCATGGTCCATTCCGGGAGCTGAGGCCCAGGGGCGTCAGATGCTTCTTAGATTTGCAACTGCGTTATGCAGGATCATGGCTGAGAATCCGAATTTGTGTTCCGAACAGGCACAAGAGTTTCAAAGATCAATAGGAGAAGACGGATGGCATTTCGTTGGATATCGTCTTGTTGCGACTAGCCAAGACATCATCTCGGAGGCGCAGGAACTTACAGCAGTGGAGTCTTTGATTTGTGACTCGGTGCACGACAATCACCCCACATTAGTGCACCATTTCACGGACGGGCGCGCTCTATATGACACCGGTTCATATCACGCATGCGTGGGTGAGTGGCGAGCTTTCTTAGAGGAACTGCTTCGGGGAATTTGGCGAGTGACCAGAAGCCATAGGCCGGAATTCGGAGGGTTTGCGTCGAAGCCAAACATGAAGGATATCTTCGATTTTCTGCAGCGCTCAGGATTCTTCAGTGAGGACGAAAAACTCGCATTCTTAGGTGCTTGGGGGTTTCTGAGCGCCGGGGCACACCCTGGGATAGGCGACCAAGATCACGCGCACCTATCAATGATTCTCGCTCTTACGTTCGGGCACGCCTCACTGCTCAAGCTGCGGGTCTGGGCTAGGAATTCCTTCTCGCACTTCTAACGCTCCGTCAAGTGCGTGGTGCGCGTATCCCATTGACTCGATCCGCAATCGTCCAACCGGCAGCCTGCGCTTGACGCCGCGCGCCCGTGGGTTTAGGTTGGGCCTACACGGGAAAGGAGGATGATCCAGCCTATGAAGAATGATTGTTCCAGTAGTTCAGTACGTGAGGTGACTGAGGCCTAGGGCATCGCGCCCCAGACCCCAGATTTGCCCCGGCGGATTCAGGAACGACCGGCCGGGTCTCTGGCACTCGCGGCAGCGCGATGGCCTTAGTCCAATCCCAACAGATCACCGGCAGCGGCTCGGGGAACTCTCCCGGGCCGTTGTTGCGTTTGGGCAGCGAGCGGTGGAGTTGGAACCAACTCGAAGCTCGCACAAGGCGCGGAAACACTGCGTCTTCGCGGTGGAGGCGCGCATCGATTAAGCTGTTCACGAACCTTGCAAGGAGAATCTCCAACCATGATCAAGACACACGGCTACGCCGCGCACTCGGCCACTACTCCGCCTGTTCCTTTCGACTACGAGCACCGCGATCCCGGCCCGAGCGATGTGCACATCGCCATCGAGTTCTGCGGCATCTGCCACTCCGACATTCATCAGGCCCGCGACGAGTGGGGCAACGCGATGTTTCCCATGGTGCCCGGCCACGAGATT
>DASZRQ010000237.1:0-3978 GCA_035549115.1 Occallatibacter sp. | reverse complement strand
GAGATGGCCGAGTAGAGCGCCTTGCGCACGTCGCGCGAGATGCGCTTGGCCGAGAACTCCAGCTCGTTCAGGGCCCGCTGCACCTTCAGGCCGCGGATCGACTGGGCCACGAGGTTGAGCTTGCGGGGGCTGATGCGCAGGGTGCGCACCTTGGCCATGGCCTCGGTGGCGCCCACGCGGCGGGGATTGGCTTTCTGGCCCATGGCTACTTCCTCTTCGCCTTCTTGTCGGCCGCGTGGCCGTAGAAGGTGCGGGTGGGCGAGAATTCGCCGAGCTTGTGGCCGACCATGTCCTCGGAGACCAGCACCGGCACATGCTTCTGGCCGTTGTAGACGCCGAAGGTCAGGCCCACGAACTGGGGCATGATGGTGGAGCGGCGCGACCAGGTCTTGATCACGTCCTTGCGGCCGGAGCTCTGCGCGGCGTCGGCCTTCTTCAAGAGATAGCCGTCGACGAACGGGCCTTTCCAGACTGAGCGGGTCATCAGCGGGCCTTCTTCACGTGACGCGAGCGGATGATGAACTTGTCCGTCGCCTTGTTGACGCGGGTCTTGCGGCCCTTGGTGGGCTTGCCCCAGGGGGTGACCGGGTGACGGCCGCCGGAGGTCTTGCCCTCGCCGCCGCCGTGCGGGTGGTCCACCGGGTTCATGGTCACGCCGCGGTTGGTCGGGCGAATGCCCTTCCAGCGGTTGCGGCCGGCCTTGCCGATGGCCACGTTCTCGTGATCGGTATTGCCCACCTGGCCCACCGTCGCCATGCACTCCACCAGCACCTTGCGGGTCTCGCCGGAGGGCAGCTTCAGCAGCGCGTAGTCGCCTTCCTTGGCCACAAGCTGGGCCTGCGCGCCGGCCGAGCGGGCCATCTGCGCGCCCTTGCCGGGCTTCAGCTCGATGGCGTGCACCGTGGTGCCGGCGGGAATGCTCTTGAGCGGCAGCGCGTTGCCGATGAGAATATCGGCCTCGGGGCCGGAGCTCACCGTGGCGCCCACCTTGAGCCCAACCGGCTGCAGAATGTAGCGCTTGTCGCCGTCGGCGTAGTGGATCAGCGCGATGCGGGCCGAGCGGTTCGGATCGTACTCGATCGTCGCCACCTTGCCGGGCACGCCGTACTTGTCGCGCTTGAAGTCGATGAGGCGCAGCTTCTGCTTGTGCCCGCCGCCATGGTGGCGGATGGTCAGGTCACCCGAGTTGCGGCGGCCGCCGGTGCGCTTGCGGGTGGTCAGCAGCGGCTTATGCGGCTTGTCCGTCGTCAGGTCGTCGTTCACCAGCTGCGTTTGAAAGCGCAGCGTCGGTGTCACCGGTCTGTATGTCTTGATCGCCATCGTCTCTGTCCTCGAAGGCCGGACCGGACTTGCTCATCCGCCCTTCGCATCTTTTCCGGAGCCCTCACTCAACCACGGCTCCGATATTTGCTTCTCGCCCGAATTCCTTCTGGCTACTGATCACTGAAAACTGATCCCTGTCTTTACAGGTTGCTCACGTAGTCGGGCATCTTCTCGCCGGCCTTCAGCTTCACGTAGGCCTTCTTCCAGTCGGCACGGAAGCCCGCGTACTTGCCGCGGCGGCGCTCCTTGCCGAGCACATTTGCGGTGCGCACCGCGGCCACCTTCACCTTGAAGAGCGCCTCGACGGCCTGCTTGACCTCGGTCTTGGTCGCCTCGGGAGCCACGTCGAACACCAGCGTTCCCTCGGTCTCCTTCACGCCCAGGCCCTTTTCGGTAATCAGGGGGCGGCGGATTACGGTATAAACAGTCGGCATTACGCGGCCTCCGTCTGCGCCAGCTTGCGCTTGGAAACTGTCTTGGCCAGAGCCTCGGCGAGCTGCTCGATGGCGGCCTTGGAGAAGATGGCCCGCTCGTAGCGCAGCAGGTCGTAGGGGTGAACCTCGTTATTGAGCACCAGCTCCACGCCCTTCAGGTTGCGCGCGCCCAGCACCAGACCCTGCGACAGGGTCTTGCCGTTCTCCACCAGCAGCGTGGAGCGCTTGGCGTCGAGCTTGTCCAGCGCGGCGCGGTAGAGCTTGGTCTTGGCTTCCTTGATCTCCAGGGTGTCGACCACGGTCAGCTTGCCGTCGGCCAGCTTGGCCGCCAGCGCCGAGCGCAGCGCGCCCAGCAGCTTCTTGCGTGGGAACGCGTACTCGTAGCTGCGCGGCTGGGGTCCGTGGACCGTGCCGCCGTGGCGCCACAGGGGCGAGCGCACCGAGCCGATACGGGCCCGGCCCGTGCCCTTCTGCTTCCACAGCTTCTTGCCGGAACCGGCCACCAGCTTGCGGTTCTTGGTGGCGTGCGTGCCCTGGCGCAGCGAGGCGCGGTAGTGCTTCACCGCCTCCCACAGCAGAGCCTCGTTCACCTCGCCGGGCGCGAACACCGCGTCGGCCAGCTCCACCGAGCCCACCTTTTCACCGTTCAGATTGACTACATCTACCTTTGCCATCGTCTTCTTCTTCTGCCGGATCTCTTCCACCGGCCCTCAATCTCGTGCGCCGCAAGGCGCAGTCACCCGCACCGGAGGTGCTATTTCTTCTTCGCCGTCGCCTTCTTCGAAGCCTTCAGCGGATCGACCGTGCCGGAGCCGGCAAATCCACGGCGCTCGCGCGGCGGAGCCGCAGCCTTGCGGATCAGCACATAGCCATCGCGGGGGCCGGGCACCGCGCCCTCCACCATCAGCAGGTTCTCGTCCAGGTCAATGCCGCGGATGCGCAGGTTGCGCACCGTCACCTGGTCCACGCCAAAGTGGCCGGGCATGCGCTGGCCGGGAAACACGCGCGAGGGAAAGCTGGAGGCGCCGATCGAGCCCTGCACCTGGAACATGTGGCCGTGCGACTTGGGGCCGCCGCCGAACTTGTGGCGGCGCACAACGCCCGCGAACCCGCGGCCCTTCGAGGTACCGATCACGTCCACGAACTTCGCGTCCGAGAAGATGTCGACCAGCACGCGGTCACCCGCCTTGGTCTGCACTTCGCCTTCCGGCGAAGCCTCGACATCGACTTCCTTGATCATCTTCACCGGCGGCGCTTCGGTCTTGGCCAGGTGGCCCGCCTCGGGCTTGGTCAGCTTGGAAGCCTTCACGAACTCGACCAGGCCGATCTGCACGGCGTCGTAACCGTCCTTGGCCGCCGTCTTCAACTGCGTAATCACGCAGGGGCCGGCCTGCAGCACCGTAATCGGGTGCACATCGCCCTTCTCGTCGAAGACCTGCGTCATGCCGATCTTTTTACCCAGAATTCCTGTAACTGCCATCTCGTCCTCACCTCATCATGCGACCCTGATCGTGCCGCACTGCCGGAGGTCCTTCCGGACCTTTTGATTCCATTCGCATTGACTCGCGAAGGTTGTTCCGCCTTGGCTGGCGCGCGAAGCGCGCGTCTGCCCCACGCAGTGGCTATTTCTCGAAGGCCTTGATCTCGACATCCACGCCGGCCGGAAGATCGAGCTTCATCAGCGCGTCCACGGTCTGCTGCGTCGGCTCGAGAATGTCGATCAGCCGCTTGTGCGTGCGGATCTCGAAGGCCTCGCGCGACTTCTTGTCCACGTGCGGCGAACGCAGCACGCAGTACTTGTTCTTGATCGTCGGCAGCGGAATCGGGCCGGCAACGGTTGCCCCGGTGCGCTTGGCCGTCTCCACAATCTCGCCGGTCGAGGTGTCCAGCACGCGATAGTCGTATGCCTTCAACCGGATGCGAATTCTCTGTCCTACCATTTCTCCAACTTCCCTGCGGGTCTTTTCTGCGCTCTGCCCGCGCGCCTGAATTTCTGGCCGATCCGGCAATCAGTGCCGCTTTGCTTCAGGCTGCATGCGTGCTGCGGCCCTGTTCCCCGGATCGGCTTTGCTGTTGCGAACTACTTAATGATCTCGCTGATGGTTCCGGCGCCGACGGTGCGTCCGCCCTCGCGGATGGCGAACCGCAGGCCCTTCTCCATGGCCACCGGCGTGATCAGCTCCACCTCGAGCTGCACGTTGTCGCCCGGCATCACCATCTC
>DASZRQ010000236.1:0-8195 GCA_035549115.1 Occallatibacter sp. | reverse complement strand
CGGCGGCAGTCCCTGCGGAATGCCGCCGAAGCGGGTTCCGATGGTTTCCACCGGCAGATGGAAAAATACGCTGATCGCCGTGCACACCAGCACGCCGATAATCGATGCCGGGATGCGCCGGTTCACGCGCGGCAGCAGCAGAACGATCAGCAGCGTGCCCAGGCCCAGAACCGCCGCAGACACGTTCAGGCTCGACATATGCGCCGCAAGCAGCCGCACGCGCGCCAGAAATGCTCCGGGCACGGCTCCCACGCGCAGGCCGAAAAAGTCCTTGATCTGCGTGGACGCGATCAGCACAGCAATGCCGTTGGTGAATCCGATGACCACCGGTCGGGGAATGAAGCGGACGGCTGTCCCGAGCCCTGTGATGCCCATCAGCAGCAGGATGACGCCGGCCATCAGCGTGACCATGGCAAGGCCGCTCAGCCCAAAGCGCGTCACGATGCCGGCGACAATGACCACAAACGCGCCCGTGGGTCCGCCAATCTGCGTGCGCGACCCGCCCAGCGCGGAGATCAGGAAGCCGGCCACAACAGCGGTGTAAAGGCCTGCCTGCGGAGTGACGCCCGAGGCAATGCCAAATGCCATGGCGAGCGGGAGCGCGACCAGCCCGACAGTAACGCCTGCGAGCAGATCGTGCAGAAACATCTGCGTGGAATAACTCCGCAAAGCCAGAAGGGACTTGGGGAGGTTTGGATTGCTGATGGACATGAACGTCTGATTGTATTTTACGGTATTTTTCGATGCGCGTGCCTGGCGGCTCGTACTCGTGGTTACGCGGATGGCGGCCCCGCGGAAATAAGCCGTTTGCCGTACACATGCGCACCGCGGTCCGGCGCATAGAAGTGCTCTTTCGTGCCCAGGCAAACATAGCCGTGCCGCTCATAGAGGCGCATGGCGGCTGTATTCTCCAGCGCCACGTGAAGCCGGATCTCCTGCGCTCCGGCAGCGCGCGCGGAAGCCTCCATGAGGCGCATCAGCTCGTCGCCAATGCCCTGCTTGCGGAATTGCGGGGCGACCTCGATGGTTGGAATGTATGCGCCGATTCCTGCGTCTCCCCGCGCCCACTCCACGATGGCAAACCCCGCAATCGCATCCTTGGCTTGCGCAATCCATGTGGCTGAAGACTCGGCATCGATCAACTGGCGCACGTGCCGCCGGCTGTAGCGAAAGGGCGGCTGGAAGCACGCTTCTTCGATCGCATACAGGGCATCGAAGTCTCCCGGCTCATAAGGGCGGTAGTGCATGCTGTCTCTCCGAAGCCTGAAAAACAAAGGGCCATCTTCAGAACGAAGACAGCCCTCTGCAAAAGTGATGCTGCGATTAGTCGACTTTGGCTTCCAGGTCTCGAATCACCTGGAAGAAGCGCTCATCCAGCCTGCGGTTGGTCGAGATGGCTTCCTTGATGGTGATGTCCGTGATGACGGTTCCCTGCAGCACAGCAATACGGCCCCACTTCTTCTCATGCACCATGTCGATGGCGTGCAGGCCATAGCGCTGGCCGAGCAGGCGGTCGTAGGCCGTGGGCACGCCGCCGCGTTGGGTGTGGCCCAGGTTCACAGAGCGGGTCTCAAAGCCGGTCTTCTTCTCAATCAGGTCCGCAAGCGCCTCGCCGATACCCGAGAGGCGTACATGGCCGAACGAGTCCACCTCCGCCGACCCCGTCACCTGGCCGACCTCAGGCAGATGGCAGCCCTCGGCGACGACAACCACGCCATAATGCTTGCCGTGATCGTAGTTGTACTTGAGCAGCTTGCACACGTGATCGATGTCGATCTCCTGCTCGGGCACGAGCACCACATGCGCCCCGCCGGCAATGCCGGAGGCCATCGCGATCCAGCCCGCATCGCGGCCCATCACCTCCACGACAATCACGCGGTTGTGCGAGTCGGCCGTGGTGTGAATGCGGTCAACCGCCTCGGTCGCGATGGAAACGGCTGTGTCGTAGCCAAAGGTGGCGTCGGTGCCGTTAATGTCGTTGTCGATCGTCTTCGGCACGCCGATCGCGTTGATCCCGTTCTCGGCCAGAAACAGCGTGACCGACTGTGTATCGTCGCCGCCCAGCGCGATCAAGGCATCGATCTTGTTGGCCTTCAGCACCTCCTGCACCTTCTCAATGCCGCCGGGAATCTTCTTCACATTAGTGCGGGAGGAGTGGAGGATGGTGCCGCCCTTGAGCTGAATGCCATCGATCCTCTCGAGCGTCAACGGAATCCAGTTGTTGTCCAGCACGCCACGCCAGCCATTAAGGAAGCCGATGAACTCGTCGCCGTAGGTCTGGATGCCCTTGCGCACGGCGGCATAAATCACCGCATTCAAGCCGGGGCAGTCGCCGCCTCCGGTCAACAAAGCAACTCGCATTGCAGATTTCTCCTGGTCAATTTGCGCGGCCCGCTGAGGCCGGCCGGGAGCAACTCCCTGAGTGGGCAAGAAGGCCGGGGTTGCCGCGCTTGCCACCTTGTACAGTGTACTCCGCCGCTGTAAAGCGATTTGTGACCTGGACCACGCCGCCGCGGTTCCCGGCCGAGGAGTTCCATTTCCGGCTTGGAGGCTGGACTGTCAGATGATTCAATGAGATATGCCCGGAACCGGAGCGTTGTTGCTACTGGTGTTTGCCAGCATGGTCGTGGTCGTCCTGCTGGTGCTGCTGCAGCTCACGCGGCTGGGCTTTCTTGTCCGTTCCACCATTCCCGACCGGCCCAGGCGGCGGATGTTTCTTGCTTCCGTCTCCTTTCTCATCACATTCCTCGGCGTGCGGCTGCTTGTCAGCCTCGTGATCCACAATCACGGCCCGTTTGAGTGGGTCATGGTGCGCGGCCGGCATATTCATCACCTGGTGTGGGGCATCCTCATTCTGCTGCTGGTGGGGTATGGATGGCTCCTCGATCTGGGGCGCTCGCACTCGCCCATGTCGATCTTTCTGAGCCGGCTCATGTCCGTCAGCTACGGCGTGGGCGCCGCGCTCACGCTCGATGAGTTTGCCCTGTGGCTGAACCTCGAACCCGACGCTTACTGGTCCCGGTCCGGGCGGCTCAGCATCGATGCGGTCATCCTCTTCGGCAGCATCCTTGCCGTTGGCGCGTGGGGCGCGCCGTTTTTCCGCAGTGTGCAGCGCATGTGGGGCAAGCGCGTACTGCTGTGGCGGCGCGAGCTCGCATCCGCCAATGCACCTACTCGCCGCGCGCGGTTGCTTCGTCGGCGTAGAGTGCGGCGATCTCCGCCGCATACTTCTGCGTAAGCACGCGGCGCTTGAGCTTCATGGAAGGCGTCAGTTCGCCGCTCTCCTGCGACCACTCGTCGGCGACGATGCGAAAGCGCTTGATGGTTTCAAAGCTGGCAAGATCGGCATTCGCCAGACGCACAACCTCTCCATACACCGCTGCAACGCGCGCATCCGCCACCAGCGCGCCGCGCGAATCCACGGGAATTCCCTGCTGCTTCGCCCATTCTTCGAGAGCGGCAAAGTTTGGCGAAATCAGCGCCGAGATGAACTTGTGTTTGTCGCCCACCAGCGCGGCCTGCGCCACCAGATGGCTGTTCTTGAGCTTGTTCTCAATCGGCTGCGGAGCAACCAGCTTGCCGCCGGAAGTCTTGAGCAGTTCCTTCTTGCGGTCGGTGATGTAGAGAAAGCCTTCGGCGTCCAGATGCGCAATGTCGCCCGTGCGGAACCAGCCCTCAGCGTCAAAGCACTCGGCATTGGCTTCGGGCTTCTGCCAGTAGCCGGCGAAGATGGACGGACCGCGCGTCAGCAGTTCTCCGTCTTCCGCGAATTTCAGCTCGACATTCACCAGCGGCCTGCCCACCGAGCCCATCCGCTGGCTGACCGGATTGTTCAGCGAGATGACCGGCGAGGTCTCCGTGAGGCCATAGCCTTCCCACACGGCAATGCCCGCTGAGGCAAACCACCGGGCGGTATCGATCCCCAGCGGCGCGCCGCCGGAGACAAAGAAGCGTACCCGGCCGCCGAAAGCCTCGCGCACCTTGCCGTAGACCAGCTTGCGGGCCAGTTTCCAACGGAGCGAGCCGGGCTGCTGGCCCCGATAAACCAGCGCTTCGAAGCGTGCTCCCACACCCAGCGCCCAGGCAAGAATGCGCTTTTTAACGGGCGAGGCGGAAGACTTCAGCTCCACGGCCTGGCGAATCTTCTCGTAGACGCGCGGCACGCCGACAAACACTGTCGGCCGCACCGTCTTCATCGCCTCCGGCAGCTTGTCGAACTGGGAGCAGTATGCCACTTGGGCGCCGCTGCCATACATGACGTAATCAAGGGCCCGCGCCGTGATATGCGAGAGCGGCAAAAACGAGATGCAGGAGTCCGTGGGGCCAAACTCGAACTCGGCGGCGCACAGGTTCTGATTGGAAGCAATGTTGCCGTGGGTCAGCATCACGCCTTTGGGCTCGCCTGTTGTGCCCGAGGTATAGATGAGAGTAGCGAGATCGCCGGGTTCAACGGAACGTACAAGAGCATCGAAGACCGGGTCGCGCTCGGCACCGCGGGCGTCCGCTTCGGCGATCAGCTCGCCGAAGGCCACCGCTCCCTCGGGGACGGCAGCCGAATCCATCAGCACAATGCGCTCGAGCTCTGTCTGGCTGCGCACGGCATTCAGCTTGTCGAACTGCTGGCGGGTTGAAACGACAGCGATTTTGCAGCCGGCATCCTTCACGAGCACGGCAATCTGTTCGCCCGTCAGTGTCGGGTAGATGGGAACATTCACGGCTCCGATGGCAAGAATGGCGAAGTCCGTAACGGCCCACTCCCAGCGGTTCTCGCCGACCAGCGCGATGCGCTCGCCCTTGCGGGCGCCCCAGCTTAGAAAAGACTTAGAAAGAGCGCGCGTGCGCTGATACATCTGGGTGGAAGAAAGCGTCTGCCAATGGCCGAACTCATCCTGCCAGAGGACTGCATGCTCATTGGCGGCATCGGCTACACGGCAAAAAAGGTCATTGATGGTGGTCAGCGGAGCAGAAGAAGTCATCGTGAGCCTTGCACAGCGGATAGGAAGATCTGGCAACGGAGAGTGTATCAGCGCGAGGTTGCAGCCTGCCTGCGGCACGCCGGTTTCAACTTAACTCTAACTGGCTAAGCAGTATCACCTAAAGGTACCCGAAACAAAAGTGGCATGGCAGGCGCCCTCTGGGCTTGCTATAAGTGGTGCCGAGCTATGAGGAACCGGATCGCTTCCCTGCCACCCGATCAGCCCGATCCCGATCTCCTGAACCGGCTCTTCTTTGTCCAGCAGGTTTGCCTGGTTCTGGTGATTCAGATTGGCATTGTGTCGCTTTGCGCGCATGCATCGGCGGCTTTGAACTCGCTGCTCCCCGAGGTTCTGACGGCCATGCCGCCCTATGCCGCGCTGGCCGCGCTGTTGTGCGCCTTTGCTCTGCTGCTCAGCGAGCCTGGCCGCTCCAGCGTTCTGGTCCTGACCGGCCGGGCAGTTGCCGCCTTCGCTGCGTGCGCCGCAGGCTCTGCCCTTGCGGAACGCGTCTTTCTGCATCCGGTCCTGCATCCGGTATTGTTCAACCCGTTGGCGTTGGCGGGACTTTCTCCGTCACCGCAAGATGCGGTAGCCCCTGCGACGCCTGCAGCCTTTCTTTTACTGGCGGTCATCATTCTGCTCATGCGCGCCCGGCATTCACTCTTGAGCATCATTGCCGACGCCACAGCATGTTTTCTGGGCCTGGTCGTTCTCGTCCTTGGAATGGAGTTCCTCTTTGGAACCTTTGCCGTGAGTCCGGCAATTACACAGTTGGTCTCGCCGCAAACGCTCTTCTGCCTTGTTCTGCTCACCGTGGTCGCACTGCTGCGCCGCACCGAATATGGCGTCCTCTCGTTCTTTCTGGGATACGGCATGGGAAGCCGTGTAGGCCGGAGCGTTCTGCCAGTACTTTTTGTGCTCCCGTTTCTGCGCGAGGTCGGACGGGCGCGCATGATCAGTTCCAACCTGATTCCGCTGCCCTATGTCACAGCAATTCTTACCTCGGCGGCAACCATCATTTCGCTGGGATTGCTGGTATTTCTCGCCTGGTACATCAACCGGATGCAGACTGAGATTCAGGACCTGACCCTGCGCGACGAGTTGACCGGCCTCCACAATGTGCGCGGCTTCAACCTGCTTGCGGAGCAGGCGCTGCTGCTGGCCAGGCGCGCCAATCAGGAGTTCGGCGTGCTGTTCATCGACCTCGACGACCTCAAGACAATCAACGATCATCTTGGCCACAGCATCGGCTCGGCAACGCTGGTGGAGACAGCGCGGCTGCTGCGCACCACATTCCGCGAAACCGACGTGATTGCGCGGGTCGGCGGCGACGAATTCGTAGTGGCCGGGCAGTTCGATCTGGAATCGATTTCAGCGGCGGTGGATCGGCTGCAGGCCTGCGCTCACTCAACCACCGATGCGACCGGACGGCGCTATGCTCTGCGCCTGAGCATGGGCTACGCCGCCATTACCAACGCTCGCGAGACCATCAAAGACCTGATCACCCGCGCTGACCAGGCCATGTATCAGGACAAGCGGCAGAAAAAGTCTCTCGTTTCTGCGTGGCCCGCATCTGCGCGAAATTAAGCCTGCGGCTTCGGCGTCATCCGCACAAACTTTTCCGCTTCGCGCTCCCAGTTCCGCAAGAGCCACTGTGCGCGTGTGCTTGCCGTCTTGGCTGCATGCAGCTCCACCAGTTCGCGGATCGAGTTGCGCGCCGAGTGATCGAGATCGGCCCAGCGCTCGGGCTGCAGAAAGCCCGCATGGTATAGCCCGCGCCTCAGAAAGCTGCCATCTTCGTCGAAGATCCAGGCCAGGCCGCCCGTCATGCCCGCGCCAAAGTTAATGCCGGTCGAACCAAGCACAACGGCAAGGCCGCCGGTCATGTACTCGCAGCCGTGGTCGCCCACGCCCTCCACAACAGCCAGCGCGCCGGAGTTGCGCACGGCAAAGCGCTCACCCGCGCGTCCCGCGGCAAACAGCCATCCGCCCGTCGCTCCATAAAGCGCCACGTTACCCAGCAGCGTATGCTTCGCGCTCTCGAGCGCAGCCCGGCCGCGGGCGCGCAGAATCAGTTCGCCGCCGCTTAGCCCCTTGCCCACAAAATCGTTCGCGATACCCTCAAGCTGCAGCGTCATTCCCTGCGCTGCGAATGCCCCGAACGACTGGCCTGCGACGCCGGTCATCCTGAAGGTCAAGCTCGAACCTGCCGCCGTGGGGTTCTGCGTTTTGAAAAGCGCCAGCCGTCCGGCGAGACGGGCACCCAGCGTCCGGTCCTCGTTGGAGATGTGTGTCTCCAGCTTGTACGGCAGGCCAGCCTTGTACGCCTCGAGGGCCGGTTCAATCCAGCTTTCGTCCTTTGCCGGATGCGCTTCAGGCCGGTCGTTGCGGCTTCCCTGCCAGCGCACGGCGTTGCCCGTCTCCGCAGCCACGGCAGTGGCGGCAAGCAGAGGTTTCAGGTCGAGGCCCGCATCGAAGCGCACCTGCTCCAGCAGATCGGTGCGGCCAGTGGCCGCCGCCAGCGACGGCAGGCCCAGCGTAGCCAGCAACTGCCGCACCTCGGAGGCAAGCTCTTCGAAGAAACGCACCAGATGCTCCGGCTTGCCCCGGAACTTGGCGCGCAGCTCCGGCCGCTGCGTGGCAATGCCCGTGGGACAGGTGTTGAGATGGCACTGGCGCGCCATATCGCAGCCCAGGGCCACCAGCACCGCCGTGCCAAAGGCAAACTCATCCGCACCCAGCAGGGCCGCCATCACAATGTCGCGCGCGGTGCGCAAACCGCCGTCGGTCCGCAGGCGCACGCGGCCGCGCAGGCCATTGTGGATGAGCACCTGCTGCGCTTCCGCGAGTCCCAGTTCCCAGGGATTGCCCGCGTATTTAATGCTCGACAACGGCGAAGCGCCCGTGCCGCCGGAATGGCCGGCGATGACGATGTAATCGGCGTAGGCCTTGGCCACGCCGGCCGCGATGGTGCCGATGCCGCAGCCGGAAACCAGCTTGACTCCAACAGCCGCGCGCGGATTGACGCGCTTGAGGTCGTAGATGAGCTGCGCCAGATCCTCGATCGAGTAGATGTCGTGGTGCGGCGGCGGCGAGATGAGCTGCATGCCCGGCTGGGCATGGCGCAGGCGCGCGATCAGTTCCGTAACCTTGTGCCCCGGCAGTTGCCCGCCTTCGCCGGGTTTCGCGCCCTGCGCAATCTTGATCTCCAGTTCCTCG
>DASZRQ010000235.1:0-24451 GCA_035549115.1 Occallatibacter sp. | reverse complement strand
GGATTGCTTCGGTTTGACCCTAAGTTTCTACTTGACAATTATGGTTCACTCCCCGACAGTAACACGTATCGCGGCGAGAAAAGTCGCCGTTGAGAGCACGCTCTGGCTCTCCGCAACCAAACTATGGCGACCACACTCGTGAGCGTGGAAACACGGGAGATTGTGCGCTGCAACGTTTGCAGTCTGGTGCAGTACCGCACAAGCAACTCTCTCTGCCGCAAGTGCCACCATCCCTTGGATATCGAGGAGCCCGCACCCCTGACTCCTCAGCTTGTCACCAGCCAGCCCGCCGCGGCCATCGCCGAGGCAGGCCTGCAGGTAGCCGGGCAGGTCCGGGATATCCGCCGGGCCCGCCACCTGAGCCAGCGCCAGCTTGCCGGCCGCATGCAGGTGCCCCGCACCTATATCTCGAAGATCGAGAACGGCAAAGCCATCCCGACGCTCGGTTCGCTGGAGCGCCTGGCAGCCGCCCTCGAAGTCGAGGTTGCGCAACTGGTGCGCGATGCCCGCAGCCGGCGCGAGGAAGAGGTTTCCGCCATCCTGGCCGATCCCTTCCTGGCGGAGATTGCGGCTCTGCTGCCGCATCTTGACCCACTGCACCGCACGCTGCTCTACGGTTCCGTGCGCGACGCCGCAATGGGCCGCCGCCGCACCGCATAACCGCAGCTTCATCGCCTCTCCAGGGCCCGCAGGCGCTCCGTTCACGGAGCGCCGCGCTCCCGCTTCGCCGCCCGCCGCACTTTGGTGTCCGGCCGGGTGTGACAAGGCGTTTGCGGCGCTCTCCGCGCGTGTGCTACGGTCGATGTGCCGTCCTTTTGGGCCAGGTCAGCCGTGTGAAAGCCGTTTTCGCAGCCCTGCCGCTGCCGGTTCCGCGTCTGGACGGGCACGAGGACAAACGGGCTCGAGCCGTGGACGCTCCCAGCATCGACCTGCAAGCCGCATTTGGAATAACGAGGCCACTTCCTTGCAATTGACGGATACGCTGCGGATTGAGGAGCTCACGCCCGAAGAGCGCGCCGTCTACTCGACCCTCAAGCCGGAGCGCCTGCCCGAGCACGTCGCCATCATCATGGATGGCAACGGCCGCTGGGCCGGCCGCCGCTCCCTCAAGCGCTTTCTCGGCCACCAGCAGGGCGCCAAGTCCGTCCAGCTCGTTACGGAGACGGCCTCGCGCATCGGCCTGCCCTGGCTCACGCTCTACGCCTTCTCGCTGGAGAACAACCTCCGCCGCCCCCGTGCCGAGGTCAACTTCCTCATGCGCCTGCTCAAGAGCTATCTCGAGTCCAACGTGCAGCGCATGATGGATAACAACGTCCGCATCCGCTATATCGGCCGGACCCACGATCTGCCCAGCGAAGTGCAGGACCGCATGCAGTGGGCGCAGGAGACCACGGCCCGCAACACCGGCACCACCCTCACCCTGGCCCTCAACTACGGCGCGCGGTCGGAGATGGTCGACGCCTTTCGCGGCCTTGCCGCCGAGATGGCCCGCAAGCACATCTCCCCGGACCGCATCACCGAGGAGGACATCCACCGCCATCTCTACACAGCCCACATGCCGGACCCCGACCTGCTCATTCGCACCTCGGGCGAGATGCGCGTCTCCAACTATCTGCTCTGGCAGATCGCCTATACCGAAATCTTCGTCACCGAGCGCCTCTGGCCCGACTTCCGCGGCATTCACCTGCTCGAGGCCATCGCTGCCTTCCAGCAGCGCGAGCGCCGCTTCGGCGGCATCGGCGAGGGCTGCGGCGAAGTGGAAGAAGACCCCGCCCGCATCAAGCTCGCCGCCGGCTAAGGCCGCCCTCATCCCGCAGAAATCCAGCTAGCTTCTCCATCCCGCGTACCCGTCCTTCGCCGCCCTGACTTCCTCCAAGCCGACTTATGAGGACTAACCGAACAGCAAGAATTCCCGAACCGCGGGAGCCACACTTATATTAATTACCAAGAAAATGCTCGATCGCTTCCTGGAACTTCGCGGGCTGGTCGAGCATTACCATATGCGCCGAAGGGCCTATCCCGACATAGGTGATCTGCTGAACGGCCGCATACTGCTGACGAAAGAATGGGTCGACACGCTCCTTGAGTGGATACGTGTTATTCCACGCGTAGACGACAGTCACCTTCGCGCGGATCGCAGCCAGTTCAGGGCGCACGTCAGTAGTAAGGTTCTCGTAGAGCGCCTGTGCCGTCACGCGGGGATCGGCAGTCGTCGCCCACTCCTTTATCCTGGCGTGGTTCTCGGGATTCAGTGTCAAGTGCGCAATGCTCGCTTCCAAAGCGGCAGGGTTTGCCGGCTTGCCGTACTCGGCAGCCGTCGTATCACGCATCTGCGCTGCCCGCGGTTCGACCATCGAAACCGTAACATCGGTGCCAGGTGGGGCCAGCATCACCGCAGCGAAGGGCAGCTCATCGACGATCATCAGCCGTTCCAGACTCGCCGGATGTCGTGCCGCAAGCAGGAGCCCCGCGATTCCCCCCATGGAGTGACCGACAACAGCAACATGGGTGAGTTTGCGGCTGCGAATCAGCTCATCAAGATCGGCCACAATTCCCGTCAGGATACCTGGCTTGAGATTCGCTCCCGGAGCATCTCCGCCGAACCCATTGACCTGCACCAGGTAAACCCGGTGGGTCTTCGCGAGTTCGGGCGCTATTCCATCCCATACAGCACGTGGACAGGATAGACCCGGGATCAAGAACACCGGGCTTCCGGCGGTTCCCATCACTTTTACGGAGAGGTGATCCGTTTGGTAAGTCGATGGGGCGGCCAGAAGATCACTCTTGTCACGTACAGCTTTCTGCGCAGGAGCTTGATACGCGAGGAGGACGAACAACATGGCGATGAGTCTGGCAAAGATGGCACGAGCATTGACAAAGGGCGTTTTCATGGCTGTACAGTCGCGCGGTGCCGAAAATTCTTACAGGTTGTCGATTCAAACGTCTGTCTCACAGGATTTTGTCTGTAAGATTCTGCCGGTGTCAGCGACTGTATTGGTGTCAGCGACTGTATTGAAGACTGTATGAAATGGTGACTACGACGGAAGATAAGGGTTGGATGTGAGCACTGGGGTCAAGCTAGAGGAGATCGTTGAGGTCCATGCCGCCATGGTGCGCCGCATTGCGACGGTGTATGAGCACCATCCCGACAGGGTCGATGACCTTGTGCAGGATATCTGGATCGCCGTTTGGCAAGCATTGCCCCGCTTGAATGACCCTACGATGCTGAAGAGCTACATCGCCCGCATTACACAGAACATCTGTGTCACCCATGTCCGGCGCGCTCTTGTGCGGCAGACCCAACCGCTGAGCGATACCTTACCCGATCTTGCCCCTGCTCCCGACGAAGCCACGACTCATGCCATCCGTCTAACCCGCCTGATCGAAGCTGTGCGGAGCCTTCCGGAGAGCCTCAAGGCTGTCACAACCCTCTATCTCGAAGACATGCCGATCAAGGACATTGCCGTGGCGCTGGGCATAAGCGAAGGTAACGTCTCTGTGCGGCTCCATCGTGCGAAATCCGCTATCAGGCTCAGCCTCGGAGATCTTTTATGATGCCTCTACCCTCACAGGACCCGCTAGCTGCCCTTTGGCAAACAGCCCCAAAGTCCGATACGTCCTCTCTCTTGCAGGATTTACAGCGCGTGAACCGGCACCACCAGCGGCTCTACCGGATCGTATTTGTGATCCTGTGCGGTACAGGCCTCCTGCTAATCTTCGATGCAGTCACGGAACGTTCCATGGCGCACGGTGCGCTCGCTGTGATCTGGATTCTTGGTCTGGTACTCGGCGTCGCCTGGTACCGGCGCGCCCGCTCTAACCGCGCAGAAGCGATCACGTTTGATACGGTTCGCCTATTGAGATTCATGATCGCTCGGGCCCAAAAAGATCTGCGTATCGCACGGTGTCTTTATGCTGGAGCCCCCTGCGGCGCTGTGGCTGGCTTCATCATGGCAAAGCTGACCGGCTTCGGAGCAGCACCGAACGCAACTGCCGTCTCTCCGCACGTGTACTTGATTCGGACAGGCGCGGCCTTGGCTGCTCTGATTGCCATGATGGCAATCGGCCTTGTTGTGGCACGCGACAGACGCCTGCAAGTTCAAGCGCTCAGAGAAAAACTGAGATCCATTCACGAAGACATGTAAGTTCTGCGGCGGTGGCGCGACTGGAGTACTGACGCCTGCACCATGGCAGACGCTCTGTTTCTTCGGGAGAACCCAATGCTCAGAAAAACCAGCAAAAACATCATCCTGGCCTTATGTGTAAGCGGCATCCTCATTGCGGTTGCGCTCTATAAACGTCATACAGCTTCGTCAGTGCCCTTAGAGGCCTTCTACATCATCGCGGCAGCCGTATTCTTTCTGTTGAGATGCAGGATTTGTAGAAAGCAGTGCGGAGCATAGGTATGCTCGGCACGTTGGATGTCCTATTCGCTTCCAGCAAGCGATTCATGTCCAGTTCGATTGATCCTGAGAAACGCCCTTGGCGGAACTTTCAGCGTTTGGTGACGAGAAGCCGGCTTCAGGGGAGTCTCGGCCCTGGTGAGTGTATTGGCCACTGATCGCTTGCTGCGCGTGCACTCGAGTTCGGAGACCGGGGAAGAGAAAACCGAGATCGCGAAATGAACAGTTGACATTCGGCGAAAATTCACTACCATATGGTTGTGGATGGACTGGATACAACATTCGCGGCTTTGTCTGATCCGACGCGGCGGGCCATGATCGAACGGCTCTCGCACGGGCCCGCCACCGTTCATGGATTGACGGAGCCCTTCGCACTCTCGCAGCAGATGATTTCAAAGCATATTGCCTGCCTGGTGCGGGCGCGGATTGTCATCAAGACGAAGCGTGGGCGAGAGAGCGTATGCACGCTCAGGCCAGAGACGATCAAGATAGTCAGTGATTGGGCGGCCTATTACCGCAGATTCTGGGAAGAGAGTTTCGACAAGCTGGATGTGGTGGTGAAACAGATGAAAAAAGAAGGAGGTCAGAAGTGACAAGGACAGTGCATGAGACGGACCGGATGACGATCACGCGAGTATTTGACGCCCCACGCGCATTGGTTTGGAAGGCGTGGACAGACCCGAAGTATGTAATGCAGTGGTGGGGGCCGAAGGGATTTACGGCTCCTGTGTGCAAGATGGATTTTCGTGTAGGAGGAAAATTTCTCTGCTGCATGCGCACGCCGGATGGACAGGAGTTCTGGAATGCCGGCGAATACCATGAGATTGTTCTGCACGAGAAGATCGTTTCGTCCATGTACTTCTCCGATCCGGAGGGCAACAAGGTTGATCCTGCGCACTATGGAATTGAACACGAGACCATAGAGCATGCGTGCGATGTGACTCTGTTCGAGGATTTTGGAAACGGACAGACGAAGCTCACCTTCATCGGAAACGAACCCATGGAGAGCGCAAAGGATAGCGGGCAACTCGAGGGCTGGAAGCAGATTCTCGATAAGGTTGCCGCAGTGGTTGCGGAGCTGGCAAAGGCGGATCAGTAGTCGAAGTGTGGAGGTTCGGCCTGCGCGATGCACGACGG
The DNA here is from genome assembly GCA_035549115.1 of Occallatibacter sp. GTDB lineage: Bacteria > Acidobacteriota > Terriglobia > Terriglobales > Acidobacteriaceae > Telmatobacter. Next base: position 18,911 of record DASZRQ010000235.1, on the reverse strand, counting down.
AAAGAAAGCGCAGGTCGATCCCGGAGACCCCGGCAACGGTAAATGCGCCTCTCGCCAACTGGTATCCGCCACAAAGTAAGTCCCCTGGAATTCGCCGCTGCCACGTCAGTGCCGACGCGCTGAGCCGGTGCTTCCACCCCGGCAGTGTATCCTCATGCCTGAATGAAACGTGTCCTCACTGCTCTCGTGCTGGCCCCCGTGGTGCTGGCCCTGGTCTTTTTCGGACCCAGATGGCTCGTCGTACTCGCCACAGCGGGCGTCGCCCTGCTCGCCGGGTGGGAATACCTCGACCTCACCGAGATCTGCGGCGCAAAGCCCCCGCGGATTGCCTTTCTCGTTGCCCTTGCCGCGCTGTTTGTGGCTCATTTCCAGTGGCCCGATCTCACCTCTGCTCTTCTCGGCGGCCTGTGCCTCGGCCTTTTCGTGTGGTGCACCTTTGCCAGCCCTGCCGAGCGCGTCCTGGTGGACGCCACCTCTTCGGTCTTCGGCCTTGTCTATATCGGTTACACCCTGCTCACCATCCCCATGCTGCGCGCGCAGCCCAACGGCCCCACCCTTGTAGTCTTTCTGCTTTTTGTCGTCTGGGCAGGAGACATCGCCGCGCTCTACATGGGCCGCACCTGGGGCCGCCACAAGCTGGCGCCCTCGCTCAGTCCCAACAAAACCTGGGAGGGCGCCATTGGCTCCGTCGCGGGTTCGCTGGCAGCCACTGCCGCGCTCTTCGGTATCGCCACGCTGCTGGTGCAGGCTAATTTCGTCAGGCTCTCGTTTGCCGACGAAGTCTGGTGGGAGTGGCTGATCATTGCCGTCGTCGTCAACGTGGCCGCGCAAGTTGGCGACCTCGCCGAGTCTGCCCTCAAGCGCTCCGCCGGTGTGAAAGACTCCGGCACGCTGCTGCCCGGCCACGGCGGCGTCCTCGACCGCATCGACGCGCTGCTCCTCGCCGCCCCGGTCCTCTGGTACGCCCAGGTGATGCGCTAGAGCCCCATGCCGAAGCCCAGTCCGCTTGCGCGTCTGCTTGCATCGTCCGCAGCAGGTCCGCTGCTGGCCTTCGCCGCTGTTCTCGTCATCTATCTTCAGCTTTTTCTGCCGCCCTTCACGCCCGTTGAAGGCAACGGCCTTGGCGACATCTATATCTATCTTGCGCCTGCGCAGCAGATGCTCCACCGTGCGGCGCTCTACAAGGACGCTTTCGAGTTCGTCACGCCCGGTATGGCATTGCTGCACCTCATGCTCTTCCATCTCTTCGGGCTTCGTCTCTGGATTCCCGGCGCCGAATCTCTTTTTCTTGCCGCTGCCTGGGTTCTTCTCGGCACGTGGATGGCCCGCCGCATCGTCCGCCCGGCGCTGGTGTTGCTGCCGCCGCTGCTTTTTCTCGCTGCCGGCATGGGCTTGCTGGCCGATCCCACGCATCACTGGTACAGCGCTCTTGCCTCCATGGCCGCTGTTGCAGTGCTCCTGCCCCGGCGTACTGCCGTGCGCATCGCTTTTGCCGGTGCGCTCTGCGGCCTCGCAGCCACCTTTACCCAGACCCGCGGAGCCGCCGTCCTGCTCGGGTTCGTTGTCTTTCTCGCCTGGGAGTTTCGCGTCCATCGCGAGCGCATCGGCGCACTGCTCCGCCGCATTGCCGTTCTGGTTGCGGCATGTTGCGGTTCCTTTGCCGTCCTCAATGCCTGGGTAATCTGGAGGGCCGGACTCGGCCGCTATTTCTGGTGCACAGTCGTTTTTCTGCTGCGCTATGGTCCCATGCAGGCCAACTCCAACACCTGGCGCGCACTGGCGCTCTTCTTTCCGCAGATTCAGCCAGCCAGCCTCAGCTTCTATCACGCCCTGGCACAGTGGGCTCTGCTTTTTCTCGTCGCTCCGCTCGCCATCGGTGCATTTTTCATCGTCCATGCCCGCCGCAAGCCCAGCCAGGGTGACTGCTCCCGCTCCATGCTCCTTGCCATTGTTGGTGCATTCATGATGGCCAGCATCGGCACCGCTCCCACGCCTGGCCGCCTCGCTGTCAGCGCTCTGCCGGGCTTTCTGCTGCTTGCGTGGCTGCTCGACTCGTCCCGCCCGGCCCTGCATGCCCTCTCTGGGGCGCTTGCTCTCCTCGCGATCGTTTCCGTGCTCATCACCGTCGTGCGTCATCGCCCCGTCCCCGTCGGCATCCTTCATACCGCGCGGGGTTCACTGGCATTCACGGATCCCGCCAGCCTTGCACCCACGCTCTGGCTTCAGCAGCACACACATCCGGGCGACGTTTTCTTCGAACCGGCCTCAACCAATCACTACTTCTTCCTCGACCTCCAAAACCCCACACCTCTTTCCGGAGTCACGAACAATGGCATTACCCCTCCCGGACAGGTTGCGGATGTGGTCAAGGCACTCGAATACAATCCACCCCGCTACATCGATTGGGATCCGGATGATCTCGATCGCAATCATGGCTGGGAGAACCCCGCCGACGACCATCTCGCTCCACTGCGCGCCTATCTTCACAGCCGTTACCATCGCGTGCAGGTCTTTGAGGACGCCACCGAAATCTGGGAGCGCAATCCCTGACGCGGGCTCCGCTCTCTGCCCGTCTCGGCGATAATGAAAGGCAGAGGCAGAGATAGAAACCCCTTGAAACGACTCGCCATTCTCGGCTCCACCGGCTCCATCGGCCAGAGCACCCTCTCCATCGTCGAGCAGTTTCCGGAACGCTACTCCGTGGCCACGCTCGCCGCCGGGCGCAACCTCGACGAGGCCTTCGCCCAAGCCTCCCGCTGGCGTCCCCGGCTCGTCTCCATGGCCACCGAGGAGCTGGCCTCGCAGCTTGCCGCCCGGCTCAGGTCCGCCGGTGTCACCGGCATCGAGGTCGTCCACGGCTCCGCCGGCACGGTTGCCTGTTCCACGCATGCCGAAGCCGACTTCGTCGTCTCCGCCATCGTCGGCGTCGCCGGCCTGGAGGCCACGCACGCAGCCATCCTCGCTGGCAAGCCCATCGGCCTTGCCAACAAAGAGTGTATGGTCGCGGCCGGCGAAATCCTCACCGCCGCCGCCCGCGAGCGCAACGTGCCCATCCTGCCCATTGATAGCGAACACAACGCCGTCCACCAGTGCATGCGCGTCGGCCAGCATCGCGAGGTCAGGTTCATCTGGCTTACCGCCTCCGGCGGCCCGTTTCGCACGCTGCCCCTCGACCAGTTCGCCTCCATCACGCCCGAGCAGGCTCTCAAGCATCCCACCTGGGTCATGGGCCGCCGAATCACCATCGACTCGGCCACCATGCTCAACAAGGGCCTGGAGATCATCGAGGCCTGCCGCCTCTTCGACGTGCCGCCCGCGCAGGTTCGCGTTACCTTACACCCGCAGTCCACGGTCCATTCACTGGTCGAGTATGTCGATGGCTCCATCCTCGCCCAAATCTCCGTGACGGACATGCGCCTGCCCATTCTCTATGCGCTTGCGTATCCTGAGCGTCCGGCCTCCTCGCTCATCTTCGATCTCGCCGCGCTCAGCCATCTCGACTTCGAGCCGCCCGACTTCAGCCGTTTCCCCTGCCTGCGCCTTGCCTATGAGGCCGCGGAAAAAGGCGGCGCTCACTGCATCGCCCTCAATGCCGCCGACGAGATCGCTGTCGAGGCCTTCCTCGATCGCCGTATCCCCTTCAACGGAATCGCGGGTACAATTGAGAGAGTGCTTGCATCCACCCCCGAGGCGCACCCGGCCACCATTGCCCAGGTGCTGGCCGCGGACCGGGAAGCCCGCGAACGCGCCCGCGAACTGCTTGCGGCAGAGTCGCCTGCGCCCCGCCCGATGCACGCCTGAGGTTTGTTTTTCACGTATGCATAATTTTCTGGTTTACGCCGCCTCGTTCATCGTTCTCATCGGAGTCATGGTTGTCGTCCATGAGTTCGGCCACTTTGCCGTGGCCAAGCTGTGCGGTGTCCGCGTAGAGGCTTTCTCCATCGGCTTCGGCCCGCGCCTGTTCGGCATCAAATACGGCGATACCGACTACAAGGTCTGCCTGCTGCCGCTGGGCGGCTACGTCAAAATGACCGGCGAAAACCCCGCCGAAGAGCAGCCCATCGACGACCCCGCCGCCTTCTCCTCGCATCCCCGCTGGCAGCGCATGCTCATCGGCGTGGCCGGTCCGGCTGCCAACTTCATCCTCGCCTTCGGTCTCATGCTCTTTTACTTTGGCTGGATCAACGAAGTCCCCGACGTGAGGACCTCCGTGCTGGAGTGGGTCTCGCAGGGCTCCCCGGCCGCGCAGGCAGGCATGCAGCCCGGCGACATCATCGAGCAGTTCGGCTCCGTCACGCATCCCGACATCGAGACCGTTGCCGACGTGACCGACAAGAGCGCCGGCCAGACCCTGCCCGTCACCCTTCTGCGCAACGGCCAGTCCATCCATACGGAACTGCGCATCCCCAGCCACTTTGACAGCGACAGCTTCGAGCTCAGCCAGTCCGGCATGTTCCTTGAGTATGTGCACGGCCCCATCAACGTCGATCAGGTGTACTCCGGCACTCCGGCCGATCGCGCCGGCCTGCGCGCGGGCGACTCCATCCTCGCCATCGACGGCCATGTCTTCCATACGCTCGATCCGTTTGTCGATTACCTGCAGAAGGGCAAGGGCAAGCCCGTCACGCTCACCGTGCGCCGCAACGGCGTCACCCTGCCGCCCATCGTTGCCCAGCCCACGCTGCAGGACCAGCAGTGGCATCTCGGCTTTGTCGGCGTGGCTCCGGCTGACCCGCCCATGAAGAATCATCCGCTCGCGCTGAGCGATGCGGTGGTCAACGCCCGCGACTTCTGCGCGGAGAACTCGATGCTCATCGTCGGCGTGGTGCGCAAGCTCATCACGCGGCAGGCCTCGATCAAGCAACTCTCCGGCCCCGTGGGCATTGCGCGCGCCGCCGGCCAGGCCGCGCAAACCAGGTTCTGGGCGCCCAAGTTTGGCCTCGCCGCCGGCATCAGCCTCAACCTCGGCATCCTCAACCTGCTGCCGTTTCCCATCCTCGATGGCGGACTCATCATGCTGCTGCTCATTGAGAGCGTGATGCGCCAGGACATCAGCATTGTCATCAAGGAGCGCATCTACCAGGCGGCCTTTGTGGTGCTGGTCTTCTTCTTCGTCTATGTCAGCTTCAACGACGTGGCCAAGCTGTCCGTCTTCAGCCACTTCAAGCCCTAGCCGCTGCGGACCGGGAGAGCCTCTTCATGTCTGTCGTCACACCCGTGCGGGTGCGCTACGCGGAAACCGACCAGATGGGCATCGTCTACTATGCCAACTACCTGGTCTGGTTTGAGATTGGCCGCGTCGAGGTGCTCCGCACTCTGGGCCTCGCCTATCGCGATCTCGAAGTCGAGCACGGCTGCATTCTGCCGGTGGTCGAGGCCACCTGCCGCTACCGCGCCCCCGCCCGCTACGACGACGAGATTCTCATCGAGACCCGCCCCGCGCTGCTGCGCGGCTCCGTGCTCAAGTTTGCCTACAAAATATGGCGCAATGCTGAGCATGAAGGGAAAGAGCGGGAGCTTCTGGCCGAAGGTGAGACGGTACACGTAGTCTGCGATCCGCAGCTCAATCGCAAACCCCTGCCGGAGCAGCACGCCGCAGCCCTGCGCGCGTTGATGGACTAACGCGGCTCAGGCAATCACCACAGCCACCAGAAATCCGTCGTAGCCCTTCGTGCTCACCGTCTGCAGCACGGTCGCCCGCAGCCGGAGCTCCTGCCCCACCAGCTCCGCGAACCGGCGCACACCCTGCACATTTGCGTCCCTGCTCGCGGCGTTGGCCACTTTGCCCTCGCGCACCACGTTGTCGCCCACAATCACCGTGCCCGGCCGCGCCAGCTTCAGTGCGCGGTCCAGATAGCCGGGATAGCCCGACTTGTCGGCGTCGATGAAGATCAAATCGAAGGGTTCGCTGCCGGCGGCGATCAGCGCGTCGAGCGAGTCCAGCGCCCGGCCCACCCGCACTTCCACACGGCCCGCGACGCCGGCGGCTTTCAGGTTGCCGCGCGCCACCTCGGCATGCCGGGGATCGAGCTCCAGCGACAGGAGCGTGCCGCCTTCCGGCAGAGCCCGCGCCATCCACAGCGTGCTGTAGCCGCCCAGCGTGCCAATCTCCAGCGCCCGCCGCGCCCCGCTCATGCGCACTAGCAGTTCCAGGAACCGGCCCTGCAGCGGCGTGACATCGATCTCCGGCAGTCCGGCCCTGCGGTTGGCGGCCAAGGCGGCCTCCAGCGCGGGGTCGGTGGAGACGAGATGTTCCTCGAAAAAGCGGTCGACGGCAGTCCAGGTTTTGCTCATGGGTTCCTGAAAACAGAAGTGGAGTTTCCGCGACACAAAAAGCTGAGCAGGAATGACTCAACCCCGGCCGCGCTATTTCTCCCGCGCGACGACGAAGTCCGGCACCCACAACAGTGCCCGCTTGAAATCCGAATCCGGCAGCGGAGCCAGCGCCTGCCGCGACAGCTCGGCATAGTGCACCGCGGCGGCCATCGCGTATTCCACTGATCCATTGCGGGTCAAGATCTCCTGGATGCGCTCCCGGCTCACGTGCTCGAAGCTCCGGTCGTCCAGCACCCGCTGGATCATCTGCCGGTCCCGTGCCGTACCGTGGTCCATCGAGTGGATCACCGCCAGCGTGGCCTTGCCCTCGCGCAGGTCGCTGGCCACCGGCTTGCCCAGAACCTCTTCCGTTGCGGTCAGATCCAGCACATCGTCCACGATCTGGAAGGCCAGTCCCACGGTGCGCCCGTAGGTGCCCAGATTCGTTTCCTGCTCCTCTGTGGCCCCGGCCAGCACTGCGCCCAGCCGCATGGAGACCGAGAACAGGCAGGCCGTCTTGCGGTAGATCAGGTCGTAGTACTCGGCCTCTGAGACAGCCTTGCCAAGTTTCTGAATCTGGAGCAGTTCGCCCTCGACCATCTGCTGAGTCAGCCCGATGAGCAGGTCCAGCACGCGCAGGTTTTTCTCTTCGAGCGCTACCCGGAAAGCCTGCATGTAGAGCCAGTCGCCGGCCAGCACGCATTTCTCGTTGCCCCAGGTGGTGTTTGGCGAGGGGCGTCCCCGCCGCGTCTGCGCCCCGTCGATGATGTCGTCGTGCACCAGCGTGGCGGTGTGCACCATTTCCACCACCGCTCCCAAACGGATGGCGCTGGGCCCCGAATAATCAAGGACATGCGCGGCCAGCAGGAGCAGCGACGGGCGAATGCGTTTGCCCCCGCCCTCGCGCAGATACTCGGCAATCTCCGTGATGGTGCTGACGCTGGAGGCGGCATCGCGGCCCAGCTCCTGCTCGATCGCCACGAGGTCGTCCCGCAGCAGCTCGAAAACCTCTCTCGCCGTCGCTATCGCCAGAGTGCTCAAGCTCACGCGTCCCTTGCCTTCCGTCCCCCGTGTGCCGGGAGGTCCATTTTCTTTGTTTAGTTGGTCCGGTAGTTGGTGAATTGCAGCTCGACGCCGAGGTCTTTGGCCCGCAGCGTGGAGATGATGGCCTGCAGGTCGTCGCGGTCCTTGCCCGCCACCCTCACAGTATCGCCCTGAATGCTGGCCTGCACCTTCTTTTTCGAGTCCTTCACAATCCGGACGATCTCTTTTGCCTTTTCGGTCGGGATTCCCTGTTGCAGCGTGATCTTTTGCCGCACGCTGGACCCGGCCGCCGGCTCGAGCTTGCCATAGGTGAGATTCTTGAGCGAGACGCCGCGTTTCACAAGCTTTTGCCCCAGAATCTCCTTGACGGCCTCGAGCTTGTACTCGTTGGCCGAGGCAAGCTGGATGGTCTCCTCGCCCTCCAGGTTGATCTCCGAGTGCGAATCCTTGAGATCGAAGCGCTGGCGAATCTCCTTGATCGCCTGGTCAATGGCATTGCGGACCTCCTGCATGTCCACCTTGCTCACGATGTCGAATGAATTGTCCTGGGCCATGGTTTTTCCCTCTGTCTCCGGCCTGCCGGGGCGGCGGTAAACCACCCCACTTACCAGTTTCCCACGTCTGCCGGGAGCTGAAACAGCCGGGCGAAGTTTTTGGTGGTTGCGGCGGCCAGTTCTTCCAGGGGAACACCGAGCGTTTCCGCGAGAACGGCGGCGGTGCGGGCGACAAAGGCCGGCTCATTGCGCGTGCCGCGGTCCGGCATGGGTGCGAGCCACGGGGCGTCGGTTTCGACGAGCACGGCATCGAGCGAGAGCTTCGCGGCAACATCACGCAACGGCTGCGCCCTGGGATAGGTGACGTTGCCGGCAAAGGAGATCAGGAAGCCCAGGTCGAGCGAGTGCCGGGCCTGCTCCCATCCGCCGCTGAAGCAGTGCATGACGCCGCCCAGGCCGGTATGCCGCCAGTGCTCTTCGAGCACGTCGAAAAGATCGTCCCAGGTGTCGTGCAGGCCGTCCTTGGGGCGGCAGTGGATGAGGATGGGCCGCGTGCGGGCGGCGGCGATTTTCAGTTGGGCGATCAGCTTCTCGCGCTGCAGCTCGTGCGGCGCGCCCTCATGGTAGTAGTCGAGGCCGATCTCGCCGCAGGCAATGACCTCGGGCTCGGCGAGCAGGCGGTCGAGCTTGTCCAGCGCGGCCCGGTCGGCGTCGCCCGCGTTGTGCGGGTAGATGCCGGCACTCGCAAAGAGCCGCGGCATGCCGGGCCGGCCGTTGAACTGGCGGCAGATGTCGAGGGCCTGATGCATCTCCGAAGGGTTTTCGCCGAGCCCGATGGCGAGAACCGCGCCCACGCCGGCTTCGGCAGCGCGGCGCAGCATGGCTTCGCGGTCTTCGGCGTAGCGGGGGCTGTCGAGATGAGCGTGAGAGTCGATGAGCACAGGCAAACCTCAATGGATCGAAGCGGCGATCTCAGGGGTGGACAACTTTCAGGCCAAGTTCGCGTTCGAAGGGTACGAAATCCGCATCGCAATGCAACAGGCGATGGCCGTATTCGATGCAAAAGGTGGCCAGGAGACAATCGACCGTACCGCGGACAGTGACGCCCAGAGAGCGCAGAGCACGGTAGTTTCGGGCAGATTGGATAGCGAGAGCGGATGTCACGGATTGGAAGACCGGCATGGATTGGAACTGTTCCTGCGCTACGCGAAAGTGCCTGTCAGCGCGAATTCCCTGGAGAACCTCGGCCAGTGTGAGGCTGGTCAGCCCGATGGGCTGGTTGTGCCGTTCGCTGAGAAGCCACGCGGTCTCGGGGGTTGCTTTCCGGTTCAGCAAGTCAATCCAGACAGACGAATCGACGATGACCATGTTTGGTTTATCCGCTCTTACGCGGCAACGCTGCGCCGGCCCTTTGCCGCCGATCTGGAGAGTTTCTCGTCGAGCCTGTTGCGGCCGCGCATCTCGTCGATATCCCCTTCCCAACCGAGCCCGCGAAGATTCAGGATAGCTTCGCCCTGTTGATGGAGTTGGATGGCAAGACGAAAAGCCGCCTCGACGGCCGCTTTCTTGGTGGCTGCGCCGGTGGCCTTCATGGCCTGCTTCATCAACTTGTCGTCGATGTCGATATTGGTGCGCATCGCCTGTCCTCGATGTGTAAGGATAGCACGATTGATGTGTATCCCGGCACACCGGTGTTGCAGGGATACGCTACTTGAGCCGCGCGCCGAGCGGGACTTCCTCGAGGAATCCGGCCAGCACCGGGTTGCCCTCCGGCAGCGAGGCCGCCAGCAGCATGCCGTTGGACTCGAGGCCGCGCATCTTGCGCGGGGCAAGGTTGGCGACGATGACGATCTTTCGGCCGACAAGTTTTTCGGGCTCGTAGTACTGCGCGATGCCGGCGAGAATCTGGCGCTTCTCATAGCCGAGGTCGACTTCGAGGCGCAGCAGCTTGTCGGCCTTTGGCACGCGCTCGGCAACGAGAATCTGCGCGACGCGCAGGTCGACTTTGACAAAATCGTCGATGGTGATGGCGGGCGCGAGACCGCCGGGCGCCTGCGGTGCGGCGGACCCTTCTGCTGCCGGAGTGAGCGGAGCAGATGCAGGCGCGTCTGCGGGCGTGGTGGCCAGGCGGCTGCTGGCAAGCTCGGCAGGTACCGGATCGACCTTTGCGGTCTCGACCGGCTTTTCAGCGTGGTGCGAGACGGCGGTCGTCGGCGTCAGTTCGGCTTTGCCGGCCGCCGGCTTCAACTCCACGTGCGCCACGGAGGGCGCTGCCGTGGGCGGCGCGGGCGCGACAGGTTCGCCCTGGCTGGCGGCTTCAACGGCGCTGCGGTTGTTCTGGTCTTCAAGGTTCTGCATGCGTTCCACTGCATCCTTCTCCGCGCGAGGAAAGAGCGGCGCGGGTTCTGCGAATCGTGTTCCGGGCTTGAGCCCGCCCCATGTGAGCTGGGCGAGAAAGTTCTGCTTGGCTGCGTCCTGAATCTCTTTCAGGCCAAGCTGCCGCCAGACTTTGGCGGCGGCATCGGGCAGGATGGGGTACGCCAATGCAGTGATGATGCGGATGGCCTCCGCCGCGGTTGCCAGCACGCGGGCCTGAAGCGCGGCGTGATCGGCGTCGGAGCGGTCGGCGGGCTTTTTCCACGGCGCGTTGGCGGTCAGGTAGCCGTCGGTTTCGGCAACCAGGAGCCAGAGAGCTTTCAGTGCCTCAGAGAAGTTGAGGTCATCAAAGAGCGGCGCGAATCCGGCGATGGCGCGCTCGGCATGTGCGTGCAAGGCAGTCTCGGAAGCATTTTCCGCGCTCACTTCCGGCACGACGCCGCCAAAGTACTTGTGCACCATGTTGACCACGCGGCTCACGAGGTTGCCGTAGCCGTTGGCCAGGTCGCCGTTGTAGCGCTGGACCAGAGCATCAAAGGAAAAATTGCCGTCCTGGCCGAAGGGAATCTCGCGCAGCAGAAAGTAGCGCAGCGCATCCGCACCGAGCACGGCCTGCACGGTTTCGGCGCGGACGATGTTGCCGCGCGACTTCGACATCTTGCCCTGGTCGAAGAGCAGCCAGCCGTTGGCGCGCACCGAGCGCGGCGGCTCAATGCCGGCAGCCATGAGGAAGGCCGGCCAGTAGACACAATGGAAGCGGCTGATCTCCTTGCCGATGAGGTGCATGTCCGCGGGCCAGAACTTGTTGAATCTCGCCTGGTCGGCGGGATCGTCCGACCCATAACCCAGAGCCGTGATGTAGTTGGCCAGCGCGTCGAGCCAGACGTAGACCACCTGCTTCTCATCGCCGGGCACGGGGATGCCCCAGGTGAAGCTGGCGCGGGAGACAGAGAGGTCCTTGAGGCCGTTGCGGACGAAGCTGATGACTTCGCGGCGCGTGGACTCGGGCTGCATGAAGCCGGGATTGGCCTCGTAGAACTCGAGCAGTTTGCGCTCGAAGGCGGAGAGCTTGAAGAAGTAGTTCTCCTCACTTACGGTTTCCGTGATGCGGCCGCAGTCCGGGCAGGGCGCACCGGGCGGGACATCCACCCACGCCTCATCGGAAACGCAGTACTGGCCGGTGTAGGAGCCTTTGTAGATGTAGCCGCGCTCCTGCAGGGCCGCAAAGAGTTTCTGGACGCCGCGAACGTGCCGCTCCGATGTTGTCCGGATGTAATCGTCGTAGGTGAGGCCGAGCTGGTCCCACAGGCCGCGGAACTCGGCGCTGATGGCGTCGGCAAATTCGCGCGGCGTGCGGCCGGCGAGCTTCGCGGAGCGCTCGATCTTCTGGCCGTGCTCGTCGGTGCCGGTGAGGAACCAGGTATCGATACCGAGGGCGCGCTTGCGGCGGGCGATGGCGTCGCAGACGATGGTGGAGTAAGCGTGGCCCAGGTGCGGCCTCGCGTTCACGTAATAGATGGGCGTGGTGAGATAGTAGCGTTCAGAGCTGGCAGCGTTCTTGGTCATCGGATGGGACGCCGGGCCGCTCCCGGTACGGCGCGGAGCAGAAGCGGTATATCTCCTCCATCTTACGGTATCGCGCGGTGATGGGGCAGTTGCGGACGCCAGCACGATGAGGGGCGGCGCATGCGGACAAGGACGCTGTAACCGCAGCGCCCGCAGGTTCATCTACATGGAGTTGCATGCGGGCCAGGGAACAGCAACGTATGCGCCGAATGCAGACGGGAGGGTTTAGCCGTGAATCATGCGCCTGAGCAGGGCAAGAGCGGAAAGAAATTCTGGCTGGTAGCTTTGCTGGCCGTGCTGGTGGTGTTGGCCGCGATACAGTTTGTTCATCCCGCCATTCCATTTGGCCCCAGCACGGCCGAGATTGCTGCGCCGCCGGCCGTCCGGCAGGTTCTGGCGAAAGACTGCTTCAGTTGCCACTCGAATGAAAACAGGCTGGCGTGGTTTGACCAGGCCGAGCCGGCCTACTGGCTGGTGCGGAGGGATGTGCTCCAGGCGCGTGCGCATCTCAACTTCTCCACCATCGGCTCCAGGCCGCTGCCCGCGCAGAAGGCCGCGCTGTATGAGGCCGTGGCCATGATGCAGATGGGCGCGATGCCGCTGCCAAGCTTTGTGAAGCTGCACCCGGAGGCGCGTGTCACGCCGGAAGACCTTGCCGCGATCAAGGCGTATCTGAATCCGTGGTCCACGCCGCTGCCAAAAATGGAAAACGTGGATGCGGCGATTTCTTCCGCACCACGCATCAACCTTGCCGCCGTGCAGCCCACGGCCAACGGCCTTGCCTTTGATCCCACGCTCGAAGGCTGGCGGCTGATTGCAACCACCAACCGCGGCGACAACATGCAATTCCGCCTGATTCTCGGCAATCCCGCGGCGGTGCAGGCGGCCCGTGAAGGCAAGGTTCATCCCTGGCCCGATGGCGCGCGTTTTGCCAAGTTTGCCTGGCTGCAAACGCAGGGAGACGACGGGCTGGTGTATCCGGGCGCGTTCTGGCAGGTGGAACTCATGGTGAAGAATGCGGAGCAGTATCGCTTGACCGACGGCTGGAGCTGGGGACGCTGGCGCGGGCTGGCGCTCAAGCCCTACGGCAAAAATGCGGCCGTAGGGCACGAGTGCACAGGCTGCCACATGCCCGTGCGCGGCAACGATGCGGTGTATACGGAGCCGATCAGCACAGCGATAGTGCCGGGCAATGAGGTTCTGAATGCCAACGCCGCGCGCCTGCCGGTCTCGCTGCCGTTTCAGCCGCTGGGGTGGGGTGTTGTCTCCATGTTCCTCGATCCGCAGCGGCACACCTCGTCGGTGCTCTTTGCCAACGATGCGGGGCTTGAGGCCGCGCGGGCCCACAGCGACGGAGCGATGCAGTATCCAGCAGGTTCTGTGCTGGCTCTCGTCACGTGGACCGAGCGTGACGATCCACACTGGTTCGGCGCCCGCATTCCCGACCAGCCGGTCTCCGTGGAGTTCGTCGAGGTTTCTACCGGAGGCCAGATCGGCCGGTACCGCAGATTTGCCGGGGCGGCCTTGCATGAAACGTCCTCTGCGTCTGCCGAAGCGCTCGCCCGCGTGAAGTTCATTGAAGGCCTGCGGCCGCTGCAGTTGCCTTAGCGCGGGAGGCGCAGGTGCGATTCCGCCGGATGCCGCTCTGGTAAAATCGCCTAGAAAAATCAAGGATTTTCGAGGCTTTTCTGACGTGTATCTGGAACTGAAAGACCGGCTCGAAGCGCGGCTCAAGGAAGTGTTGCAGGCGAAGTACGACCTCGCGGTCGAGTCGATTCCGGTGGAGACGCCGCCGGACCTGAAGATGGGCGAGCTGGCGACGCCCATCGCGCTGCAGCTCGCGCGCACGCTGCGCAAAGCGCCGAAGGCGATTGCGCAGGAGATCGTGGAGGCGCTCGGCGCCGTGCCGGGGATTGCATCCTTCGAGCTTGCCGGCGCGGGGTACATCAATGCGCGGCTGGATCGCGCGGCGGCGGCGCAGAGTGTCGCTGGCGGTGAAGGATTCGCGGCTGTTGAGAGCAGGGTTCACTCGCTTGTGGAGCACACCAGCATCAATCCCAACAAAGCCGCGCATATCGGGCACCTGCGCAATGCGATTCTTGGCGACACATTCGTGCGCCTGCTCAAGGCCGCGGGGCAGCGCGTCACGGTGCAGAACTACATCGACAACACCGGCGTACAGGTGGCGGATGTCGTTGTGGGGTTTCTGCATCTTGAAGGCAAGTCGGCAGCGGATGTGCGCGCGCTGATTGCGGCCTGCGAACAGAGCGGCGCCGGGGCAGGGAACTGGGCCTGCGCGTTCGACTACATCTGCTGGGACCTGTATGCGCGGACCTCGCAGTGGTATGCCAGCGGCACGGAAGAGGAAAACGCCGCGCGCAAGAAGCTGCGCTATGACACACTGCACGCCATCGAGCACGGAGGCAATGAGACCGCTGAAGTTGCCGAGCTGATCTCGACCGCGGTGCTCAGGCGGCATCTCGAAACCATGCTGCGGCTGGGAATCGAGTACGACTTTCTGCCGCGCGAGAGCGAGATTCTGCACCTTAATTTCTGGGCGCTGGCCTTTGAGCACTTGAAGCAGACGGGCGTTCTCTACTTTGAGAATGAAGGCAAGAACAAGGGCTGCTGGGTAATGACGCGGCCGGGCGCAGCCACGGCCGAAGGCGAAGTGGACGAAGACGCCAAGGTGATCGTGCGCTCCAACGGCACGGTGACCTACGTGGGCAAGGACATTGCCTACCACCTGTGGAAGTTCGGCCTGCTGGGCAAGGACTTTGGCTACAAGCCGTTCTATACCTACCCTTCGCACGCGTGCTGGATCTCAACAACCGAGAACGGTGCGAAGCACCATCCGCACTTTGGCGGCGCGCAGGCCATCTATAACGTGATCGACGCGCGGCAGAGCGACCCGCAGGCGAATGTGATTCAGGCGCTGCGCGGCATGGGCCACACGGCGGAGGCCGACCACTACACGCACTTCAGCTACGAGATGGTGGCGCTGACGCCGCGGTGCGCGCTCGAATTGGGCTACGACGTGCCGGAAGAAGATCGCAGCCGCGCATATATCGAGGTCAGCGGGCGCAAGGGCTTCGGCGTCAAGGCAGACGACCTGATCGACAAGCTCATCGCCGCCACGCTCGAAGAGGTGAACAAGCGCCAGACGGGCCGCGACCAGGCCGAGCGTCTGCTGATCGCGCGGCAGATCGCCATCGGAGCGCTGCGCTACTTCATGCTCAAGTACACGCGGAATTCAGTGATCGCATTCGACTTCAAGGACGCGCTGAGCTTCGAGGGCGAGACGGGGCCCTACATCCAGTACGCCGTGGTGCGCGCACGCAATATCTTCCGCAAAGCAGGAACGACGCCGGATACGGTGCTGGCCGAGTTTGCGGGCGTCGATGCCGCGCCGTATCTTGCGGGAGAGGATGCCGAAGACATCTGGGCTGTCTGGCTGCGCGCGGGGCGGCGCACGGCGATGCTGGAGCAGGCGATTGCAACCTCGGAGCCCGCGTATCTGGCCAAGCATGCCTTCCAGCTTGCGCAGGAGTTCAACAACTTCTACCACAAGCATCACATTCTGACCGAAGAGGATGCGGCGCGGAGGACGCTGCTGCTGGCGACGGCGGCCGTGGTGCTGCGCGAGCTGATCGCGGTGCTCGGCTGGCTGGGCATCGAGAGTCCCGAAGCGATGTGACCTGCATACAACCTGACGACGGAGACCGATGACTCGATCCCTGCTGCCCATTGCCGAGATTGCGCGAAAACTCGCGCTGCCCGCCACAGCTTACGAACTGATTGGAACCTACGGCGCAAAGCTCAAGCTCGACCTGCTGCGCGACGAAATGTTTCCTCCGCGCGGCAAATTCATTCTCGTTACGGCCACCACGCCTACCACTGGCGGCGAAGGCAAGACCGTCGTCTCCATTGGCCTGGCGCAGGGTCTTGAGCATATCGGCCGCAAGGCCATCGTTACCTCGCGCGAGCCCTCGCTCGGCCCCGTCTTCGGCATGAAGGGCGGAGCCGCTGGCGGCGGCCGCGCGCAGGTCGAGCCCAGCCAGAAGATCAATCTGCATTTTCACGGTGACTTTCATGCCATCACCGCCGCGCACAATCTGCTGGCGGCGCTGGTCGATGCGCATCTGTTCTTCGGCAACGAACTCGATCTCGATCCGGAGCAGATCACGTGGCCCCGCGCTCTCGACATGAATGACCGCGCCCTGCGCCGCGTCGTGGTCAGCGCGGGCCAGGCCGACAAGCCCGGCCGCGAAGGCGGCAATCGCACGAGCGGCTTCGTCATCACGGCGGCTTCGGAGATCATGGCCATCCTCGCGCTCGCAACGAGCCGCAGCGATCTGCGCCGCAGGCTCGATGCGGTCGTTGTGGGCGCAACGCGCGCGGGCCGTCCTGTGACGGCTGCCGAGCTGGGCGCGACCGGTGCCATGATGGCTCTGCTCGACGAAGCTCTGCTGCCGAATCTCGTGCAAACCACCGAGGGCACACCCGCGCTGGTACACACCGGCCCCTTCGGCAACATTGCCCACGGAACCAGCAGCGTGCTCTCGCAGCAGATGGCTCTGCGCATGGCCGATTACGTCGTCAACGAATGCGGCTTTGCGGCCGACCTTGGCGCGGAGAAGTACTTCGACATCGTGATGCGTACCGGCGGCATCCGGCCCGCGGCCGCGGTGCTCGTTGTCACGGTGCAAAGCCTGTGCGCGCAGGGCGAAGGCCACCTTGAGGCGGGTTTTGCCAATCTGCGCCACCACGTCCAAACCCTGCGCGGCTATGGTGTGCCTCTGGTGGTTGCCATCAACCGCTTTCCCGCCGATACAGATGCGGAGCTGGCCGCGATTGCCGCCGAGTGCGCGCAGCTTGGTCTGGCCTGTGCGCCGGTGGAGGCCTTTGCAAAGGGCGGCGCAGGCGCGGCCGAGCTTGCTGAAAAAGTCGTCGCGCTCATCGACGCAAATCCGCTGCCCGATGTGCAGCCGGCCTACGCCCTCGATGCAAGTTTTGAAGACAAGCTCCACGCGGTGGCAACCAGAGTCTACGGCGCCGATGGCGTCACGCTGAGTGAAGCGGCGCGGAGCAAGCTCGCGCGCTACGCGGAGTGGGGTTTCAGCAAGCTGCCGGTCTGCGTCGCCAAAACGCAGTACTCGCTGAGCGACGACCCGAAGCGCATGGGTGCGCCCAGAGGCTGGACGCTGCGCATCAATGACGTCTCGCTCTCGGCTGGCGCGGGCTTTGTCGTCGCCATCGCCGGCAACATGATGCTGATGCCGGGCCTGCCGCGCCAATCGCGCGCCCTCTCCATTGATGTAGACGACAACGGCGCGATCACCGGGGTCTAGTTACGCTGCTCAGTAGCTGCGCGCCCACTCCAGAATCGACCGCACGGCGATGCCGCTGGGGCCTTTGGCGATGTACGGCTGCGCATTCTCCACCCACGCCATGCCCGCAATGTCGAGGTGAATCCAGGGCGTGTCTTCGGCAAACGTCTTGAGAAACTCCGCCGCCGTAATCGCGCCGCCCCAGCGCCCGCCGGTGTTCTTGATGTCGCCGATGTCGGACTTGATCATCTCCATGTACTCGTCGCCCAGCGGCAGCCGCCAGAACTTCTCGCCGCTCGTCGCCAGCGCCGTGTTGAACTTGTCGAAGGCGGCATCGTCGTTTGAGAAAGCGCCCGCGTTCACCATGCCAAGCGCCACCACGCATGCGCCGGTGAGTGTCGCTGCATCAATCAGGTGCGTTGCGCCAAGCTGCCGGGCATAGGCGAGGCCATCGGCAAGGACGAGACGGCCTTCGGCATCCGTGTTGATAATCTCGATGGTTTTGCCGGACATGGCGGTCTGCACATCGCCGGGCTTCTGCGCTTTGCCGTCGGGCATGTTCTCGCTAGCACACACAATGGCGATGACGCGCACCTTCGGCTTCAGCAGCGCGATGGCGCGCATGGCGCCGAGCATGGCCGCGCCGCCGGCCATGTCGTACTTCATCTTCTCCATGTTGTCGGCGGGCTTGATGGAGATGCCGCCGGTGTCAAAGGTGATACCTTTGCCGACGAGGCCGATCACCGGGCCGTCCGCGATGCCCTCGGGCTCATAGCGCAGGACGATGAGCGCGGGCGGCTCCTCGGAGCCCTGGGCCACGCTCCAGAAAGCCCCCATCTTCAGCTCCTTGATCTTGTCGGTCGAATAGACTTCGGCCTTGAGGCCGACTTCAGCGGCCATCGCCGCGGCGCGCTGGCCCATGACGGTGGGCGTGAGCTTATTGCCGGGCTCGTTCACCAGCTCGCGGGCAAAGTTCTGGCTCTCGCCGACAATGACGCCCTCGTGGAAGGCGGCTTTCACCGCAGCCTGGCTGGCGGTTGCGGGCGCGGCCACGGTGAAGGACTGTACGCTGAGGTCCTTGCGGTCGCTGCGGTAGGTGTCGGGGTCGTAGTCGCCGACGAAAGCGCCTTCCGCCGCCGCGCGCGCACTCGCGCTCAGTGAGATTGCATCCAGCTCCGGCAGCGCGAACACCAGCTTGCGGATGCCGCGCGGCTTGGTAAACCGGACCGCGGTTCCCGCCGCATTGCGCACGCTGTGCACCGTGGCCTTGGCCTGCTTGCCGAGGCCCACCAGCAGCAGGCGCTTCGCTTTCAGGCCGGCAGGGGAGTGGAGGAGCAGGGTCTCATTGGCTCCAGCCTTGAACTCGCCACTGGCGAGTACGGCCGCGGCGGCAGCCTTGACGGTGGCATCGGAGGTGAGCAACTCCGGCGCGGGCCGGGCGTCCGGACCTTTGGCGGTTTGGGTGTCAACGGCTGGAACGGCAAGCAGTTCGGTTTCGAGCGAGGCCAGAGAGGAGAAGAGCAGTTCAGTCTTCATGTCCTCTTCATCATAGGCCGGGCAGCCGCCCGGTCGCTATCAGCGCCCGGTGCGGTGCTTGTTGGCGTTGATGGCGGCGCGGGCCTCGCGATCAGCCTCGCGGCGGCGTTCGGTCTCGCGCTTGTCCCAGTCCTGCTTGCCTTTGGCCACGGCCATCTCGCACTTGACGCGGCCATTTTTGAAGTACAGGCGCGTGGGGATGAGCGTGTGGCCCTTGACCTGCGTCTTTGACTGTAGCTTGCGAACCTCT
>DASZRQ010000234.1:0-12331 GCA_035549115.1 Occallatibacter sp. | reverse complement strand
GCCGTCGGGGCGGAATGAGCCTCAGGGGGTGGCTACGCGGCTTTAGGGCCGCTCCGCGCCCGCGTTGGAAGCCACACCATGGGGGGATGTGGTGTCCTGGGCCGCCAAACTGTTTTCCATCAGCCGGATGTGTACGCTGCTGTGGCGAACGCGGACAGGTGTGTCATTGTCCGGGGTCGTCATCGGTGCATTGCCGAGGGCAACGTAGTGCATGCGGTAGACGGGAATCTGATGTTCGGTAACCAGATAGCGCTCGACGGACTCAGCCAGCTTCTGCGAGCTCTGGATACCTGCGGCACCAGCGCCAGGGGCGTGGGCCTCGATCTCGATGATGTAACCCTGACGGCCGACGAGGTTCGACGCCATGTCGTCAAGCTGGCCGCGCGCGGACCTGGAGAG
Source organism: Occallatibacter sp. (assembly GCA_035549115.1). Lineage (GTDB taxonomy): Bacteria > Acidobacteriota > Terriglobia > Terriglobales > Acidobacteriaceae > Telmatobacter. The sequence goes on along the minus strand of DASZRQ010000234.1, from coordinate 11,932 downwards.
AATCGCGCCGCCATGGAAGGGGATGTCCAGGTCGTTGATCTGGTGATACTGGTCCAGACCGTTGACGGTGGTGTTGAGCTTGTCCACGTGGCCGGAGGCGTTCTGCGCAACGGTGTTGGCCTGCTGCGCCTGGGTACCGGCGGCGGTGGCGGTCTGGTTGGCGGCGTCCGCGGTGGACTGCGCCTTCTGGATGCCAGCCTGCGCACGGGCGTCCACATCCTTGATGGCCGCGGCGTTCTGCGCGTTCACCTGATCGAGCTCGGTGAGCTGGTCATTGATGGGGTCCAGACGCTTGTGCACCCACTTCTTGCGGGCAAAGGGCATCATGTGCCCCCAGAACCCCTCCTTATCGGTGTTCGCGCTCGACGAGGCCGAGGGGGAGGACTGCTGCGTTGCCGCCGGAGGGGTGCTCTGGGGTTCGCTCGAAGGCTGCGCCTGCTGCGCAACCGCCGGAACGCTCATGGCCGACGCCAACACCAGCATGGCGATCTGGCCGGGGAAGGAATTCTTTGCAACCGCGAATGTTTTGGTCATCGGGAAATGCCCCTTCAAATCTGTTCTCCGCGCTCGTGCAGCGGGTGAGCTTTTCAACCGGCTCGCCCTGAGATAGAGCAATGCCCGTGCCAAAGTGGCCGCAGGGATGAGCCACCGCATTAACGTCTTTCTTTTGTGCAGATAAGCGATGCAGGAAAATCCGCGGAAGGGCGGCGCGGGCGTGGGGAGCGAGCAGAGAAACAGGTAATTTTTACCGGCGGCAGTAAGTTCTACTGAGTAGGAAGCGGCGGCGGGAACTACTGGAAGTCGACGTGGAGGACGCGAATCTCCGGGTATGCGCCGTTCCAGTCGGGCGAAACCCCGTCGAAGATGAGGCGGAAGGCGTGCTTCTGGCCGGGCGCCAGGGGCGCGGCGGAGACGGGCTCCACGTCAATGTAGGGGTCGCGGGTGCGAATCCACTGCATGGGCTGGGTCTCGTTCTGCGTCACCTCGTTGGCAAAAGTGCGGAAGAGCACCTGGACGGTGATGGCGCGGACGGTGCGGCTGCCGGTATTGGCAATCGTGCCATCGACATAGGTGATTTTGCTGCCCACGAAATTCGTGGACTCGCTCATAACCAGTCCGGAGATGGGCAGGCTGGCCGCGTAGGAGTCCGGGGCGGCGGAGAGGGGCGTGACGGTGGAGCTGGGATGGTCGCGCTGCAGGGCAAGGATGAAGATGGCGGCAACAACGATGACGACAAAAGCGGCGATAACCAGGGGAACCCAGTTGCGTTCGCGGGCTTCCTGGCGGGGCATCAGGTCGAGGTTGGGGCCAGTGCTCACGAGCGAATTCTACACCCCATTACTGATTGGATACCCTGTGGAGCCGGGCCGGTCCGAATCGAGGCATGATGAACGTGTCCGTCAGGCCGATAACTTCAGAGAACTGAAACTTCGCTGCCCGCATCTACATCTTTAAGGTGATTCCCAATGGAGGCTCACTGGGAGCATATAAAGAGGGTTCCGGGCAGAGTAGCCAGGCTGAAGCCCTCCGCTGTTGTTGCACTGCACATCTTGCGAGGTCAGGACCGCGATGCCAACTACTCCCCAAACCGGATTTCCGGCGCTCGAAGCGGCCGCGCCCTGCGAGCCGCGGCGGCGCGATGAGCGCACCTACCAGTGGATGACCGTGGCGGCGATTCTGGCCGTGCTGGCCACTGTCTGGGTCTTCTAACCGCGCGCGGCGCGGAAGAGCGCGATGAAGTGCAGCGCCACCGTGCCGAAGATGACCACCAGAAACACGGGCAACACTTTTGCGAAGAGCGCGCCGCTGCCGCTGCGCGCGGACTGAATAAACACTCCCTGTAAAACCGCGAAGAGGCAGGCGACCTCGGCCTTGATCCAGGCGATCATGCGGAGCGCGATAGCCTGCAGCCGGGGCAGGTTCGTGGGCGTGGCGCGGACGGGGTAGTTGAACGCGTGGGGATAACGCGCCACCAGGCTCATGAGCAGGTAGACGCCGATGGCGATGGCCGGAAGAAGGATCATGCCGGCGGGCGAGCCCCAGGCGTTGGGCGCGCCCGCGGCGTCAAAGTGGGTGGGCACGCGGTCCGGCAGGCGGTGAGGGCCGTACAGCGCGGACCAGGTGAGACCCACCAGAACGACCAGCCCGGCGAGAGCCACGACTTCGGCCAGCTTGCGCATCGATTTCCTTTCCCGGTTCCCTTCCCTTTCCCGTTCCCTTCCAGGAGGCGCGGCTCAACCGAAGCGGGCGCGGGCGACCTCGGTCTGACGAAAATCCTTGCCGGTCATCTCCACCTTGACGCACATTTCAGCCAGGCGGGAGCGCATGCGGTCGCCGATGCGGTCGCCCAGCGACTGCTCGCGTGCGGCGCGCTCGGCATCGCTTTTTTCTCCGCCGCCAGCGGGCAGGTCAGGGTAGTTGGTGGTGATGATGGTGGATTGCTTGTCGTTGTAGCGGGTGTTGAGGATGAGAGCGACGGTATCCCAGACCCACTCGTTGGGCTTCTGCGCGCCGAGGTCATCGAGGACAAGAACTTCCGCCGCGAAGATGGGCTTGAGCAGCTCCAGCTCGGTGGTATGCACCTGCGGGTTGTAGCTGTTCTGGATGTTCTTGAGCAGCTCGCGGTAGTCGCAGAAGAGGCCGCGGACGCCGCGCTCCTGGACCAGACGGCGCAGCACGCCGACGGCGAGATGGGTTTTGCCGACGCCGATGGAGCCGGTGAAGAGCAGCCCCTTTCCGGCGGTGTCGACCGGATACGCCTCGACAAACTTGCGGGCGGTCTGCAGCGCGCGGCTGAGGGAGCGGTCCGCGCCGTGGAAGATCTCGTAGTCGTCGAGGGTGCAGTCGCGGTAGCGCTGGGGAATGCGGGCGTGGCCCAGGCGATGCTGCTCGCGCTCGGTCTGCTGGCACTCGCAGGGGCGGGAGATGGAGATGCCCTTCTCCGTAACACGCTCGATGAGGCCGAGGCCTCCGCAGATGGGGCAGGTGGACATGACTCCTAAAAGCGTAGCGCATGGGGCGGGACCGCGCAGTTGTGCGGAGCACGGCCGGTTGTGTGGAAAAGCAGTGGGCGGCGGGGCGGGGGTCCTATAATCGGTGCGCGCACGAAAAGACCATGCTATCTGCCGCGAAATACTGTCTGCCGCAAACCTAAGGAGAGTCTGCCGTGAAATTTGTTGCCCTGAGTGTTTCCTGTGCCGCGCTGGCGGCGATGCTGATGCCCGCGCTGAGCGCGCAGGAGCCGGCGAGCAAGCCGGAGACCGCCGCGCCCGCCGCAGCCCCGGTTGGCCATCATCCGGACAATGACTACTGGCGCAAGCACGATCAACTGCTGATGACGGACTTTGGCTGGCTGGCGCGGTTCCACGACGAGGACGCCAAGCTGCCGCCTCCGGCGCCGGGCGAGGACCGCGTGGTGTTCATGGGCGACTCGATCACCGAGGGATGGCACCTGGATACGTCGTTCCCCGGCAAGCCGTATATCAATCGCGGCATCAGCGGGCAGACGACGCCGCAGATGCTGGTGCGGTTCCGGCAGGACGTGATCAACCTGAAGCCGAAGGTGGTGGTGATTCTGGCGGGGACGAACGACATTGCCGGAAACACGGGAGCGGAGTCGCTGGAGGAGATTGAGAACAACCTGGCCTCGATGGCCGAGCTGGCGCAGGCCAACGGCATCCGGCCAGTGCTGTGCTCGATCACGCCGGCGTTCGACTATCCCTGGCAGCCGGGCATGGAGCCCGCGCCGAAGATCGATACCGTGAACGCCTGGATGAAGGCGTATGCGGCGAAGAAGGGCTTCGTGTATGTGGACTTCCACTCGGCGATGAAGGACGCGCGGGATGGGCTGCCGCCGAACCTGAGCCATGACGGCGTGCACCCGAATCCGGCGGGCTTTGCCCTCATGGCTCCGCTGGCCGAAGCGGGGATTGAAAAAGCGCTGAAAGAGATGCCTTAGCCCGCGAATTTTTGCACTCCTTTGTAATCTCCCCGCACGCGCACAGACCCTCTATGGTTGCTTCAGCCGCTCTGTCCGGCTGAACGCGGCGGCGCGCGCCGTTGGCCTGCGTTCGCCTGCCGGCGAACGGGCTGACGGCTTCAACCCGGCGATTGCTTTTCAAGAACCGCGGAGCATGGGTTCCCCGCATCCCCCCGCGCTCCGCTTCATCACGTCCATCACGCGCACGACCGCACAGGATACGCATGCTGACTGCTTCGTCCCCGGAAGCTCCACCGTTGCCCCGCGCAGCCGCGCCGCACTCGGGGTCTTCGACCGTGTACCGGCCGGAGCTCGATGCGCTGCGCTTCTTCGCCTTTCTCGCCGTCTTTGTGCATCACACGAATCTGCGCCAGGGCATTCACGCGACGGGGCTGATGGTCATGGTTCATGACGCCGGGCAGTTTGGCGTGTGCCTGTTTTTCCTGCTGAGCGCCTATCTGATCACCGACCTGCTGTGGAGAGAGCGGGAGCGGACGGGCTCGATTCATCTGGGCGCTTTCTACATGCGGCGCATTCTCCGCATCTGGCCGCTCTACTTCTTCTTTCTGGCGGCGGGCACGGTGGGCGGGCTGTTTTTGCCCACCTATGCCGTGGAGCCAGCGCGGGTGGTGGCCTTTCTCCTGCTCGCGGGCAACTGGTACTGCGGGGCCTACGGGTTCACCAAGAGCCCCATCTCGCCACTGTGGAGCATCTCGGTGGAGGAGCAGTTTTACCTGCTGCTGCCGCCGCTGGCGCGGGCCGGAGGCAAGCGGGCGCTGCTTGTCCTCTCGGCCGCGGCCATTGTGACGGCGTATCTTGCGCTGCTGTGGCTTGGGCAGCGGCATGCGCTGGCCGGAGTGGGCGTGTGGGCCAACAGCCTGGTACAGTTCCAGTTCTTTGGGGCAGGGTGCATTCTGGCCACGCTGCTGCACGGCGGCAGCCCGAAGCTGCCGACAGCCGTGCGCGGCGCGATGGCTCTGGCGGGGCTTGCCCTGTGGATGATCGCGGCGCAGGCGGGGCTGGCCAAGCCCGGTCCGCTGCCGGGCAGCGTTCTCTGTCAGGGCTATCTCTTCACGCTGGCGGGAACGGCCCTGCTGTTCCTGGCGTTTCTGGGCACCAGTCTTCCGATTCCCGGCTGGCTGCGCTACCTGGGAAAGATTTCGTATGGCCTGTATGTCTACCACCAGTTCGTGATGCTGGCGGTGGCGCATACGGAGCGGTACTGGGATGGCATGCTGGCCAAGGCAGTGCGCGGAGCCGTGGAGCTGCTGCTCACCATCGGCATCGCTTCCCTGTCCTACTGGTTCTTCGAGAAGCCCTTCCTGCGGCTGAAGGAGCGGTTCACGTTCATTCCGTCGCGGGCAAGCTGACTCTGGCCTGGGGCGGGCCGACTGGAGCCGGAATGGACCCTGCTTTGAATCGATTGCGCCCCATCGCGAATCCACATAGAATAGAAGAACTGCAGGAAAGGTTTGTGCGAGAGATGCCCAAGGAAAAGATTCATCCCACTTACGACGCGGTGCGCGTGGTTTGCGCCTGCGGCAACAACTTTGAGACCCGTTCGACCCACAAGGGCGACATTCACGTGGAAATCTGCTCGGCGTGCCACCCGTTCTTTACCGGCAAGCAGCGCCTGGTGGATACGGCCGGCCGCGTGGAGCGGTTCCGCCGGAAGTATGCCAAGCCCGAGGCGGCTGCAGCCAAGTAACTGGTTGCGCTGAGGTTAGCTTGACTGGGCCTCCGCCGCGGCGGAGGCCCACGTTCGTTCAGGAAGCGAGATGGCGGGGAAGGGATTCACGGTCAAGAAGGACTGGGACAACCCCAGGGAGCACGCGATGCCGGAGGGCGTGCGGGTGCCGGCGGAGGTGCGTCTGGGGACGGTGCTCGCAGCGCCGGCGACGGTGCTGGCTCCCATGGCCGGCGTCACGGACACCGTGTTCCGGCGGTTCATCCGTCATGCCAGCCTGTTCAGCAGAGATCAGAGTGCAGAGAACAGCGGGCAGGGGCCGGGGGCGGCAGGCATCGAGGCGACGATCAGCAATGCACAGTCCGGCTGCGGGCTGCTGATGACCGAGTTCACCTCGGCGGACGGGCTCTCGCGCATGCGCGAGTCGAAGCGCAAGCGCTACCTGACCTTCTACGACGACGAGCACCCCATCGGGGCGCAACTGTTCGGCTCGAACCCGGAGACGCTGGCCGAGGCGGCGCGGATTGTGCAGGATACGGGGTTCGACCTGGTGGACCTGAACCTGGGCTGCCCGGCCAAGCGCGTGGTGGGCTGCAATGGGGGCTCGGGGCTGCTGCGGGACCTGCCCAAGGTGGGCGAGATCTTTCGCGCCATCCGCAAGGCGGTGACGATTCCCTTCACCGTGAAGTTCCGGCTGGGATGGAACGATGCGCAGATCATCTGCGTGGAGCTGGCGCGGATGGCCGAAGCCGAGGGGCTGAATGGCGTGGCGCTGCATGCGCGGACTCGCGAGCAGGGCTACACGGGCCAGGCGCGGTGGGAGTGGATCGCCGCGGTCAAGGATGCGGTCGGGATTCCGGTCACGGGGAATGGCGACATCCGCACGCCGGAGGACGCGGCGGCGATGGTGGCGCAGACCCGCTGCGACGCGGTGATGATCGGGCGGGCGGCGCCGGCGAATCCGTGGATCTTCCGGCAGATTGCGCAGTACACCGCGACCGGCCGCTATGACCGGCCGACGGTGGAAGACCGCTACCGGATGATCCGCAGCTATTTCAAGATGTTGCTGGAGGAGGCCGAAGCCAGCCAGGCATTGCCGAAGGATGCCCGGATGGGCGAGACGGCGGGCAAGATGAAGCAGTTTGCGAGCTGGTTTACGCATGGCGTGCCCGGCGGAGCCAAGCTGCGCGCGGCCATCTACCAGGCGAAGACAGGAGCCGCGGTTCTGGAGCAGGTGGACGGGTTTTTCGCGGCGCAGATGGAAGCAGGGGTGCAGGCCGAGCCTGAAACGGGCCTGGCGGAGTTTCCTGAAGACTCGCTCGTATGCGATTAGACGCCCTCCGGCAGGAAAAATCGCCGGCCATTCCCAATATGGTTTCGTTTTTGCACACGTGACTAAGGTGTTGCTGTGCGTGGAGTTGTCTACTTTTGTGGCATATCCATTCCCCTTGCAGCCCCTATACTTGACCCCAAGAACCGGGCGAATCAGTTGTTTCCAGCCGTGCGCGGATGAGCGTGCACCGGCCCCAGCCTGCGTTCCAGCGAGGCAAAGTTCAGGTACGTGCAGAAGCTGCTCCAACTGAAGGGATCGATGCGCAAGCTGGCCTGCTGCGCGGCTCTGGCCGCAGCGGCCGTGCCGTGCGTGGCGCAGCGCTACAGCTTCAGGGAGTACACGCAGGGGCTCGGCAATCTGAACATCGTGAGCCTGGTGCAGGACCGCACCGGCTACCTGTGGGTGGGTACGCAGAACGGCCTCTACCGCTACGACGGCGCGCAGTTCCAGAACTTTGGCCCGGCGCAGGGCCTGCCAGAGCGGATGGTGCAGAACCTGTTCGTGGGCCTGGATGGAACGCTCTGGGTGGCGACCTCCACGGGCATCTACTTCGAGCGGGCAGACGGACATTTCGACGAGATTGCGCCGCCGGCGCCGGTGAAGGAGTTTTTGCAGGACTGGGGCACGGACTTTGCCTCGAACCGTCCCGACCAGGTGGTGACGGTGACGCGGCAGGGAGCGTTTCTGCTGCGGCAGGGACGGGATGGCGGATGGACTGCCGAGGCCATGCATCTGCTGGGCTCCGCGCTGGGCGGCGCGGCATTCACGCCCGACGGCGCGTTGTGGTACGGCTGCGACCGCGACCTGTGCCGCATGGCCGGCGGCGCGACCACCCGCATGAAGGCCGCTCTGGGGCTGCCGGACGAGAACTGGACCAACCTGCTGGTGACGCGCGGAGGCCACCTGTGGGTACGCGGCAAGATGCATGTCGGCGACATCGATCTTGAAAACATGAAGTACACGGCGCGCGACCTTCCGGGAGCGACCACGCCGGAGGCCTATCCGCTGCTGGCGCAGGATGCGCAGGGACGGGTGCTGACCGCGCAGGATGCGGCGCTGGCGCTGTGGCGGCGGGACGGCTGGCGGATGGTGACGGACCGCAACGGCCTGGCTCCGTATGAGATTGAATCGCTGTATGTGGACCGCGAGGGCTCGGTGTGGGCGGGACAGGTGGGCCACGGACTCAAGCGCTGGGTTGGCCAGGACCGCTGGGAAGGCTACACCAAGGCCGATGGGCTGAGCGACGACCTGATCTGGTCCATCCTGCGCGATAGCAAAGGGCGGCTGTGGGTCGGCTCCGAAACAGGACTGGCCATGATGCCTGCCGGCGCGACGACGCCCCACCCGTGGAAACAGCCGGGCATTCAGACGGCGCGGGCAGGGGCACTGGCCGAAACCACGGATGGCGCGATCTGGATGGGCAGCGCCGCCGGAGAGCTGGTGCGCATCGACGGATCGACGCTGACGGCGCGGCAGTGGAAGCTGCCGGAGGTCTACGACGTGTCCACCGGTCCGCAGGGCCGGATATGGGTTGCGACACGGTCGGGCTTCTATGAGATCGACCCCAGAAATCCCGGCCCCGGTCCGCAACTGGTGACCAATGCGGTCTTCACCAATCTGCATCAGCGCTACTCCGACCTCTGCCTGGATACGCAGGGACGCCTCTGGGTGGCCGCCGACCAGGGATTGCTGGTGCTGGACAATGCCGGATGGCACCGCATCGACCTTGGCGCAACGGGCGCGGCTCCTGACGTGATTGCCGTGGCCGCGAACAACGAGGTGTGGGCGGGCGGCCCCTCGCAACAGCTCATGCTGCTGCACATCGACGGCAACTATCACGTCACTCATTCCCAGCACATCGGCAAGCCGCCGCTGCTCTCCGAGCAGGTGGTGAGCATGATGGTGGATCATCGCGGCTGGCTGTGGGTGGGCGAAGACGCGGGCCTGACGGTGTTCGACGGCCACGCGTGGCGCAGCTATACGCAGGACGACGGCCTGATCTGGAATGACACGGACAGCTTTGCACTGACCGAGGACACGGACGGCAGCATCTGGGTGGGCACCTCGGGGGGATTGAGTCATCTGCTGACGCCTGCCGATACCGCCGTGGTCTTGCCGCGGGCGCCGGCGCTCTCGATGGTGACCTACGGCAACGCGATTCTGCGCGACGGCTCATCGATTGCGTGGGGATCGGGTTCGCTGGATATTTCGATGGCGCTGCTCTCCTTCAAGTCCACGCAGGACGGCAGGATTCGCTACCGGCTGACGGGCGGCCGCTCCAACGAGTGGGAGGAGTCCCGCGAGCTGCGCGTCCACTACCGCAACCTGGACCCCGGCAAATACAAGTTCGAAGTCGTGGAGATCGACCAGGCCGGGCACGCGGTTTCGCCGATCGGCATCTTCGCCTTCCAGATCACTCCGCGGTGGTGGCAGCGCACCAGCCTGCGGGTGCTGAGCATCGTGCTGCTGGCGATTCTGGCCATTGTGTACTGGCGGAGGCGCATCGGGCTGCTGCTGAAGCAGAAAAAGCACCTGGAAGAAGCGGTGAAGGTGCGCACGGGAGACCTGGAGAAAGAGAAGGTGGAACTGCTGCGCACCAAGGAGCAGATGCGGCACTACGCCGAGCACGACGACCTGACGGGATTGTGGAATCACCGCATCATCGTGGACCGGCTGCGCATCGAGGTCGACCGCTCGCGGCGCGAAGGACTGCCGCTGAGCATCATCCTGGCCGACCTGGACTTCTTCAAGCGCATCAACGATACCTTCGGCCATCCCGCGGGCGATCTGGTGCTGAAAGAGGCCAGCACAACCCTGCAGCGGCTGGTGCGCACCTATGACTGGGTGGGCCGGTACGGCGGCGAGGAGTTCCTGCTGATTCTGCCGGGCTCCAGCTACGCGCACGCCAAGCAGCGCGCCGAGGAACTGCGCATTGCGCTGCAGATGGCGCGCGTGCAGGACGGCGAGACCACGATTCCGCTCACGGCCAGCTTTGGCGTGGCCTCAGGTTATGCGACGACGCCCGAGGATCTCATCCGCGAGGCGGACGAGGCGCTGTATCGCGCCAAGAATAACGGCCGCAACTGCGTGGTAGCGACCGAAGTGGACACGCGCCACAGAGCAGTGCGGCATATCAGCTAAGCCAGCGGCAGACTCACCGCCGCGCGGGCTCCCTCACCATCCTCACGGTTCCCAAGACGAATCTCGCCGCCATGCGCGCGGGCGATCTGCTGCGCGAGCGCCAGGCCCACGCCGCTGCCGGAGGGCTTGGTGGTGTAGAAGGGCACGAAGAGATTCTCCGTGTTGGCGATGCCCAGACCGCGATCCTCGACAAAGATTTCGACATCCGCATCGAGAATGCGCCAGCCGATGCGGACCGGCCTGGAGCCGTTGGCGAGGGAGGCATCGACGGCGTTGGCAAGCAGGTTGATGAGCATCTGCTCGAGCTGATCGGGGTCCGCGCGCAGAACGGCGACAGGGCCGACCACAATCTCCACGGAGAGACGCTGCTCCAGCAGCGCGACGCGCTCAACGAGCGCCGCGACCTGCACGGACCTGAACACGGGCGGGGGCAACTGCGCCAGCACACGATAGGACTGGACAAAGCGATGCAGGGCATCCGCACGGCCCTCGATGACGCCGAGGCCGCGGTGGAAATCGTGCGCCATGATCGCATCGTCCTTGATCTGATCGGTGCGCGCGAGCAGGCTGCCGGCGATGGACTTGATGGGCGCAAGCGAGTTGGAGAGCTCATGGCCGAGGACGCGGATCAGGCGCTTCCAGGCGGCCTGCTCTTCCTCGCGCAGGGGCTGGCTCACGTCGGCCAGCAGGAGCAGAACGTGGGGCGCGCCATCCTGGCGGAAGACCGCCTTGCGCATGAGCCAGCGATTGGGCCGCGAGCCGAAGGAGTGGATGCTCTGGTCGGGCGAGGCGAGCAGGGTGTGGAGTCCCAGCTCGCGCGCGGTGCGGCCGAAGATGCGCGCATGGGGAATGCCGAGCAACTGCACGCCCGCCTCGTTGACGAGCTGGAGCACATCGTCGCGGTCGAAGGCGAAGAGCGGCGAGTGCATGACCTCGAGAATGCGCGCGAGCAGCGCGGTAGCTTCGAGGGAGCGGACGCGCTGCTTCTGCAGCAGGTCGGCCAGTGCGTTGACCTCCGCGGCAAGCTCTCCGAGGGGGTCCTGCGTGCCCGCGCCGCGCGCGCGGAAGGAGTAATCGCCCTCGCGCAGCGAGGAGACGACATTGGAGAGGGTTTGCAGCGGGCGGATGAGGCTTTCAATCAGAGCGCCGGCGACGAGCGCGAGATAGAGCACGAGGCAGATGCCGGCGAGAAGCGCGAGAGAGCCGGTGATGTGCTGCTGCCAAACGAGAATGCCCGCGAAGAGAAAGGCCGGCAGGGCGAGAAAGAGGCAGTAGAGCCAGGCCCGCCGCACGGCGGAAACGCGCTTGGGGCGGCGATGCTGCTCAAAGGCCATATTTCTCGATACGACGATACAACGCGGCGCGGCTGAGGCCGAGCGCCTCGGCGGCCTGCGAGATGTTGCCGTCGCAGCGGCGCAGGACCTTGCGGATGAGCAGGGACTCGACCTCGTCGATGCTCATATTGTCGAAGGAAGGCGTGGCGCTGCGCCCGGAGGCAACGGCGAGGTTGGCCGGCTCGATCTCCTCGCCGCGCGCAAGCAGGACGGCGCGCTCGACCGTGTGCTCGAGCTCGCGCACGTTGCCTGGCCAGGGATATTGCATCATCTGCTGCATGGCCGAGGGCGAAAAGCCCGTGACCTGCTTGCGATAGCGGGTGCGATTGCGGCCGAGAAAGTGCGCGGCAAGCAACGGAATGTCCTCGCGACGCTCGCGCAGCGGCGGCAGATGAATCTCGACCGTGTTGAGACGGAAGAGCAGGTCTTCGCGGAAGTTTCCGCTTCTGGCTTCCTCG
>DASZRQ010000233.1:0-52283 GCA_035549115.1 Occallatibacter sp. | reverse complement strand
AGCTTATTGCGGAATATCGACCGTTGCGGTGTTCGAGGGCACGCTCTCCACGCCGGAGGCATCCACGCTCGTCACGTAGTAGTTGTACTCCGTGCCCGTCGCCGCCGCCGAATCCGTATAGCTCGTCTGGCTCAGCGTCGTCGACCCGATCAGTTGATACGTCGAGCTGCCGCTCACCCCGCGGTACACGTTGTAGGTTGCCACCGGATCGATCGATGTTGTTGGTGCGTCCCACGTCAGACTCACCGTGCCCACAACGCCCGTGCCGCTCAGCGCCAGCGTCACCGTCGGGTTGCTCGCCGAGGTGCTCACAATCGTCAGTGTCCCGCTTGCGGCTCCCGTCGTTGTCGGATCGAACTGTACATTCAGCGTTGCTGTCTGCCCCGGATTCAGCGTCGCCGGCAGCGTCGCACCGGAGAGCAGGAACGAACTGCCTGTCAGTGTGGCGGAGTTCACTGTCACCGGAAGGCTGCCGCTCGAAGTCATCGTCACGGTCTGCGTCGCCGGTGAATTCACCAGCACATCGCCAAACGCCACTGCGGTCGCATCCACGGAGAGCAGCGCCGCTGGCGGCCCAAGCTGCAGCGTAAAGCTCGCTGTTGAGTTGCCCGATGTCGCCGTGATCTTCGCGTTTTGTGAGGCCGTCACGCTCGCGACTGTTGCCGTAAAGGTCGCCGCCGTGGCCTGTGCATTCACTGTTACGGATGAAGGCACCGTCACCGCGGAGTTGTTGCTTGCCAGGCTCACCACCACGCCATTTGTTCCGGCCGCGCTTGAGAGCGTTACTGTACAGTTGTCCGTTCCCGCGCCGGTAAACGCCGTCGTTGTGCACGTCAGTGAGCTCAGAGCCCCGGTTGTTGCTGCCGCGCCCGTGCCGCTCAGATCCACAACTGTCGGACTGGCCGTATCGGCAGCAGTTGCCACCGTCACCTGGCCTGTCGCAGCGCCAATCACGGTCGGCGCAAACTGCACCGCGATGGTATACGTTGCGCCGGAAGCCACCGTCACCGGCAGCGTTGGCGCATTCACAAAGGCAAACTCCGAGCCGCTCAGGTCGATCTGCGCAATCTGTACCGAGCTCAGCGTCTTGTTCACCAGTGAAATGTTCATGGAGGCTTTCTGGCCTACGCTCACACTGCCAAAAGCCGCAGTCGTCGGCGTCACCAGAAAGACGCCGGTATCCGGAGCCAGCTTCACGCTGCTTCCGCATCCGGCCAGCGCCAGCATCAGCCCGCACAGCACAACAGCAGGCGCAGTGCGCGCCAGCCGCAACAGGCTACGATCGGTGTTTCTCTGCCCAGGCCTTGCGATCACTTCCGGATTCCTCAAGAAATCTCTTAGTCCCGCAGCCTTGAACGGGATGCGAATGTACCGCGACCTTTCCATGAAAACCGAGGGAACGATCCCGGCTCTGCGGCGAAAATCAGCACTCTTCTGCTGAAAGGAATTTCGCCGCGAAAACAAGCTGCTCACTCTTCTGAGCTTGAACGCGCTGGGGAATTGCATAGATGTCCGTTACAGCCTATGCACCCGGAAGGCCAAATCAGCTTGTCTCAATTACTGTTGATTATTTCGTTAAGAGTGATGAACTTAAAGAGACTCAAGAGTAACGCTTGTGGATAACTCTGGTCTGCACCACTGCGTAAATTTTGCAGGGTACTGTATTTTCTGCGCATCACCGGCGGGGCTGGGAGCCGCCTGCCGGTGATGCGGATGGGTAAATCTATGGGATTGTGAGAGATGCCGTGTTCGAAGGCACGCTCTCCGAGCCGTCCGAGGCCACGCTCGTCACATAGTACTGGTACGTCGTTCCCGCCTGAACCGTTGCATCCGTATAGGCCGTCGAGGCATTCGAAGACGAAACCAGCTCATACGTCGAGCTTGTGCCCGTCGCGCGGTACACGTTGTACGTCGCGACCGCCGGGTCCGACGTGCTCGGCGCATCCCAAGTCAGGTCCACGGAGTAGGAAACGCCCGTCGCCGTCAAGCTCACCAGCACCGTGCTGCCCGCTGACGAGTTGCTCGAGATCGTCACCTGGCCTGTCGCCGCGCCCGCTGCGGTCGGATCGTACTGCACGTTCACCGTCGCGGTCGAACCGGGGTTCAGCGAGGATGGCACGTTCGAGCCCGTCAGCGTAAAGCCCGTGCCCGTGATCGTCACCGAGTTGATCGTCACTGCGGCTGTTCCCGTCGAGCTCAGCGTCACCGCCTGCGTCGCCGGTGTGTTCAGGTTCACTTCGCCAAACGCCACGTTCGTCGTGCTCACGCTCAGCGTTGGTACGCCCACGCTCAGTTGAATCGAGAACGTCTTGCTCACGCTGCCTGCTGTGGCCGTCAGTGTCGCCGTCTGTGTCGAGGTCACTGCCGCAACCGTCGCGTTGAACTGCGCCGTGCTCGCGCCAGATGCCACCGTCGCGGACGTGGGCACCGTCACGGACGCGCTGCTGCTTGCCAGCGCAATCGTCAGCCCGCCCGCAGGCGCTGCTCCAGTCAGCGAAACCGTGCAGGAGTCCGTGCCCGCCGCTGTATATGAGTTCGTCGTGCAGGTCAGGCCGCTCAGGCTCGCCGTCACCGTCAGTTGAATGCCAAAGGTCTTCGACGTGCCGCCCACTGTGGCTGTCAGCGTTGCCGTCTGCGACGAAGTCACCGCCGCAACTGTCGCGCTGAACTGCGCCGTGGTCGCGCCCGATGCCACCGTCACTGAGGCCGGCACCGTCACGGCGGCGTTATTGCTCGCCAGCCCGACGGCAATGCCGCCGCTAGGTGCCGCAGACGAGAGAGTCACCGTGCAGGTGTCTGTTCCCGCCCCACTGTAAGCGCTCGTCGCGCAGGTCAAACTCGACAGGCTGGCCGTCGCTGCCACGCCCGTTCCACTCAGGTTCACCACCGTGGTGCCGCCGGCGTCGGCATCGCTGGTGATTGTTAGTTGTCCCGTCGCCGCGCCTGCGGTCGAGGGGTCGAACTGGATAGAGAGTGAAGTCGTCTGCCTCGGATTCAGCGTTGCCGGCAGGTTCTCCTGCGTCAGCCGGAATCCCGTTCCCGTCACGCTCGCGGCGCTGATCGTCACCGCGGCCGTGCCCGTCGAGGTCAGCGTCACCGACTTTGTGGCCGCCGTGTTCAGCGTCTCGTTGCCAAAGTTCAGCGTGCCGGTGCTCGCGCTCAGCGCTGCGACCACTGCATTCAGTTGCAGAGAGAAGTTCTGGACTCCGCCCGCTGTCAGCACCGCCGTCTGCGCTGAAGTCACCGCCGCAACCGTCGCCGTAAAATTCGCGCTCGTCGCGCCCGCTGCCACCGTCACCGCCGCGGGCACCGTCACTGCCGCATTGTTGCTGGTCAGGCTTACGCCCTGTCCGCCGCTGCCCGCCGCCGCGGAGAGCGTCACCGTGCAGCTATCCGTTCCTGCGCCGGTCAGCGAAGCGCTTGTGCAGGTCAGGCCTGTCACCGTCGGCGTCACCGCGGCCGTCCCCGTGCCCGTCAGCGCAACTGCCATCGTCGGCTCGCTGGCCGCATCGCTCGTCACCGTGAGCTGTCCGCTTTGCGCACCCGCTGCCGAGGGGTCGAACTGCACGCTGATGCTCATCTGCGCCCCGGCATTCAGCGTCGCGGGCAGCGTCGCCTGTTGCGGCAGAGAAAAGCCCTGCCCGCTCACGCTCAGCGCCGAGATCGTCACCGCCGCCGTGCCCTGGTTGGCCAGCGTCACCGTGCTCGACATCGTGTGACCCACATTCACGCTGCCAAAAGCCACCGTGTCCGGCGTTGCCACCAGCGATCCCGTCGCGCTTGCCGCGGCGTTGCCCACCACAACCGCGCCGCAGCCGGAAAGCGCCAGGCAGCCCGCCAGGGCCACCACCACAAGCGCCAGCCGGCTCAGCAGGCCGTTGCCGCTCCGCCATGCCGCGGAGCTCAAAAAAGTCGAAAAAGGATGAGAAGAAGGGCAGTGCGCTTCGTACATATCTTGATTACCTCGGTAAACTTGAGTACCCATGTCTTCGCGCAGGCACTCTGTGCGTCTTGAGCGGTTCCAGTGCGCTGCATTCCTCAAAACAACCTCTGCAGTCCTGGAAGGTGATCTCAGTCACTCTGACCGGCACAATCGAATACCAAGGACTTAAAGCTCAACAAATGAGTGAATAAGGCCACGCTACTAAAGGAATCGGCCCGATTCAACCAAGGTTCAGTCGCACTAAATCCCCTGAAATCAGTCTTTCGATCTGGGGCCGAGCATTGAACCTTGGGCTAAATGATTGATTACTATTGTTGTAGATAAACGCCCGAAAACTACCACAAAAGAGTTACACATAAAGTAACCGAAGTACCTTGCAATCCCTCATCTCAATCCAGTGGCAAACCTCCTCATTCACATGAGGCCTCTCTGAAAAAAGCTCCCTGGACGGGTTGGTCCGGGGAGCCATCTGCTTGCTGGGCCGGCGGGTTAGCCGCCCTTCCATACCGTTTATGGGACCGACACTGCGGCCGTATTGGAGCCCAGGCTCTCATCGCCCGCGGTGTCCACGCTTGTTACGTAGTACTGGTAGCTCCCGCCGGACTGCACCCCGCCATCGGTGTACTCGGTCGAGGCGCTGGCCACCGCGCTCACCAGTTGGTAGGTCGAGCTGCCATTTGCAGCCCGGTAGACGTTGTAGCTCTTCACCGTGCTGCCGCTTGCCGGCGCATCCCAGCTCAGGCTCACGGAATAGGAGTAGCCTGTGCCGCTCAGTGCCAGCACAGTCGAGCTGCCCGTCGTCGAGTTGCTCGCAATCATCAGCGTGCCGCTGTACGTCGCCGCCGCAGTTGGGTCGAACTGGACGCTCACCGCCGCCGTCTGGCCCGGAGTCAGCGTCAGCGGGAAGCTCGCACTCGAAAGCGTGAAGCCCGATCCGGCCACCGCCGCAGAGCTCACCGTCACCGCGGCCGTTCCTGTCGAGCTCAGTGTTAGCGTCTGCGTCGCGGGTGCATTCAGGGCCACGTCGCCAAAGGCAACGCTCGTGGCATTCACGCTCAGCGTCGCAGCCGTCGCATTCAGTTGCACGCTCGCGGTCTTGCTCACGCCGCTCGCGGAAGCCGTCACTGTCGCCGTCTGCGTCGTGGGTACGCTCGATAGTGCCTCGGTAAAGGAGCCCGATGATGAACCCGCTGCAATCGTGATCGAAGCAGGCACGGCCACTGCGGCATTGTTGCTGCTCAGGCTCACCGTCATCGCGCTGCGCGCCGTCGTGGTCAGTGTCACCGTGCAGCCATTCGAGCCAGAGCCCGTAAACGTCGTGTTCTTGCAGCTCAGGCTGGAGAGAGCGGCCTGAGCGGTCTTCAGGCTCAGCGAAGTTGTTTTGGAGATGCCGCCATACGAGGCCGTCAGCGTCACCGTTTGGTTCGAGGTAAACGCGCCGGCTCTGGCCGTGAAGCTGGCCGTCTTCGCACCGGAAATCACCGTCACGCTCGAAGGAATCGTCACCGAAGAGGTTGAGCTCTTCAGGTTCATCGATGCGCCGCCGCTCGCGGCAGCCGCGCTCAGGGTTGCCGTGCAGGTCGCGGAGCCATTCGGAGCCATCGTGCTTGGCGTGCAGGCAAGCGAGCTCAGTTGCGCACTCGTTGCCGTGTGCGAGGATCGGCTCGAATGCGCCCGCGCTGCATAGGCGGGTGCGCAGGCCAGCGCAAAAGCCATCAGCAGAAAGCCAAGGCCCGCTGCAATGCGCAATACGGCCGCGGCCCGCGCGCCAGGCGTAGTCGGTCGCGTAGAACAGCGCGCCGTCAGAAACTCCACACTGCAGATCACGGCCCTCTCGGCCGGCTGCGTGCTCTTCGCATGTCTGCTCAGGAAGAAGGAAGAAGTCATCGCTCGTACTGCCCTTCTGGCTCTTTGCGAGCCATCGCCTCCCGGTTCAGGAGGGCGATTGCGAGCCTCGCGGCTCATGGGCTGCATCGGCGCAGGGGCAGGGGCGCTGAGTGATTGAGGTCACCAACGGGGTATAAGAGGGTTACTTATGTGTGATAGGGGAGTAAGAGACTGGTAAACAGCATGTTATTGCGCGGGCTATCGCGCATGGCACGCAAAACTGCTGGTCATTAGAAAGCGCATTTGTGGGTCACTTTGCGCCACGGCGCTGCACGCTCACAACGCGCACATGCGTCATTGCACCGGTCGCGCAGCAAAGTTGAAAGAGAGTTCAGAGTTCCAGTTCAAAGTTCCAGCGCGCCGGTCAGGCTTGCCACGCGCTCCACATGGTGGCTCCGGCACCACGAGGCCAGTCCCTGCGCAATCCGCTCGGCTGCGCGCGGGTCGGCATAGCTTGCCGTCCCCACCTGCACCGCCGTTGCGCCCGCCAGCAAAAACTCCACTGCGTCCTCCGGCATCACAATGCCGCCCAGACCGATGATCGGAATCGTCACCGCCCTCGCCGCCTCGTACACCATCCGCAGCGCCAGCGGCTTGATCGCCGGTCCGGACAAGCCGCCCGTCACGTTGCTCAGCCGCGGCTTGCGCGTCTCCGCGTCAATCGACATGCCGAGGAACGTGTTCACCAGGCTCAGTGCGTCCGCGCCCGCCGCCTCACACACCCTGGCCATCTTCGTAATTGAGGTCACATTCGGCGAGAGTTTGATGATCAGCGGCCGCTTCGCCACGGCTTTCACCAGCTTCACCAGCGACTCCAGCGATCCCGCATCCGCGCCGAACGTCATGCCGCCCATGTGCACATTCGGACAGCTCACGTTCAGTTCGTAGGCCGCAATGCCCTCGGCCTCGTTCAGCCGGTCCACCACGGCAATGTACTCATTCGTCGTGGACCCGAACACATTCACGATGCACTGGCACTTCGGGTAGCGCTTCAGCTCTGGCAGCTTTTTGGCAAGGAACTCCTCGACCCCGACATTCTGCAGCCCGATCGCGTTCAGCATGCCCGCCGCCGTCGGCACAATCCGCGCCGGCGGATGCCCCTTCATCGGCTCCAGAGAGATGCCCTTCGTGCAGAACCCGCCAATCTTTTCGAGGTCGATGATCTCCTCGAACTCGATGCCGTAGCCAAAGGTGCCGCTCGCCGCGATGACCGGGTTGGTCAGCTCCAGACCGGCCAGTTGCACCTTCATGTCGGGTTTCACGTGCGGTCGCGTCCTTGCGGGTTGAGAGTTACGGCTGTGCCGCGGCCCCCTGCGGTTTCAGCGCTTCGGTCAGCACGCGTCCCACTGCTGCCGAGGGCCGGTTCACGCCTGCCAGAGAGGCAAACGTCACGGCCAGATCCACCGGGGCTACCTTCTCATGATACTCGCCGGGCTTGAACGGGCCGCCATAGAAAGCCAGCGGCACATGCCGGTCGTAGTTCCACGGGCTGAAGTGCGTCGTCCCGCCCCAGCTCCGCACATCCTCCATCTGGTAGCCGCCCAGCACCAGCATCACATACCAGTTGCCGTGGTAGGCATAGCTGTGCGCCAGCTCGCGGCCCCACTCGCTCGGCGGCAGCTCGCTGTTTGCCAGTTGTAGCCGCGTGTATACATGCACCACCTGCGGAGACGGCGGCAGCCGTTTCTCCGCGGGCTTGATCGGCGCGGGAGATTGCAGCGTCAACCGCGGCAGTGGATTCGGCGTCTGCTGTGCCACAGCATCCGGCAGCATCCCCGCCACCACCTTCTCCGCCGTCGCCTCGTCCACATGCACATCCGCAAAAGCCTTCTTGTTCAGCACCAGGTAGGGCATCTCCGGCAGCGGCATCAGGTACTCCACCTGCTGCCCCGGCGAGTAGCGCGCGTTCAGCTCCTTCTCCAGCGCCTCGTAAAGCGTATCCAGATTCACATACGCTGAGTCGATGCCCAGCTTCGCGGCCTCTGTGCCCACCGGCGCAATCCCATGATCCGCCGTCAGCGCCA
Organism: Occallatibacter sp.; assembly: GCA_035549115.1. Taxonomy (GTDB): domain Bacteria; phylum Acidobacteriota; class Terriglobia; order Terriglobales; family Acidobacteriaceae; genus Telmatobacter. Next base: position 44,429 of record DASZRQ010000233.1, on the reverse strand, counting down.
GCCACACATTCTTCAGGCCCACCTGCGCGTCCAGCCAGGTAAAGAAGTTGTCGAGGTCCTTATCCAGCCCGCGAATCATCTGCTCTTCCTGGTCGGAGTCCGGCCCGAACTGGTGCCCTTCAATGTCATTCGCCGAGAGTGAAATCGTCACCAGGTCCGTCACGCCGTGCTGGCCCAGCCCTTCGCCCTTGATCAGCGCTTTGGCAAAGTCCAGCTCGTAGCTGTTCGCCGCCGGCGTAATGCCCACCAGATCGTAGAAATCCGTCGTGCCTGCGGCATTGGCCTCCTTCTCTGCCTCCGCAATGCGCCCGCTCTTGTTAAAAGCCGTAGCCCACTCCGGCAGATGCTCCATGTAATAGGTGGAGGTCGTGAACTGCCCGCTGATCGGGTCGATCCAGAACGCCCCGTTCGCCGACTGGCCCACCGGCAGAATCGCCGCGCGGTCCTTCAGAGACACGCCGTACACCCGCGCCCGTCCCTGCGTTGCCAGCCGCAGCTCATCGCCCAGCGTCGACGCGTGCAGATTCACCGGAGAAGCTCCCACGCCCCACTTTGGCGCCCACGGCGCGGCCCCTGGCTGGTTCGCCGGAATCGACTCCGCCGGCAGGTCCACCAGCTTGTAGCGCTCGTCCTCGACCGAGCTCACCTTCACTTCGTCGGACCGCGACGCATCCCACCACTCATTTGCATCGATGCCGTGCCCGTCCGTATACGCGCCCGTCCCGATCGTCGCATGCCCCGGCGCCGTCTTCGTATTTGCATAGTCGAAGTAGCAGTCCGTGAACCATGCCCCCTCATCCGTAAACAGCCGGAACCCGTGTCCCTTGAACTCCGCGTGATCGCGGTTCAGATAATCTCCGCGAAACTGATCGATGATCACGATCACAATCAGCTTCGGCTTGCCCACATAGGCCTGCGCCCGCAGCGCCGCGGCAGAGAAAACCAGGCAAACAGCCACACACAAGGAGGGCAGGGAATTGAAAAGACGGGAACCCATTCGCATGCGCCCATTCTACGAGTCCATCATGAACGTCCTGCAACAATGTCCCAAAACAAAAACGCCCCGGAGCCTTCACTCCGGAGCGCATCATTTTTCCATCTTGTCCACGAACTGCGAACTGATCTCTGTCCCCTGACCCCTGCTTACGCCGTCACCGGCTCGCTCGCCGTCACGTTTACCGGCGTCAGCCAGCCAAAGCGGTCCGGCTTCAGCCCGTTGGCAATGGCGAAGAACTCATCCGAAATCGTCTTCGTGATCTCGCCCGTCTTGCCGTCGCCAACCAGCACGCGGTCAATCGACCGGATCGGCGAAACCTCCGCCGCTGTGCCGGTAAAGAACACCTCGTCGGCAATGTAGAGCATCTCGCGGGGAATCGCCTGCTCGGTCACCGTCAGCCCCAAATGCCGCGCAATCGTCAGCACGCTGTCCCGCGTAATGCCCGAGAGCGCCGAGTTCGCCAGCGGCGGCGTATACAGCACGCCGTTGCGCACCACGAAGATGTTTTCGCCCGAACCCTCGCTCACATAGCCGTTCACATCCAGCCCGATGCCCTCCGCGTAGCCGTTGATATCGGCTTCCATGCGGATGAGCTGCGAGTTCATGTAGTTCGCGCCCGCCTTGGCCAGCGCCGGCATGGTGTTGGGTGCAAGCCGGTTCCAGCTTGAGATGCACACATCCGCGCCGCCCTGCCCTTGCACGTACTTGCCCCACGGAAAATTGGCAATGTACACCTCGACCGGCGAGCCCTTCGGGCTTACGCCAATCTCGCCGTAGCCGCGGATCGCAATCGGCCGGATATAGCACGGCGCTACGCCGTTGGCCTCGATCACATCCACCACCGCCGCGCACAGCTCGTCGAGTCCGAACGGCAGCTCCATCCGGTAGATCTTCGCCGAGTCCAGCAGCCGCTGCATGTGCTCCGGCAGCCGGAACACGGCCGAGCCCTGCGGCTGCGCATAGCAGCGGATGCCCTCAAATACGCTGGAGCCGTAGTGCACCACGTGGCTCATCACGTGGATCGTCGCCTGCTCCCAGGGAATGAGGTTGCCGTTGTGCCAGATCTTCGAGGTTTTCTGAATAGGCATGGGGGTGGTGCGCTCCTTTCGCGCTTCCTCGCGCGAGGTATCTTCAAGCCTACCGCGACCCGCCCCCGCGTGTCATCCGCCCCGTACCTTGCCGGACACGGGATTCATGCACCTTTGGTTTGCTTTGGCATCCAAGCAGAGGTACGAATTTCTCAGGAGGGAATGCATGCAGGGACTCAAGGGAAAAGTCGCCATCGTCACCGGGGCCAGCTCGGGCATCGGGCAGGGAATCGCCAAACGCCTCGGCTGTGAGGGGGCCACCGTCATCGTCGATTACGTCGGCAGCCCTGAGGGCGCCGTCGACACCCTCCGCGCCGTCGAACTCTCCGGCTCCATGGGCAAAATCGTCCAGGCCGATGTCACCAGCACCGCCGCCGACCGCTCCCTCGTCGATACCGCCTGGGACACCTACGGCTCCGCCGACATCCTGGTCAATAACGCCGGCATGGAAAAGAAAGCCGCCTTCTGGGACGTGACCGAGGAGGACTACGACAAGGTCATGGCCGTGAATCTCCGCGGTCCCTTCTTTCTCTCTCAGGCCTTCGTCCGCCGCCTCCGCGACGCCAGGCGCCCCGGCCGCATCGTCAACATCAGCTCCGTCCACGAGGATATGGTCTTCCCCGGCTTTGCCTCCTACTGCTGCAGCAAGGGCGGCCTGCGCATGCTCATGCGCGACCTCTCCGTCGAGCTTGGCCCCCTCGGCATCACCGTCAACAACGTCGCGCCCGGCGCCATCGCCACGCCCATCAACAAGTCGCTCCTCGAAAACAAGCAGGAGCTGAATGCACTCCTCGCCAACATCCCTCTCGGCCGCCTCGGCACGCCGGAAGATGTTGCCTCTCTCGTCGCCTTTCTCGCTTCTGACGAGGCCGCCTACATCAGTGGTTCCACCTTCGTCATCGATGGTGGGCTTATGCGCAGCTACCGCGAGCAGTAAAATCGCATCGAATCAACTATGGCCTCCAGAATCGAGGATTACGCTCTCATCGGCGATTGCGAAACCGCGGCGCTCGTGGACCGTGCCGGCTCCATTGACTGGCTTTGCTGGCCCGACTTCACCTCGCACGCCTGCCTCTGCGCCCTGCTTGGCACGCGTGAGAACGGCTACTGGCAGATCGCTCCCGCCCAGGAAGGCTGGAAATCCACCCGCGCCTACCGCGCGCACACCCTCATTCTCGAAACCACCTTCACCGCCCTCGGTGGCGAGGTCCGCCTCACCGACTTCATGCCTATCCGCGGCACGCACTCGGATGTGGTGCGCATCGTCGAAGGCGTTCGCGGCTCCGTCCCCATGCGCATGGAGCTTGCCCTCCGCTTCGACTTTGGCCGCACCGTGCCCTGGGTCACCCACGCGGAAAACGGCATCCGCGCCATCGCCGGCCCCAACCTCGCCGTCCTCCGCTCCTCGCTGGAAGTCCACGGCGAAAACCTCAAGACCGTCGCCGACTTCACCGTCAACGAAGGCGAACGCGTCTGGTTCACCCTCACCTACGGCCGCTCTTACCAGCCCGATCCTCATCCCATCCAGCCCGATCATGCTCTTCGAGACACCGAAGAGTTCTGGTCGAAGTGGACTGGCCGTCTCAAGCACAAGGGCGAGCACCGCGGCCTCATCGAGCGCTCCCTGATTACGCTCAAGGCCCTCACCTTCCGTCCCACCGGCGGCATCGTCGCCGCGCCCACCACATCGCTGCCGGAGAACATTGGCGGCGTCCGCAACTGGGATTACCGCTACTGCTGGCTCCGCGACACCACCTTCACCCTGCTTGCCCTCGCCAACGGCGGCTACTACGATGAGGCCGTCGCCTGGCAGGACTGGCTTCTCCGCGCTCTCGCCGGCAGCCCCGATCAGGTGCAGATCATGTACGGCCTCAAAGGCGAGCGCCAGCTCCCCGAGTGGGAGGTCTCCTGGCTTCCCGGCTACGAAGACTCCCGCCCCGTCCGCATCGGCAACGCTGCCGCCGAGCAGCTTCAGCTCGACATCTACGGCGAAATGCTCGACTGCTTCTACCACGCCCAGCAGAGCGTCGGCCGCCACACCGAAGACGACTTCCGCGTCCTCGCCCTGCTCCTCGAACACCTCGAAACCATCTGGCAGCAGCCCGACTCCGGCATCTGGGAGATTCGCGGCGGCCCGCAGCAGTTCACCTACTCCAAAATGATGGCCTGGGTCGCCTTCGATCGCGCCGTTATGCTCGCCGAGCAGCTTAAGTACGACGCACCCGTCGCAAAATGGAAGTCTCTCCGCGACACCATCCACGCCGAAATCTGCGCCAAGGCCTATGACAACAGGCGCAACGCCTTCATGCAGGCCTACGGCTCCAATCAGCTCGACGCATCGCTGCTCCTCATGCCCCTCGTCGGCTTCCTCCCCGGCAGCGATCCCCGCGTCCGCGGCACCGTCGAGGCCATCGAGCACGATCTCATGCGTGACGGCCTCGTCCTCCGCTATGACACCGCGAAATCCAGCGACGGTCTGCCTCCCGGCGAAGGCGTCTTCCTCGCCTGCAGCTTCTGGATGGTCTCCAGCCTCAAGGCCATCGGCCGCATCGGCGATGCCCGCGCCCTCTTCGACAAGCTCATCGCTCTCCGCAACGATCTCGGCCTGCTCTCCGAGGAATACGATCCCCAGCTCCAGCGCTTCGTCGGCAACTTTCCCCAGGCCTTCTCGCATATTGCTCTGGTCAACGCGGCCTTCGACCTCGACGACGGCGTTGAAGTCCGCGAGCGCAGCCATCGCCACTCCATCCACTCCGCCGCGCATTAGCCGGGTGCCCACCCACGTATCTTTTGCGCACTTTCCCAGCCACAATCCCGCCGTGCCCCATTCATCGCGCGCTTTTTTGCGCGATGAATGGGAAACCACAGCAGCACCTCAGCCACAATCAATTCGTGTGTCAGGACGCGGCTTCAGTCGTGCCGAAAAGGCGCACAAAACAGGGAAGGGCTTGAGCCCCGGTTTTCACATCTGAGGGGCCGGCGGGAAAAGTCCACTCGTCCGATCTTTGGTACGGTATCTTCGTGTCCCCTCGTCTTCCCGGCCTCACCGTCAAAGATGGCTACACCCTTCACCCCTTCGATCGGGCGAACAACGTCCGCACCAGTGGCCTCGTCGCCGGCCGCCATCTCAAAAGCGGCCACCGCCACGACCGCCACGCCACCGCCTACTACGGCGTGGCTCCTTCTGTCTTTCACGCGCTCGTCAGGCGCTGGCAGCGCCTCGCCCCTGCTCCCATCGCGGAAACCGCCTTCATCGACATCGGCGCAGGCATGGGCCGCGCCATGCTTCTCGCTGCCGGGCTGCCGTTCCGTCAGGTTCTTGGCGTCGAGCTCAATCCCACTCTCGCCCGCATCGCCCGCCGCAATCTCACCCAGTGGCGCAAGGCCGGCCGTGCCATCGCGTCCACGCGTCTTCTCGAAACCGACGCCACGGAGATGCGTTTTCCCGCCGGTCCCTGCCTCTGCTTCCTCTTCAATCCCTTCGGCGCGCCGGTCATGCGCCGCTTTCTGCGCCACGCCGCCGCCGGCTTCGCATCTCGCCCCGGCCAGCTCGACATCCTCTACGTCAACCACGAGCAGGAGGCCGAGCTTGAGCACGCCCGCGGCTTCACCCGTCTCTTTCTCGGCCAGGTCCGCCGCTCCCGTGCCGACGCCATCGCCGATCACGCCATCCTCGCCAACCAGCCCGATGGGGAATACGCCTCTGCCAACTACGAGGACTGCTCCATCTGGCGCTTCACCGGATAAATCTCCTTCAGCCATCCGTCACGGAAAACGGATATCATCCAAGCCACAGAACTCGCATGTCTAACCCCTAACCATTGACCCTTCATCCTTGACTCTTGATCTCTGACCACTGACCACTGATCCGGCGAAGTCATGAAAGAATCCCGTCTCATCCTCGGCATCGGCGAGCTGCTCTGGGACATGCTGCCCACCGGCCCGCGTCTCGGCGGCGCGCCCGCCAACTTCGCCGTCATGGCCGCCCGCCTCGGCAACCACGCTGCCATCCTCAGCCGCATCGGCCGCGACGACCTCGGCCGCCGCGCCATCGACCTTCTCGAGCAGCAGCCCGCCGATTCCAGGCCCATCCAGATCGATCCCGCCCATGAGACCGGCCGCGTCACCGTCTCCCTTGAGCACGGCCAGCCTACGTACACCATCCACGAGCCCGCCGCGTGGGACTCCCTCGAGCTCTCCGGCGAGTGGGTGCAGCTTGCCGAGCGGGCAGATGCCATCTGCTTCGGCTCGCTCGCCCAGCGCAGCCTGGAGTCCCGCCAGACCATCCAGACTCTCGCCGCCCAGGCCTCGTCCTCCTGCATCCGCGTCTTCGATGTGAACCTCCGCGCGCCCTTCTACTCCGGCGAAACCATCCAGGAGTCTCTTGAGCTCGCCACCGTCGCCAAAATGAACGACGCCGAAGTCCCCTACGTCCTCACCCTTCTCGGCCTCCCTGACGACGACCTCGAAAACCCCGGCGGCCTGCGCCTCGCCGCCGAGCGCATGCTCGCCGAGTTCCCTGAGCTGCGCATGGTCGCCATCACCTGCGGCGGCTCCGGCAGCCTTCTCGTCACCCGCGACGAGTGGCACCAGCACCCCGGCATTCCCACCGCCGTGACGGACACCATCGGCGCGGGAGACGCCTTCACTGCCGCGCTCACTCACTACATGCTCCGCGGTGCGCCCCTCGCCGTCCTCAACGAGGCAGGGAACCGCTGGGGCTCCTGGGTCGCCTCTCAGTCCGGCGCCATGCCGCCCCTCTCGGACTTCGTCCGCACCGCGCTCGAGACCGCCATCGACTCCGTCAGCGCCTGACCGCCCTCCCCGTAGCCGGATTTGATCGTCATTGTCCGCGAAATGCACAGCCAAATGAATGTACAAATGGCCTATCCTGTCTGTGCATGCAACCCTCCCGGTCTGCCGTTCTCCTCATTGCTCAACCGTCTGCTCCGGCTCCTGCCGCCCAGCCCAGCGAAAGGTAAATCATGGCGCGGCCCCGCAAATCCGCAGGCAAGCTGGCTCCTCCTCCGCAGATCGATCCCGCCCAGCGCGTTGCCAAACACCGCCGCATCTTCGATCACCTGCTCGCTAGCATTCAGTCCGGCCATCTCAAGCCCGGTGACCGCCTGCCCTCCGAGGCCGAGCTGGGCCAGCTCTTCCAGGCCTCGCGCATCACCGTCGCCAAGGCTGTCCTCGACCTTCAGCGCATGGGCCTCGTCACCCGCCGTCCCGGCGCAGGCACTCACGTGCAGGGCCAGAGCCAGTCCGCGGGCCGCACCTTCGGCCTGCTCATCCCCGAGCTTGGCCTTACGGAAATCTTCGAGCCCATCTGCCGCGGCATGATGCGCACGCCCTTCGCCCGGCCGGACACCCTCCTCTGGGGCAATGCCTCCGCCTCCGTCAAGGAGATTGCTCGCGAGGCCGAGCAGCTCGTCCAGTCCTTCCTCGCCCAGAACGTCTCCGGAATCTTCTTCGCACCCCTTGAGCTCGTCCCGGAGAAGGATGCCGTCAACCGCCGCATCGCCCGCATCCTGGAGCGTGCCCAGGTCCCCGTCGTTCTTCTCGACCGCGACTATCTTCCGTATCCCGAGCGCTCTGCCCACGACCTCGTCGGCATCGACAACCGCGTCGCCGGTTACGTGGTTACCGCGCATCTGCTCGCCCACGGCGTCCGCCGCATCGCCTTCCTCGCCGCCGAGTATGCCGCCAACAGCACCGAGGGCCGCATCACCGGCTTCCATGAGGCGCTGCGCAGCTTCTCGCTCGCGCCCTCGCGCGACCCCGTGTGGCGCGGCAGCCCTCAGGACGAAGCCCTCGTTCGCCGCATGCTCGACTTCTACCGCCCCGGCGCCATCGTCTGCTCCAACGACCTTACGGCCGCGCATCTCATGCAGACCCTCCTCGCCCTCGGCGTCCGCATCCCCGAGGAGATTCGCATCGTTGGCATCGACGATGTGAAATACGCCAGCCTGCTCCCCGTCCCGCTCACCACCATCCATCAGGACTGCGCCGGAATCGGCGCCGCAGCCATGGCCACCATGCTCTCCCGCCTCGACCACCCCGAGCTGCCCATCCGTGATGTCCTCGTCCCCACCCGCCTCGTCGTCCGCCGTTCCTGCGGCGCACACCTCCCCGCCAACGGCAACCATGCCGCCCACTGACCCCTGCTCTCTGATCTCTGATTTTCTGGTCTCTGTTCTCTGCCTTACACCCGCTCGATCATCACCGAGGTCGCCTTCATCAGCGCTGCCGCCGTCTGTCCCCGCCGCAGTTGCATCTCCCGCGCCGCATCCGCCGTAATGATCGCCGTGATCTTCTGCTCCCCGATCGCCAGCACCACCTTGGCCAGCAGTCCGCTCACGCGCACCTCGGCAATCGTGCCCACAAGCTGGTTCCGCCCGCTCACCGTCCGGAACCGCGCCCGTGAAGCCGCCGGAGTTGCCGGCGCGCTCGTCTTCAGCAGCGGCCTCAGCGCGCTCGCCCGGATGCGGTGATGTCCGCCCGGTGTCCGCGTCGTCTCCAGCTTTCCGCTCAAAATCCACTTCTTCACCGTCGCGTAGCTCACGCCCAGCGCCGTTGCTGCCTCGCGCGGGCCCAGAAGCGCATCCGTCTGTTTCGCCGCCATTGCCTCACCTGCCTTCCCCGCGAGTATATGCGCGCCGCAAACCCTCTTTGCCCGCGGGCTCGAAATCGTGAAAATCGGGAAAGCAAATCGTCTATAGTCGTACCATGCGTTTTCCCCGCTTCCCCTTCACCCTCCCCCTTCTTTGCGCGGCGGCTGTCGCCGTCACCGCGGTCTCCGCGCAGGCCCAGCCGAACTCGTTCATCGCCCGCTATCAGGCCCGCGTCACCGCTACGCAGAACGCGCAGCCTCATTGGGTCACGCCGCTCGTCACCGTCACTCCGCGCCTCGAGCAGGAGTTCCGCACCGACTTCGTCCGTCAGATCAATCCCACCGGCCACGACATCTGGAACTTCGGCAACGGCAAGGGCCTTGAGTTCATCCCCGAGCGCCACACCGAGCTCATCGTCAACCTGCCGCCCTTCATCTCCCACACCGCGCCCGGCTCCAACGACGGCTTCGGCGACATCTCCTTCCTGCTCAAGGAGCGCATCTTCGCCCGCAACGAGGAGCACGGCAACGGCATCGTCACCGCCTTCCTCGGCGCATCCATCCCCACCGGCAAAAACGGCAACGGTAGCTGCTGCGCCGTCGTCACGCCCACCCTGGCCCTCGGCAAGGGCTTCGGGCAGCTCGCCCTCACCAGCACCGCCGGAGGCTCGCTTCCCGTCACCAGCGCGCAGAAGCTCGGCCACACCGTCGCCTGGAACAACGCCATCCAGTACCGTCTCGGCCGCACCGGGCTGGCCCGCCTCTTCTGGCCTGAGGCCGAGTTCAACGCCAGTTATTTCCTCGGCGGCGCCAACGACGGCAAATCCACCGTCTTCGCCACCCCCGGCATCATCATCGGCCGCGTCCCCCTCACCCATGACGCATCCGGCAAGCCCGGCCGCCTCGGCATCACCTTCGGCGCGGGCGAGCAGATCGCCCTCACCCGCTTCCACTCCACCAACCACAACCTCGTCTTCACCGCCCGCATGCCCTTCTAGCCAAACGGGGCGGCGCCGCCCTCCCCGCCGCCCCGCACACTATGAACTATGAACTGTGAACTGTCCTCGATCCCTGTGCTCTACTAAAAGCACCGTGATCATCAACCTCGCCCGCCGCGCGCACGATCACAACTGGGAGCTCGATCCCATCACCCGCTCCCTGCTCGATACGGATTTCTACAAGCTCCTCATGCTTCAGTTCATCTGGAAGCATTTCCCCACCACCCGCGCCACCTTTACCGTCACCAACCGCACCGCCTCCATCCCTCTCGGAGCCATCGTCAGCCTCAACGAGCTCCGCGAGCAGCTCGACCACACCCGCCGCCTCCGCTTCGCCAAGTCCGAGCTCATCTGGCTCGCCGGCAACACCTTCTACGGCCGCCGCGGCATCTTCGAGCCCGCCTTCCTCGCCTGGCTCGAATCCGATTTCCGCCTCTGCGACTTCGACCTTGCCGTCGAAGACGGCCAGATCGCTCTCCGCTTCGACGGCCTCTGGACCGAGTCGACCATGTGGGAGATCTACGCCCTCTCCGTCATCGACGAGCTCAAGACCCGCGCCTCCCTCAAGCGCCTCTCCGAGCTTGAGCTCGACATCCTCTACGCCCGCGCCAAAACCCGCCTCTGGGAGAAGATGGCCCGCCTCCGTGGCGTGCCCGGCCTCTCCCTCTCCGACTTCGGCACCCGCCGCCGCCACTCCTTCCTCTGGCAGGAGTACGTCGTCACCGCCATGCGCGATGTCCTCGGCCCCGCCTTCACCGGCACCTCCAACACCTTCCTTGCCTACAAGCACGACCTCGAAGCCATCGGCACCAACGCCCATGAGCTCCCCATGGCCCTCGCCGCCCTCGCCAATACCGAAGCCGAGCTCCGCTCCGCCCAGTACCGCCTCCTCGATCTCTGGCAGCAGACCTACCAGGGCGAGCTCCTCATCCTCCTGCCGGACACCTTCGGCACCACCCAGTTCCTCCAGAACGCTCCTGACTGGGTCGCCCGCTGGACCGGCCAGCGCATCGACTCCAAGGACCCCTTCATCGCCGGCGACGAATATATCGCGTGGCTCGCCGCTCGCGGCGCCGATCCCCGCTCCAAGCGCCTCATCGCCTCCGACGCGCTCGATGTCGACTCCATCCTCGCCCTGCACGCCCACTTCAGCGGAACCATCCTCGGCGGCCTCTCGCCCTTCGACTTCCGCTCCGCCCCCGACTTCCTCGACCAGGCCCGCTGGACCCCCGGCCGCCGCATCCGCTTCTCCGCCGGTTGGGGCACCTTCCTCACCAACGACTTCCGCAACTGCAATCCCCAGCCCGGCGACGGCTTCGACCCCGTCTCCCTCGTCTGCAAATTGTCTGAAGTCGATGGCCGCCCCACCGTCAAGCTCTCTGACAACTACTCCAAGGCCCTCGGCCCCCAGGAAGAGATCGATCGCTACAGAGAAGTCTTCGGCACCGCCGGCGTCGCCAACGTCCCCGTCCTCGCATGAGGCATTGCATGCCGCAGCCCTCACGAAGGGAGCAGGGACCGGGTGCGAGAAGCCCAGCGAGCGAAAAGCGAGCACCCGCCCACCGCAGGTGGCCGGGTGCCCCCGGTCCCTCGCACTTGGGGACCGGGGAGGGATGCTTCCAGGGCACGACCATGGGTGCCCCATTCATCGCGAAGCGATGAGTGGGAAAGCACGGAGGGGGCAGGAGCCTCTAGGCCCCTGAAGGCCCGCAGATTGGCCGGGGGCTTCAGCCCCGGTACAAGACACCCACCCCACAAAAGCCCAGCGAGCGAACAGCGAGCACCCCGCCCCACCGCAGGTGGCCCGCCGCACCGCGGGTGCAAGGTGCCGCCTATACTGTCCCCATGAAACTCCCCGGAGACGAACTCCTCGCCCTGCTCATCGCGGTGTCGTTTGCCTCCGGGCTCAACGTCTACGCCACCGTCGCCACTCTCGGCCTGCTCGCCCACACCGGCTGGCTCACCCTGCCGCCCCAGCTTCACGCGCTCGGCAACTGGGGTGTCATCGCCGCCTGCGCCGTCCTCTTCGCCGTCGAGTTCTTCGCCGACAAGGTTCCCGCCTTCGACCTCGTCTGGAACGCCCTCCACACCTTCATCCGCGTCCCCGTCTCGGCCCTGCTCGCGTATCAGGCAACAGCCGCGCTCTCGCCCGGCCAGCAACTCGCCGCCACCCTCGCCGGCGGCCTCATCGCCTTCATCGCCCACGGAGGCAAAACCGCCGTCCGCGCCGCCGTCACCCCATCCCCCGAGCCCCTCTCCAACATCTCCCTCAGCCTCGTGGAAGACGCCCTCGCCATCGGCCTCACCTGGCTCGCGACCGTGCACCCCTACGTGTCAGCAGGCATCGCCGCCGCCCTCATTGTCGTTACGCTGCTGATGATCCGCTTCGTCTGGCGCGCGTTAAAGTCGCTGTTTTGGGCTGCCGATCACATGATCGAGACGTGATCCCTCCCAGTCGTCCAGTAAGGATTTCATCGGGAACGTAATAGGAGAAACAATGCCCGCGAAATATCCAGGATTGCCAATGTATCAGCAAGTCATCGTTCTTTTGTTTATGCCACCGATCGTCACTGGAATTTGGCGGTTGATGAGTAGGGGATTAACTGACGGATTGGGTACGACTAATAGTCCAGCGGTCAGTGGGTGGACGAAATCTCTAAGATGGTTCATCTTAGGAGCACTGTATGTAATTACTGCTGGGCTCTTTGTGTGTGCGCATTTCGTTTGAGCCTGCACCTAGGCCACCCGCCGGCCGAATCGTTACACTGTGTCCATGTCAAAGCTCACGGGGACAAATCATGGCGACGCTGCCAATAAATTGATGTCTTACTACAGAGACCAGGCAAAGAACTTGGAGGTCTCCGGGCACTTTTACATGGCGGCAGTTGCGCTTGCGTTCGCGGTCGAAACCGCGGTGCTTGTCTACCTGCTAGTCGAATTCGGGGAAGACAATGGGGGAGAATTGCAGATTCCAAGCTCGGTAGGATTCTCTGACCTTATCGAAGCTGCCAACGAAGTTGATGTGTTAGCCGCGCCGATAGATTGCCCCTCTCATGTGCGAGATGACAATCAGAAGCCGAAATATCTAGCTAGAGATGCCGTCGATAAGATCAGGCGGTTCCGCAACTTGATCCATCCAGCCCGAGCACTAAAAGAAGGATACGATCCTAGGACCTTCAGCCAAGACAAGCTGAATGAGCTGTGGGACATGTCTGAATCTGTTATGCATAGCTTGATGTACTACCTTTAGGCGGGCGGCCCATCCTAACCCAGCCACAAACCCGAGTACCCCATCCTTCGCGCAGCGATGAGTGGGAGACCCCATCCCTCTCCACAACGCGCGATGGGCAGAGCCCACTCCCGCCCCGGCAAAATCCTGTCAAGAGGCAAATCCAAAACAAAATTTCTCCGCTTCTCTAACTCCTTGACTTCTCATCCCTTTCAGCCAAGGATTGTGAGCCCCGATTTTGCAGAGTATTTCTGCACAAAGAGCACAATGAAGAAAGTCAGCAAAAACAGGCGGCGTCCCCAGACCTCCGCCCGCATACCCTCTTCGAGGAGCCGCATCGTGGAAAACAAATCCAAAAACCGCGCCAGCGCAGCCACATATTCCCTGTGTTCCCGTGAGCGCCCCGGCCATAAATCCTTCCACGGCAGCAGATGCAGCAGCACCCAACCCACCTTGAAAACGAAGTGTTCCCTGTGTTCCTGTGCGAATGAAAACCGCAGCCCGACTCGAAATAGCAGACGTTTGCAGGTTAGTTCGCAGCGGGAGCAGGCGGTGGAACCGGCTTTGTCTTCGACCGCAGGTACGCCACAATCTGCGCAATCTCCGGATCTGTCAGCGAATCGGCAAACGGAGGCATCTTCTGCCCTCCATTCAGAATCTGGTTCGTGATCTTCTCCCCCGTCCACACCTTGTCCTGCCAAAGGTTCACCAGCGAGGGCGCTTTGTCCGTGCCCACTCCGCCCTTGCCGTGGCACTGGGCGCAGCCCTTGTCGCGGAACAGGACGGCGCCCGCCATCGCGTCGGACTCCAGGGCGCTCTGCGCGCGCGCCGCTCCGCCGGCAACCAGCATGAATGCAAGTATTTGCAGGAGAACAAAACAGGGAAGCCGTTTCATGACGCATTCATTGTCGCATCCGGTGCGGCGTTCGCGCTCCAACCAACGATGGAGCGTCGTACCTTAGGAGATATGCCCGTCTCCGGCCCTTATGCCGCCCAGCTTCGCGCGGAACTGCTCGCCCGCAACCGCATTTGGGCCAGGGATTGCGCGCATGTCGAGAGCTACGGGACCAACCCCACCGTGCTCTACGCGCCGGAAGGCGGCGCGCACGACAACTTTCATCCCGCGAGCTATGCGGCCATCGCCGCCGCACCCGCATGGCAGCGCCGCTTCGATAAGATTCATGCGCAGGTCCGCTCCCTGCCCAAAGCCGAGCGCCGCTGGCGCGAGCTCGACTCCTGCATCAGCTCCGACGCGCTGCTGATGAACATCTTCTGCCATCCGCAGGTCTGCGCATCGCCGCGGGTGCGCACCATGCTCGGCGTCGAAACCGATGCGTCGCCGGAGTTCGGCGTCCGTGCGCGCGTGCCGCTCGCCTCCGGCCGCACCGACCGCACCGAGGTCGACATGCGCTGGGGTTCGCTGCTCGTCGAAGCCAAGCTCACCGAATCCGATTTTCAGTCCTGCCGCACCGAGGTCGCCGAGGCCTATCGCGACTTCGACGTCGTCTTCGACCGCGATCTGCTGCCGCGCGCCGAGATTCCCATCGCGCGCCGCCGCGAGTCTGCCGAGTTCCCGGAGGAGTACACCCAGGAAGAGGTGCGCGTCCCCGCCGAAACCTGGGAACCAACACGGATCGAGAAGCCACGGCCCAGTGTTGCGGGGTATGCGGGCTATCAGCTCATCCGCAATGTGCTTGCGGCGCACGCGCTGGGTTCATCGTTTTGCGTGATGCACGATGAGCGGCGGCCCGATCTGCGCGAGCAGTGGTTCGCCGTGATGGCTGCGGTTCGGCCGGTGGAGCTGCGGGTGCGGCTCAAGGTCCTCACCTGGCAGGAGCTGGCCGCCGCTCTGCCCACGGATCTCCAGGATTTCCTCGACCATAAATACGGAATCGTGCCCTGCGGCAGATGCGCAAGCCCGATCCAGGGCATTCTTGCGCCACAATCCTTTTAGCCTAATCCGTCTCTAACAGGTTCGTATTCATTGACATATCGATAAATTCACACCGTATCGCAGTAAATTTTTGCACCGCAGTATGATTCACTTGACGCCGTACACTGTTTGTCGTACAGTGTATTGAGTACAGTGTGCGAGGTACAGCATGACAGTTGCGGAAAACCTCTTTGAGAACCTTCGCCTGGAACTGCGCCGGGGTTCGCTGAGCCTGGCAGTGCTGGCGCAACTGCGGCGCGAACACTACGGCTATACGCTGCGCAAAACACTGGCCGAGCAAGGGCTGGCGATTGAGGAAAGCACCCTGTATCCGCTTCTGCGCCGACTTGAGGCGCAAGGGCTGCTGCTGAGCCAGTGGCGCGAGGAGGACAAGCGCAACAAGCGCTTTTACCGCCTTTCGCCGGATGGCGAGCAGATGCTTGGGCAACTGCTGCAGGAGTGGAACACGATCAACGCATCACTGAACAACATTCTTTAAGCACGGAGGGAGTGCATCATGGATCTCCTCGAACGTTATCTGCAAGCTGTGGGAAGACACCTACCCTGGCAGCGCCAGGCAGACATTCTGGCCGAGTTGCGCGCCAACCTGGAGGCGCAGCGCGAGGAGCGCGAGGCCGAGCTTGGCCGCCCGCTGACGCAGGCCGAGACCGAAGAGTGGATCAAGCAGCTTGGTTCGCCGCTGCAGATGGCCGCGCGGTATCAGCCCCAGCAATATCTGATCGGCCCGTCGGTGTTTCCGGTCTACTGGTACGTGCTGCGCCTGTCCATCTTCTGGGCAACGATCATCTACACCATCGTGAATGTGGTTTTGCTCGCGGTGAATGGCGTCTCGATGACCGAGACTGCCGCGGCGCTGGCACGCATTCCATCGGTTCTCTTCATCACGGCGGGGTGGGTCACGCTCGTCTTTGCGGCGCTTGAGGTGGCCGCGCGCCAGTATCCGCAGCGCTGCGCGCCTCTGCTGGAGCAGGCGGCGCAGTGGCAGGGTGAGGGGCTGCCGTATCTTGACCCGGCCGAAGAGAAAGGCAAAAAGCCGCGGCCTTATACGCATGCCGTCGCGGAGTTCATCTTTGGTGTGCT
Source organism: Occallatibacter sp. (assembly GCA_035549115.1). GTDB lineage: Bacteria > Acidobacteriota > Terriglobia > Terriglobales > Acidobacteriaceae > Telmatobacter. The sequence goes on along the minus strand of DASZRQ010000233.1, from coordinate 28,470 downwards.
GTTTCTGGCCTGGCTGCTGCTGGTGCCGGGTCATCCGTATCTGCTCATGGGGCCGGGAGAGTATTACTACGCGAGCCTGCCCTATCGGCTGAGCCCGGTGTGGATGGAGTTCTACTGGGCGGTCATCGCGCTGAATACCGTGCAGGTGGTGTGGTCGGCCGTGAGCCTGTTGAACGGCTCGTGGCAGGGACCGCGGCGGGTGCAGCATCTGGTGAGTAAGGCGCTGGGGTTCGTGCCAGTCATCCTGCTGGTCACCGCGCCCAATCATCTGCTGTTCGTGCTCAAAAATCCGGGCGCCGACGAGGTGCGCTATGGGCAGACGCTCTACACCATCAACGAGAACACGCATCTGGGGCTGATGGTTGTGCTGGCCATCATTGCAATCCAACTCGTATGGGAAACGATTCGCGCAATCCTGGAGAGCTCGCGGGAGAGAGCGATGGAGAGGTAGCCGCGTGCCGAACCCTGCGATGCCGGAAGCTATCCGCGGTCAGGCCGCGGCAGGCTCCGGCACCGCGACGCGGGTGACGGCGATGACGCTGATGTCGTCTTCCTGGCCAAAGGCCTGCGCGGCGTCCGCAATCTCCGCCGCGGATTTGGAGCGGCGCAGCAGAATCTGCACGCGATCGAAGCCGAGCAACTGGCCGCTGGCGTCCTTGGCCTCGGCCACGCCATCGGAGAGCATCAGCAGCCGGTCGCCCGGCGCAAGCAGGAAGCGCCGCAGCGTGAACTCCGGCGACTCCACCATGCCCAGGGGCAGTGAGCCTTCGATGTCTACGGGCTTGCCATTCAGATACGGCGAAGGGTGGCCAGCATTGGCCAGCTCCGCTTCTCCCGTGGAAGAGATGCGCAAAGCGAGGCAGGTAGCGAAGGCCTCGCCACGGCCCCGCAGGCGCTGGTTAAGTGCGCCGAGCACGGCCATCGGGTCAGGATCGAACTGCGCGGCAGTGCGGATGGCACCGACCAGCAGAGCTACAAGCATGCCCGCCTTCAGGCCCTTGCCGGCCACATCGCCGGCAACGATCAGCACGCTGTTGTCCGTGGCGATGGGGATGACCTGGAAGAAGTCGCCGCCCACTTCGAGGGCCGGGCGGTACTCGCTCTCGATCTCAAAGCCGGGAATGACGGCGCGCTGCTCGGGCAGGATGACCTGCTGAACTTCCTGCGCCTGCTTCACGTCGAGGGCGATCTGCCGCTGATGGCGGATGCTCTTGGTGAGCCGGCGCAACAGCAGGAGGGCCAGAGCCGCCACGAGGAGAAGATTCGCGAGCTGGCGGGTCGAGAACTGGAATCCAAAGGGAAACCAGTTTGGAACGATATGGAAGAAGTTAAGTTCCGCGGAAAACTCGGCTACGCCGGCAAGTAAAACAGGCGGCACCGCGATCAGGCCTTCCAGGCCCTGCTCCAGGATGCCCTGAATGACCGTCAGAAGAAGGAGTGCGGCGACGGCCAGGCGCACGATGAGCGAGGCAACATGGAAGGCGCTCTCGATGCGTGCGGGCACGAGCACAAAGAACAGGTTCTGCCCGATCGAGCTGGTGATGATCAGCAGCGGCAGAAGCACGAGGACAGCCCATGGCATCCAGCGGGGCCGCCGCAGTCTGAACCAGACGCGCCAGACCATCACCCAGCCCACATAAATAAAGGGAGTAAGAATGGCGAGCCGGAATGGGGCCGTAATCCAGTAGGGAATCCATTCAGTCCAGGTGCTGAAAAGATTGATGGTGGCGCCTACGGCAATGAGGAGAAGAAGCGCGCCGATCCACAGATAGACAGGATCGTCGCGATCGAACAGCGTGAGGCTGAAAGCGATGACACCGAGCAGGGCGAAAAGCACCAACTCAACAAGATTGCCGGCATAGGAGCGGTAGAGCTCGTCCCACTTGACCTGATTGCGCGCGGCGACCGCGGACTGCTCCCCGATGAGCGGTGGATTGTGAAATCCGCCCACGTCATCGAGCTGACTGAGTGTATAGGGCTCCATGAAGACCCGGAATGCGAGCACATGATCCACGTCTCCGGAGATGTGGTTCGCGGGCAGCAGGAACATCTCCGGCCGGGTGGTGTAGATAGCAGGCGTGGAGCCGGTGAAATCGCCGAACTCGCCCACCATCACGCCGTCATCGAAGGCCTGGTAGATGTCGTCCACGTCGGATGGTCCGGCCAGAGCGAGCTTGACGCCGGGCGGCGTTTCGATGTGCACGCGAATGCGGTACCAGGCATAGCCCCAGTAGCCGGGGTGGCCCTTTGCGGTCCATCCCGGCTGATACTCCGAGGTGCCGGCGATGGGATCGATGGAGCCGCTGGCGGGCGTCAGGTCAACGTTTTCCCATGCGGAATCGTTGAAGCCGGGCTCGGCCCAGAGAGCCTTGCCGGTTGCAGGGTCCACGGGAGAGTCGCCGATGGTGAACTTCCACGGGCCGTTGAGCGCGACCAGGCTGTCGCCCAGGTGAATCTGCGTGACGGGAGCTTTCGGCGCAGGGGCCTTTGCTGCAGCAGCCGATGCGAGCGCAGGCGATGGCACAGCGCATACGGTGCTCAGCGCGAGCGCGGCAGCCAGGCGTGAAATCCGTCCAGGCACTGCAAAGCCTCCGGGAAGCGGTGGGAAGTGCTTGTAGGCACTATACCGACTCGGGAGGGTCTGGAGGAACAGGAACCGCGGCTTATTCGCCGCCCGCGCCTGGAAGATAGGTGTAGTGGATGGCCGTGGGTCGCTTGACCGGGTCGCCGGTGATGTCGTGGACATGCCAGACGACGCTCTCGGCGGCGATCTCAGGATGCTTGCCGAGGTACTCGAGGGCATAGACGCTGGCCGGAGGATCGTTCTTCTGGTCGGCGAACTTGGCGGACTCGATGGCGGACTTTTCCTTGTCGCCGAGACGGCGGTAGATCATGGCGAGCTGGTAGTGCGCGGCCAGATCGTCGGGATCGATGGCCTGCAGCTTCTGGTACTCGTCGCGGGCAGCGGCGTAGTCGTGGGCCTGGAAGTAGCTGAAGCCTAGCTCGCGCAAACCGTCCTTGGAGCGGGGATACTGGGCGAGCATGGCCTGGAAGTCGGCAATGGCCTCGTTCACCTGGCCCGCATTGCGTTCGACGAGCGCGCGGTAGTAGAGAGCGCGCGGGTCGCCGGGCAGCAGGCTCAGTGCCTTCTCTAGCGCGGGCTTGGCGTCGTTGTAGCGCTCCCACGAGATTTCGACGATTGCCATGTTGGTGTAGGCGTCGGCGTAGTCGGGACGCAGCCGTGCGACTTCCTTGAAGGCATTGACCGAGGCCTCGTATTGCTGGGCGTCGAGCAGGGCAATGCCGTAGTTGTTCCAGCGCATCCACTCGGGGTTTTCGCCGGGCTGGGGCGTCACCGGCGCATTTTCGCCGAGGTGGAACGTGCGCGTCTCCGAGGCCATGTCGATGATGGGTTCGAGGTAGTGCTTCTGGCCCATGGCGAAGTCGAGGAAGTGCTGATCGAAGCGGCGGTAGCGCACGGTGGCGGTGATGGAGAATCCGCTCTGGAGGTTCTTCGGCACGCGGAAGCGGTAGCGGGCAAGCTCCGAGCGGCCGGACTGCAGGGCATTGTTGTAGGCCAGGACGTGCGTGCTCCACACCTGGTGGAGATCGTTCAGCTCGCCTTTGATGTTGACAAGGCGATTGGTGAAGGAATGCGCGGAGGGGTCGAGAGAGCCGTCGGGGCGGATGAAGCCGCTCTCGGCAATCGTCTTGCCGGCGGCATTTTTGACTGCGAAGTCGACCCAGGCTTCGTAGAAATCGCGCTGCTCGGGGACGAGCGAATGGCCGATGCCTTTGTTCTGGATCACCACGTCGGCGATCAGCGTTTCACCGGCGGCGATGGAGACAGGCTTGAGGCCGAGCGGCGCGCTGAGGGCGTCGTTCCGGTCCTCCTTCTCGAGGCCGAAGATATCCACGTTGAGCACGCCCTTGCCATCGGGGCCGTGCTTCAGGAAGTCGGCGACCTTGGCGGCCTGTTCCCCGTAGTGGTAGTAGGCGGGGATGAGAGTATTGCCGCCCAGCCAGCGGTGGCTGGCGAGTTTGCCATCCTTGGCGCCGGGATCCTGCTGGTTGGGGCCGAGGGGCTCGCTGGGCATGTGGCAGGTCTGGCAGGTGGAGGCGGTCTCCTTGCGGTAGAAGGGCAGCGGAGACTGCTTGGTGAAGCTCGCGCCCTGCCACTCGTCGTACACCGTAAAGGCGCGGAGCCACTTGTAGCCATTGAGCTCGTTGGGGAGGGCTGCTTTATGGCAGGCGGCGCAGAACTCCGCCGTCTTGTAGAGAGGCCGCATCACGGCCTTGGAGTGGCGGTCGAGGTGGGCAAGGATCTCGGCATCGGAGACAGGATGCGTGATCGGCTTGCCGTTCTCATCGACTAGAACGGCGGGAGTGCCCATCACATAGCTGCCCGTGCCGGTGGTGTCGGTGGAAATGATGGAGTGACAGGTGGAGCAGGTGACGCCCTCATCCTGAAACGGGCGCGTCTTCGGCATGCCCTGGGAGAGATCGCCGGAGAGCAGCGCGACAGGGTTGTGGCAGCCCTCGCAGTGACGGGAGAACTGTACGCCCTTGGTATCGATGAGCATGTTGACGTTCTTGAGATACCAGGGAGGGCGGAAGCTGTTGGCATGGGCCGTCTGCCGCCACTGGTGATAGGCCTCCTTGTGGCAGTGGCCGCAGTACTCAGCGGTGTAAAAGCTGCGCGGGCTCAGGAACTGGCCGTTGGCCGAGGTAGCGTTGGAGGGCAAAAAGGGTGAGTCGGTGCCGAAGGCGTAGTTGTAGCGCGCGGCAACGGACTCATGAAATGGAGTGAGGGGTCCTGTGACGGGGATGCGCGTGGCGTAGTCGGCAGGCGGCTCGGCGGGGTGAGGTGAGGGCGCATCGGCAGCCGGGGGAGAACCTGGATCGCGTGCGGCGCGGACCGCGCATGTGACCGTAAGCGAGAGCGAGACGGCAAGGACGGTCAGCAGCAGGCGGCGCGGCGCGTGGCGGTGCATCAGGGGTAATCTCCGGGGCGCTGGCCAAAGCCGGAAAGGGGAGACACTCCAGCCCAGCGCGGAACAGGGAAACGATAGCAGAGGCCGGGTTGAGGTTGTCTTCCACCCAACGGTGGACCCGAAGGTGCATTCGGGTCCAGCGCCGGGGCCGAATGCGCCGGGTTTTTCCGATGGACTGAAATGGGAAGACGGTTCCCAGCCAATGGTTCACAACGTGGGATGAATGGGGAAAAATAGGGTCTGACCGTGTGACACAGCGCACTTGGCTTAGCCAAAGAAGGGTGCAAACTGGTAGCTTGAACACTGACGGATTCGCGTATCCAAATGGCCGCTTCACCGTATTTTTCTCTTGCAGTTCTTTTCCTTGCTGCCCTGGGCTTCGGGCTCGCTCCGCTGGGCCTGGCCTGGCTGTGGGGACGGGTGTTTTCGCCTCCCAAGCCCAACCATATTAAGAACGCGATCTACGAGTGCGGACTGGAATCGAAGGGCGATGCATGGGTACAGTTCCGCTCGGCCTATTACCTGTACGCCATTATTTTTCTGATCTTTGACGTGGAAGCGGTGTTTCTGCTGCCGTTCGCGGTCGCGTTCACCGGGCTGAGCGCGGTGGCCTGCGTGGCCATGCTGGTGTTTGTGTTGATGCTGGTGGAAGGGCTGGCCTGGGCCTGGGCCAAGGGCGTGCTGACCTGGGCGTAAAGCAAGGGAACAGAGAACAGGGAGTGGTTGGAGCGCAGCGGATGGATGAGCAACTGAAGATCGAGATGGGCAAGCAGGGCGTCTTCATCACGTCGCTCCAGGAGCTGTACAACTGGGGCCGGAAGAGCTCGGTGTGGCCCATGCAGTTTGGCCTGGCCTGCTGCGCCATCGAAATGATCGCGACGACCATGGCCCGCTACGACATGGCGCGCTTCGGTGCTGAGGTGTTTCGCCCCTCGCCGCGCCAGGCGGACATGATGATCATCTCCGGTACCGTGACCAAGAAGATGGCTCCGCAGGTGGTCCGGCTCTACAACCAGATGGCCGAACCGCGCTACGTGATCGCGATGGGCGCGTGCGCCATCTCCGGCGGGCCGTTCAAGCAGGGCTACAACGTATTGAAGGGCATCGACCGCTACATTCCGGTGGACGTGCACATTCCCGGATGCCCGCCGCGGCCGGAGGCGCTGCTGCATGCGCTGATGACGCTGCAGAAGAAGATTGCGGGCCAGCCGCTGACCGGCGAGGACAGGCCGCGCCACCTCGATGCCGAGGCGCAGGGCGAGTTTCCGGTGCCCCATCAGGGGGAGCACGATCTGGTACCCACGTCGAACCAGGGCGTGTGGCCGGTGCCGATCACGATCAAGTGAAATGACAGGGAACAGGCAGCAGGGAATAGGGAATCGGAAATAGGGAATAAAGATCAGTGAAGACGGTCGAAGAGATCAAAGCGGCGATTGAAGCGGCGGTGCCCGGCGCGGAGGTGGAGATTGTCTCCAATCCCGGCCCGGCGGCCGAGCACTCGCTGCGCATTGGCCCCGCCAAGGCCGTGGAGATTGCGCGGTTTCTGCGCGACGACGCGGAGCTGGCGCTCGACTTTCTCTCCAACGTGACCGGCGTGGACTGGCCGGACAAGGAGATCACCGAGAAGGTGAAGGTGACCAGGCCCGTAACCAAGACCGTGGATGGTGTGGAACAGACGGTCGAAGAGACGGTGGAGGAGACGCGCAAGCATGTGCAGCCGGGCTATCTCGAGACCGTGTACCACCTTTACTCGATGGCGCTGAAGCACGGGCCGGTGATTGTGCGCATGCGGACAGGCAACCGGACAGACGATGTCGCGCTGCCGTCGCTGACGCCGGTGTGGCGTTCAGCGGAGTTTCAGGAGCGCGAGGTCTTCGACCTGTATGGAATCGTCTTCACGGGGCATCCGGACCTGCGGCGCATTTTGATGTGGGACGAGTTCAAAGATCACCCCATGCGCAAGGATTATGTGGAGCCGGACGATTTTGAGTATGAGCCCACGGCGCACGACGAGGTGCTGGCGCGTCATAAGGCGCACGAGGCGGCAACGGCTGGTTCCGCGGAAGGAGCAGGGCAATGACTGCACCGACCGCAGAGCTGAGCGCCCGCCTTGCCCGGCAGGAGGGTTGGAACCGGCCGCCGGTGATCGAGCCGGAGGGCGAGGGCGAGCTGCTGGAAGTGGCCATGGGGCCGCATCATCCCTCGACGCACGGCGTGTTCCGCATGGATGTTTCGCTCGACGGCGAGCGCGTGGTGAAGCTGAAGCCGGTGTTCGGCTACCTGCACCGCAACCACGAAAAAATTGCCGAGGGCACGACCTATCTGGCGTCGATGCCGTATACCGACCGGCTGGACTACTTCTGCTCGATGACCAACAACTGGGCCTATGCCCTGGCGGTGGAGAAGTTGGCCGGGCAGGAGGTGCCGGAGCGGGCTGAGTATCTGCGCGTGATTCTGGCGGAGATGACGCGGGTGCAGAACCATGCCTCGTCGATCGGCTTCCTGCTGCAGGAGATGGGTGCCAGCGGCACGCCGCTGATGTACGCCTTCCGCGAGCGCGAGAAGATTCTGGACCTGTTCGAGGCGCTGACCGGGTCGCGCATGATGTGCAACTACATGCGCTTTGGCGGCTGCCGCGTGGACCCCTCGGCGGCGTGGCTGGACCAGACACGCAAGGTTGTGGCCGGGCTGCCGGCATTTGTGGACGAGTTCGAGGCCTTTCTGCGCGGCAGCGAGATTGTGATGGCGCGGGCGCAGGGCATGGGCGTGCTCAAGCCGGAGCTGGCCGTGAATGCGGGCGTGACCGGGCCGATGCTGCGCGCATCCGGCGTGAACTACGACATCCGCAAGGTGGATCACTACGGCATCTACGACCGGTTCAAGTTCCGCGTGCCGCTGGGCGACCACGGCGACATCTACGACCGCTACATGATCCGCATGCTGGAGATTCGCGAGTCGATCTCGATTCTCGAACAGGCATTGAAGGAGATTCCCGGCGGGCCGGTGATGGACCCGAAGGCCAGGATTCGCAACTTCCGGCCGAAGCCGGGCGAGGCCTACGGGCGCATCGAAGCGCCGAAGGGCGAGCTGGGCTTTTACCTGATCAGCGACGGAGGGCCGAACCCGTACCGGTACCGGGTGCGCCCACCGAGCCTGATCAACCTGACGATTCTCGAAGACATGTGCCTGGGGCACAACGTGGCCGACGTGGTGCTGATCTTTGGCAGCGTGGATATTGTGCTGGGCGAAGTGGATCGGTAGGGAAGAGGAGACGACGCATTGCTGGGTGAAGGAATTCTGAAGGGGCTGGCGGAGACGGCGAAAAATTTTGCCGGCAGCTTTGTCTCGAAAGAACGGTTGACGACGGTGCAGTATCCGGAAGAGCGGGCGCCGGCGATCGAGGCGACGCGCGTCTTTCCTTTCCTGGTATACGACGGGGCGGACTGGGAGGCGGGGCTGCGCTGCGTGGCCTGCCAGATCTGCGAGAAGGAGTGCCCGCCCAAGTGCATTTACATCGAGAAGTCGAAGGACAAGAAGCCGGACTACGTGGGCAAGATGCAGATTTATCCGGCCAAGTTCGACATCGATGTTTCGGTGTGCATGAGCTGCCAGATTTGCGTCGAGGTGTGCCCGTTCGAGGCCATCAAGATGAACACGGATTTCGAGTTGAGCACGGACGACCGCTTCGGCGGCCTGCTGCTCGACCGGCAGAAGCTGGCCCACTCGAACGAGTACTACCACCACATTCATCCGACGGAGGCCGCGGAGGTGGACGCGCGGCTGGCCGAGGAAAAGGCCAAGGCAGAAGCGAAGGCGAAGGCCGCTGCAGAGGCGGCAGCCGCCAAAGCGGCGGCGGCAGCGGCTGCTCCAGCGGCAACACCAGTGCCTGCTGCGCCTCCCAAACCGGCTGGAGGCGCGGAGTAAGCCATGCTCGATAAGGCCGACCAGATCTTTATTCTTCTCCGCGACTGGATCGTGAGCTTTCTGCCCGCGGGATGGCAGGCGCCCATCGGTGTGGTGCTGAGCGTGATCGCCATCATCTGCGTGTTTCCGGCGCTGTTTGCCATCGCCGTGCTGCTGGAGCGCAAGGGGCTGGGCCGCATGCAGAACCGCATCGGACCCAACCGCGTGGGGCCATTCGGGCTGCTGCAGCCGGTGGCCGACGGCATCAAGTCGCTGACCAAGGAAGATGTCGTTCCCGCGAACGCCGACCATGTGGTGCATTTTCTGGCGCCGGTGATGCTGGTGGTGGTGGTGTTCATGGGCTACGCGGTGCTGCCCATGGGGCGCGGCATGACGCTGGTCCACATGGACGCCGCTCTGCTGTTTTATTTTGCGATGGGCGCGTCGACGGAGCTGACGGTCTTCATGGCGGGGTGGTCGAGCCGCAACAAGTATTCGCTGCTAGGCGCGATGCGCGGCGTGGCGCAGATGATCAGCTACGAGGTGCCGCTGCTGCTTTCGAGCGTGGCCGTGGTGATGATCACCGGATCGATGTCGCTGGACAGGATTGTCGAGGCCCAGAACCAGTACTCGTATGGGCTGCCGCACTGGTACATCTTTACGCCGTGGGGATTCGCAGGGGCGGTGATGTTCGCCATTGCGGCGACGGCGGAGACCAACCGGTCGCCCTTTGACCTGCCGGAAGGCGAGTCCGAGCTGGTGGCCGGCTACTTCACGGAGTACTCGGGGTTCAAGTTCGCGGAGTTCTTCCTCGGCGAATACGTGGGCATGCTGTCGATTTCGGGACTGGGCGCGACGCTGTTTCTGGGCGGATGGAGCGCGCCGCTGGCGGCGCTGAACTGGGTGCCCTCGTGGATATGGTTCTTCGGCAAGGTCATGCTGTCGATCTGCGTGTTTATCTGGCTGCGCGGCACGCTGCCGCGGCTGCGCCAGGATCAACTGATGAACTTTGCGTGGAAGTTTGTGCTGCCGATGTCGCTGCTGAACCTGGTGGTCGTGGCCATCTGGCGGTTCATGGGCGAAGGGCTGCTGCGCTGGGCGGTGTGTTCGGCAATTCTGCTGGCCGCATACGTGATCGGCGGGCGCATCGGCATGCGGCGCGAGCAGTTTGGACCGAGGAGCTACCGCTATGCGGAGTGAGGTGCGCCGATGACGATCATGTTCTGGCTTCTGGCGGCGCTTTCCGTCGCGGGCGGGCTCGCGGCCGTGCTGCTGCGCAACCTGGTGCACTGCGCCTTGGCTGTTTCGGTGACGTTTGTCGGCATCGCGCTGCTGTTTCTGCAGCTCGACGCGCAGTTCGCGGGGTTCGCGCAGATTCTGGTGTATGTGGGCGCGGTGGCGATCCTGGTGGTGTTCGCAATCCTGCTGACGCGCAGCTCGGAGTCGCATAAGGACGGCGGAGTGTTCAGCCGCACCTGGGCCGCGGGGCTGGTGATTGCCGCGGCGGTGTTTGCCGTGATGGGCTGGGCGGTGCTGCAAAGCATGCATGGACTGGCCAGGAATGTGTCCGCACCGGCGGTGACCGTGCAGGAGATTGGTGTGGCGCTGATGGGCCGTTATGTACTGCCGCTGGAGATTGTGGCGCTGCTGCTGACAGCCGCGACGATTGGCGCGGTGATTGTGGCCATGCACGAGAAGGAGAGTGCGAAGTGACACCGCTTGCCGTGACACCGCTCGCGGGATACCTGCTGGTGGCCGCGCTGCTGTTCGCTATCGGCCTGGCCGGTGCGCTGACGCGGCGCAACGCCATCCTGGTGCTGATCGGCATCGAGCTGATGCTGAATGCGGCGAATCTGAACCTGATCGCCTTCTGGCGCTACGGGCCGCACCCGGAGGCACTGACGGGCATGATGTTTGCGATCTTCTCGATTGCCGTGGCGGCTGCCGAAGCGGCCGTGGGCCTGGGCCTGGTGATTTCCATCCATCGCCACGCACAGACGGCGAACCTGGACGAGATGAACAGGATGAAAGGGTGAGCCGGTGATCGAAGAAGCAACGGTATTCACTCCTCAACTTGCGCCCTCGGCCATCGCGCATGCGCTGTGGCTGATTCCAGCGCTGCCCATCGTGGCCGCGGGCGTGATCGCGCTGCTCAAGCAGCCGCGGAAGGCCACAGCCAAGACGCTTTCCATCGGCTCGCTGGCCTGCTCGCTGGTGCTGGCGCTCGTCGCCTTTGCGCACGTGGTGAGCGGCTGGGCGCATGGGCAGGCCGTGCGCGAGACGGTGAACTTTACATGGCTGCAGGTTGGCTCCACGCGCGTGGACCTGGGCTGGGTGCTCGATCCGTTGGCCGCGGTGATGCTGGTGATGGTCACCTTCGTAGGTCTGCTGATCTTCATCTACTCGACCGGCTACATGGAACACGACGAGAACGTCACGCGGTTCTTCTGCTTCCTCTCGTTGTTTGCCGGCGCGATGCTGGGCGTGGTGATCTCGAACAGCCTGCTGCTCCTGTTCATGTGCTGGGAGCTGGTGGGCCTCACATCGTACCTGCTGATCGGGTTCTGGTATCACAAGCCCTCGGCGGCCGCCGCGGCCAAAAAGGCCTTTCTGACCACGCGCGTGGGCGATGTGTTCTTCCTTCTTGGAATGGTCTGGCTGTTTGCGCAGACCGGCACGCTGCTGTTCTACAGCGGCGGCTCGGGCTCCATGGAGCCGCTGAAGCTGGGCGAGCTGCTGGCGGCGCACGCGGGGCTGGGATTGACGGCGGCGACGGCCATCGGCCTGTTGATCTTTGCCGGCGCGGTGGGCAAGAGCGGCCAGTTGCCGCTGCATGTGTGGCTGCCGGACGCGATGGAGGGCCCGACGCCGGTATCGGCGCTGATTCACGCGGCGACGATGGTGGCTGCGGGCGTCTACCTGATTGCGCGTGTGTATCCGCTGATGCAGGCGGGATCGATGGCCGGTTCGGCGACGGCTTCGCTGACGGTGGTGACCTGGGTGGGTTCGGCGACGGCGCTGTTTGCGGCGCTGGTGGCCGTGGCGCAGAACGACATCAAACGCATCCTGGCCTATTCGACGGTCTCGCAACTCGGCTACATGATGGCCGGTCTCGGACTGGGCGGCGTGGCGGTGGGCATGTTCCACCTGATCACGCATGCCTTCTTCAAGTCGCTGCTGTTCATGGGCGCAGGCTCGGTGATCCACGGCTGTCACGAGGAGCAGGATGTGCGCCACATGGGCGGCTTGCGGAAAGAGATGCCGCGCACGTTCGTGCCCTATGCCGTGGGCATGATGGCGCTGAGCGGCGTGCCGATCTTCTTCTCCGGTTTCTGGTCGAAGGACGTAATCCTCGAATCCGCGCAGCACTGGGAGCTGAGCCGCGCGCCCTTCTACATGCTGGTGGCGGGCGCAGTGCTCACCGCGTTCTACATGACGCGGCAGATGAGCTACGTCTTCTTCGGCAAGTGGCGCGGGCACGGACACGCGCATGAGAGCCCGGCGGTGATGACGATGCCGCTGGCGATCCTTGCCTTCTTCGCGATGGCGCTGGGCGTGCTGGGTACGCCGGCGTGGCCGTGGTTCCGGGCCTTCCTGGAGAACCACGCGGCCGGCGCGGAGATGCGCCTGCTGGGCGAGTCGGAGTTTCTGGGCATGCTGGCGACCTCGTGCGTCATCGTGCTCATCGGCATCGGCCTGGGATGGATGCTCTACGGCAACAAATCTCCGCAGCCGGAGGAGCCTGATGCGCTGGAGCGCGCGATGCCGCCGGTGTGGGCCGTGCTGCGGGACAAGTTCTACTTCGACGAGTTGTATGACGTGACCGTGATTGCGTTCTACAAATGGTGGGCGAAGGTGGCCGACTGGCTGGATCGCCGCGTGTGGGGCGGTGCGGTGGCGTTTGCAGCGCTTGCGGCGCGCGGCGGGGCATACGTGAGCAAATTCTCGGATACCTACTTTGTGAACGGCGGCTTCGACAAGGGCTGCGAGGAACTGGCGAATAGCGGCGGGCTGCTGGCGCGGGTGCAGAGCGGGCAGGTGCAGCGCTACCTGCGGCTGCTGGCGCTGGCGGTGGTGTTGCTGGCCGCGATTCTGATCTGGAGCAGCCGGGGATGAACGGAATTCCTCTATTGACGTTGTTGATTGTGCTGCCGGTGATCGGCGCTGTGGCGGCGCTGCTGGCGGGCAAGCACGCGCGCACCGTGGCGATGCTGACGACACTGGCTTCGCTCGCGGTGACGCTGCTGGTGTGGACGAAACTGCCCGCAGATGGATCGATGGGCCTGGTGGAGCGCTGGGACTGGGCGCCCTCGCTCGGCATTCAATATCACCTGGGCGTGGATGGGCTGAGCGCGCTGATGCTGGTGCTTTCGGCGATCGTGACGCTGATGAGCATCGATGCGGCGCACCGCGTGCATCATCAGCCGAACCTCTACTTCGCGCTGGTGCTGCTGCTGGAGTCGGGGCTGTTCGGGACGTTTACCGCGCTGAACTTCTATCACTGGTTCCTGTTCTGGGAGCTGAGCCTGATTCCGGCCTTCTTCCTGATCAAGCTGTGGGGCGGCGCGAAACGCGGCCCGGCGGCGACGCAGTTCTTCGTCTACACCATGGCCGGCTCCGTGGCGCTGCTGATCTCCTTCCTGGCGCTGTTCCTCTCGACGGGCAAGATGGATTTTGTGGACCTGGCGGCGATGGCAAGCGACGGCTCGCTGACAACAGCCGTGGCGGCGCACCTGGGCCCGGTGATGCCGTGGCTGGCGGTGGGCGTGCTGGCGGGCTTCGCGGTCAAGGTGCCTCTGGCGCCGTTCCACACCTGGCTGCCCGCGGCGTATGCTGAAGCGCCTTCGCCGGTGACGATGCTGCTGACCGGCACGATGTCGAAGATGGGCGTCTACGGACTGCTGCGCATCGCGCTGCCCTTGTTTGCGCCGCAGATTGCCGCGCTGCGCACGCCGCTGCTGGTGCTGGCGGTGGTGACGGTGGTGATGGGCGCATGGGCCGCGGCGGCGCAGAAAGATCTGAAGCGCATGTTCGCCTACTCGTCAGTGAATCACCTGGGCTACTGCATGCTGGGCATCTTCGCGATTGCGATTCCAGCGACGGGCGACGCGGTGCGCGCCAGCCAGGCCGCGGCGCTGAACGGCGTGATCCTGCAGATGTTCAACCACGGCATTACGGCGGCGGCGCTGTTCTGGTTTATCGCCATGCTGCAGGCGCGCAGCGGCGGCATCCGCGGCATCGAGGATTTTGGCGGCCTGCGCAAGCCCGCTCCGGTGTTCGCGGGGCTGATGGGCATTGCGCTGTTTTCGTCGCTGGGGCTGCCGGGGCTGAACGGGTTTGTCGGCGAGTTTCTGATCTTCCGCGGCGTGTTTCCGCTGTCGTGGGTGGCGGCAACCGTTTCCGTGCTGGGGCTGCTGATTACCGCAGCGGTGATTCTGACGGTGATCCAGAAGGTGTTTGCCGGGCCTGTGCCGGAGCAGTGGGCGAAGTTTCCTGACCTGCACACCGGCGAGCGCGTGGCGATGGCGCCGGTGCTGGGATTGATGCTGCTGCTGGGACTGCTGCCTAGCCTGGTGATTGAGAACGTGAACCCGACAGTGCAATACCTGCTGGCGCACTGGAGATTTTAGTAACTATGTTGGTCTGGACGATCTATCTCTCGTTTGCCGGTGCGCTGGTGGAAGCGCTGCTGCCCAGGCGCAGTCCCGCGCTGGCGCGCGGCTTTGCGCTGCTGGTGGCCGTGGCTGGCCTGGCGCTGGCGATTGCGGGCTTTGCCGCGTGCGCGGGCCATGGCCGCGTGGTGCTCACGGATGTGCCGTGGATTGCGGCGATGGGGATTCGCTATACGCTGGCCGCGGATGGCATCAGCCTGGTGCTGGTGCTGCTGACCGGACTGGCCGCGGTGGCCGGCGTGCTCTTTAGCTGGAACATCGAGCTGCGCACGAATGAGTTCTTCGCGTTCTATCTCGCGCTGATCGGCGGCGTGTACGGCGTCTTCCTGAGTGGCGATTTATTCCTGCTGTTTGTGTTCTACGAGATTGCGATCGTGCCGAAGTACTTCCTGATTGCGATCTGGGGCTCGACGCGGCGCGAATACGGCGCGATGAAGCTGGCGCTGTATTCGTTCGTCGGGTCGGCGATGGTGCTGATCGGGCTGCTGGCGTCGTATGCGATGAGCGGAGGCCACTCGACCGGCCTGGTGGAGCTGGCGCACGCGAACCTGCCGGTGAGCGCGCAGATGTGGCTGTTCCCGCTGGTGTTTGTGGGCTTCGGCATTCTGGCGGGCATGTGGCCCTTCCACACCTGGGCTCCAACGGGCCATGTGGCCGCGCCGACCGCGGCCTCCATGCTGCTGGCCGGCGTGGTGATGAAGCTGGGCGCGTATGGCTGCCTGCGCGTGGCGATGACGCTGTATCCGCACGGCATGGACCCGTGGGGATTTTCGGTGATCGGCATCGGCTCGTGGCGCGATGTGTTCGCCATTCTGGCGGTGATCGGCATTGTGTATGGCGCGCTGGTGGCGCTGGTGCAGAGCGACTTCAAGTTTGTCATCGGCTACTCGAGCGTCAGCCACATGGGCTTTGTGCTGCTGGGCCTGATGACGCTGAACCAGATTGGCGTGACCGGCGCGGTGCTGCAGATGTTCTCGCACGGCGTGATCGCCGGACTGCTGTTCGCGATTGTGGGCCGCGTGGTGTACGAGCGCACGCATACGCGGCAGCTCGACGAGCTGGAGCGGATGCATCTTTCCAAACGGCTGCCGTTTGCCGCGTTTGCCTTTGTGATTGCGGGCATGGCATCGATGGGACTGCCGGGCTTCTCGGGATTTGTGGCCGAGCTGCAGGTGCTGACGGGTTCGTGGAAGGCCGATCCATGGTGGACGGGCGCAGCCGGCGTGGGCATTGTGGTGGGCGTGGCCTATACGTGGCGCGCGCTGCAGAAGGCGTTCTTCAGCGACCGGCTGCCGACGCCGGATGAGCATCCGAAGGAAGGCTGGCCGAAGTTCGCAGCGATTACCTGGCCCGAGGTGACGGGCGTCGCGATGCTGATGGCCGCGAGCCTGGCCGTGGGCCTGTATCCCAAGCTGCTGCTGAGTGTGATTGAGCCGGCGGTGAAGACGCTGCTTGCGGGAGGCGCGCAATGAACTACGCTGAGCTCTTCCGCCTGACGCTGCCGGAGACGGCGCTGGAAGTGACGGCGCTGCTGGTGCTGGTCATCGATCTTGGACTGCTGCGCAAGGCCGCGTTGAATCTGCGCATTGGCGTTGCGGCGCTGCTGGGCGTGATCGGCTGCGGCGCGGCGCTGGTGCTGATTCCTCCGTATAGCGCTGCCGGGCTGAGCGCGGCGAACGGCGAGATGCTGCTGGCGACGGGCGGCTCGGCCGCAGTGGCGCAGGCCGCGATTCTGGCGCTGACGGTGCTGACGCTGATGCTGCTGGTGGGCTCCACGTTCACCAGGCACGTGGGCGAGTTTGTGGCGGTGACGCTGATGGCCGCCACGGGCGGACTGCTGATTGCGGCGGCGCAGGACCTGCTGGTGATCTTTGTCGGCCTGGAACTGCTGAGCCTCGGGCTCTACATTCTGACGGCGTTTGCCAAGCGCTCCGGCGCGAGCGCCGAAGCGGCGATCAAGTACTACCTGTTTGGCGGCATGTCGGCGGCGTTCCTGCTGTTCGGGTTCAGTTACCTCTATGGCATTACGGGGTCGACGAATCTGCATGCGGTGATGCTGGGCTTATTCAGCGGCAACGGGATGATGACGACGCCGATGCTGTGCGTGGCGCTGGTGATGATCGCGGCCGGGTTGGGCTTCAAGGTGGCGGCTGCGCCGTTCCACCTGTGGGCGCCGGATGCGTATGAGGGCGCGCCCGCGCCGGGCGCGGCCTTTATCGCGTCGGTGTCGAAGGTGGCGAGCTTCGCGCTGCTGATCTCGATTGGCACGGCGGCGCTGCATGTCTTCGGTGCGTCGCGATCGGCGTCGTTCCTGATTGCATACAGCGGGCCGTCGTACAGGTTTCTCGGGATCGGGTATCCGTGGTCGATGCTGCTGATGGTGCTGGCCGTGGCGTCGATGGTGCTGGGCAACCTGGCGGCGCTGGCGCAGACCAGCGTGCGCCGGCTGCTGGCCTACTCGGCGATTGCGCATGCGGGCTACATGCTGGTGGGGCTGGCGTTCTTCTCGTACTCGGCGCGCAGCGCGCAGGCGATTCTCTACTACATCCTGACGTATGGGCTGACGACGATCGGCGCCTTTGGCGTGATCGCGGTGGTGGAGCAGGCGACGGGTTCGAACAAGCTCGATGCGTTTCTCGGCTTGTCGAAACGCAGCCCGCTGCTGGCGGCGGTGCTGATGGTGCTGTTCCTTTCGCTGGCGGGCATTCCGCCGCTGGTGGGCTTCTGGGCCAAGTTCAATCTGTTTGCCGCGGTGCTGGGCGTGGCCCACAGCGGCACGGCGCTGACGCTGGTGATTCTGGCGGTGGCAATGAGCGCGGTGAGCCTCTACTACTACCTGCAGGTGCTGAAGCGCGCATATGTGCTGCCTCCTGTCGATGAGTCGCCCATCAAGACGCACCCGGTGACGCTGCTGGTGCTGCTGGCGATTGCGCTGGGCGTGGTGGTGCTGGGCTGCTTCCCGGCGCTGCTGCAGAACTGGATTGGCAGTTTCTACGCCGGGATGTGAAAAAGGCCAGTGGTCAGTGGTCAGTTCGCCGTTCACAGTTCATAGTTCGTAGTTCACAGTCGTGCCGCAAGCAGCCGGGTGCCCCAGGTCCCTCGCTTTTGGGGACATGGGAAACCACAAACCTGTCCCAGCCGCTGTCAACCCCCATCCCGCGCAAAGCTCCGCCAAACCCCTGATTCCAGAAGCAAAATTCAATCACAAATTTTGCAGATTATTTCCCCGCAAAGCGCAAACTGGAAAGACAAAGGGCAGAGAACGGGCTCACTGCTCCCGATTCTCCGCCCCAATCATCGGCAGGAGAGGGCCATACCCCCCTCCCCCCTCCGATTCGCTCTGTCTTCGCCAATGGCCCGCGATCAACTGCGAACAGCGCCCTGACACGCGATGCGATGCGGTAGAGGTTTGCGCTCAAGACACAGAGGGCCATCCCGGTTTGGGATGGCCCTTCGTGTAGAGCACCTGTGGCGTGCCGCAGACGGCTAGCCGCGGAGGAAATCCTTGGCTTTTTGAACCAGCACGTCGCGGCTGATGTCGGAGATGGCGTTGGTGAGGGGAATCTGCTTGGGGCAGACCTCGACGCAGTTCTGGGCGAAGCCGCACTCCTGCACGCCGCCGTCGCCGGCGAGAGCGCGCAGGCGCTCCTCCTTGAAGACCTTGCCGGTGGGGTGGTTGTTGAAGAGCTTGACTTGGGCGATGGTGGCCGCGCCGACGAAGCCAGTCTCCTCGTTGAACTGCGGGCAGACCTCCATGCAGCAGGTGCAGGAGATGCAGTTGGAGAGGGGATAGCTGACTTCCTGATCCTGGGGGAAGACGCGGGGGCCCGAACCGAGATCGTAGGTGCCGTCGACGGGGACCCAGGCCTTCACGCGCTTGAGGTTCTCGAAGAGCACGGAGCGGTCGACCTGGAGATCGCGGACGAGCGGGAACTTGGAGAGGGGCTCGATCTTGATGGGCTGCTCGAGGTTGTCGACCAGCGCTGAGCAGGCCATGCGGGCGCGGCCGTTGATGCGCATGGCGCAGGAGCCGCAGATCTCCTCGAGGCAGTTGGAGTCGTAGGTGATGGGGGTGGTCTCATGGCCGTCGGCGGTGACCGGGTTGGCGGCGATCTCCATCATGGCCGAGATGACGTTCATGCCGGAGCGCCAGGGGAGCTCGAACTTCTCCCACACGGCGGGTGCGTCGGGGCTGGCCTGGCGCTTGATTTCAAATTGGACGGTTTTCTCTGCCATCGGTCAGTCTCCCTGAGCTATTTGGCCGCGTCGTAGCGGCGCGGGCGGGGCTTGATGTACTGGATGTCGACATCTTCGTACTCGAAGCGCGGGCCCTCGGGCTGGCCGGTGAAGGCTGCCTTGGTGGTCTTGAGGAACTTTTCGTCGTTGCGGTCCGGGAAGTCGGGCTTGTAGTGCGCGCCGCGCGATTCATCGCGGAGAATGGCGCCGCCGACAACCACGCGGGCGAGCTCCAGCATGTTGCTGAGCTGGCGGGCAAAAGCGAAGGAGGTGTTGGCCCACTGGCTCTTGTCGCTGAGGTTGACGCGCTTGAAGCGCTCCTGCAGCGAGACGATTTTTTGGTCGGCTTCGCCGAGGCCCTTGTTATAGCGCACGACGGTGGCGTACTGCGACATGGTCTCGCCGAGCTCGCGCCAGAGCTTGAAGGGGTTCTCGCCGCCCTCGTTGTGGAGGAGGCTGCTGTTGATCTCGGCCTGACGCTGGAGTTCGGCTGCGTGGCCGCCATCGCCTTCCTGAGCGGAGAGGCTTTTGGCGTAAGCGAGGGCGTTGGGGCCGGAGCGGAAGCCGCCAAAGATGCAACTGACGAGCGAGTTCGCGCCGAGGCGGTTGGCGCCGTGGTACTGGTACTCGCACTCGCCTGCGGCGAAGATGCCGGGGACGTTGGTCATCTGGTTGAAGTCGACCCAGAGGCCGCCCATGGTGTAGTGCATGCCGGGGAAGATCTTCATGGGCTCGTCGTGGGGATCGACGCCGACGAACTTCTCGTAGATTTCGAGGATGCCGCCGAGCTTGTGGTCGAGGGTGGCGCGGTCGATGTGGGTGAGGTCGAGGTAGACCATCGGCTGGCCATCGATGCCCAGGCCGTGCTCGTAGACGACCTTGTGGATGGCGCGGGTGGCGATGTCGCGCGGGACGAGATTGCCGTATTTGGGGTACCACTCTTCGAGGAAGTAGAAGCGGTCGGACTCGGGAATCTGCCGGACGGGGCGCTTGTCGCCGACGGTGCGCGGCACCCAGACGCGGCCGCCCTCGCCGCGGGCCGATTCAGACATGAGGCGGAGCTTGTCCTCGCCGGGAATAGCGGTGGGGTGCACCTGAATAAACTCGCCGTTGGCGTAGTAAGCGCCCTGCTGGAAGATGGCCGACTGGGCGGAGCCGGTGCAGACCACGGAGTTGGTGCTCTTGCCGAAGATGGCGCCAATGCCGCCGGTGGCGAGGATGATGGCGTCGGCGGGGAAGGAGCGCAGCTCCATCGTGCGGAGGTTGAGGGCGGTGATGCCGCGGGCCACACCCTTGGAGTCGAGGACGGCGGAGAGGAACTCCCATCCCTCGTACTTGGTGACCTTGCCGTCGGACTCGTGGCGGCGTACCTGCTCGTCGAGCGCGTAGAGAAGCTGCTGGCCGGTGGTGGCTCCGGCAAAGGCGGTGCGGTGGTAGAGGGTGCCGCCGAAGCGGCGGAAGTCGAGCAGGCCCTCCGGGGTGCGGTTGAAGGGCACGCCCATGCGGTCGAGGAGATCGATGATGCCGGGTGCGGCCTCGCACATGGCCTTGACGGGGGTCTGGTTGGCGAGGAAGTCGCCGCCGTAAATGGTGTCGTCGAAGTGCTTGTCGGTGGTGTCGCCTTCGCCCTTCAGGTTCTTGGCGGCGTTGATGCCGCCCTGGGCGCAGACGGAGTGGGAGCGCTTGACGGGGACGATGGAGAACAGGTCCACGGTGCCGCCGGCTTCCGCAATTTTGATGACCGCCGCGAGTCCGGCGAGGCCTCCGCCAATCACGATGATTCTGGGTGCCGCCATTATGGATTGAATCCTTTCAGCAATCCGCGCCGGGCGCGGGCAATCGTGTTCTATGCCCCCGCGGCTGCGTGCGCGGGCTCAATGGGATGTCGTGGAATGGGCGGCGCGTACTGAAAAGGCGCGGCGATGCGATTCCAGGTATTGATGACGGCGACGGCGGCCGAAAGCCATGCCAGCTCCTGCGGTGCGAAGTGTGTGGAGACGGCTGCGTAGTCGGCGTCGGAGATGTGGTTCTGCGAGAGGCGGGTGAGGAGCTCGGTCCACTGCAGGGCAGCCTTTTCGCGCTCGGAGAAGACGCCGGCCTCGCGCCAGACGGCGATGAGGTCGAGCTTGGGAGCGGCGATGCCCATGTGGCGGGACTCGTTGAGATGGAGCTGGGTGCAGAAGGCGCAGCCGTTGATCTGCGAGGCGCGGAGCTTGACGAGCTGCTGCAGCTCGGGATCGAGGAGAGAGGCTCCAACCGCCTGGCTCAGCGCGGTGATGGCCGCATTGGCGGCGCCGGCGTACTTCTGGAACTCCTGGCTGGTGATGCGCGGCTGTTCGGCGGACATAGCGAACCTCAGTTAGCTCAACGTGGGCAAAGCAGCATGGGGCGCGAGCGGCGCAAGATGCAGGCTGGCGGCGGGCGCGACGTTTTCCGGAGCGTTGGCGTATTTCGGCGAGATGAAGGCCCAGATGCTGGCCAGCCCCATGACGGCGAGCAGCACGCCGCCGGCGAGGCAGACATAACCGAAGCGCCTGCGGGCGACTTCACCGGGGGTGATGCCCCACTTGGCGGCGAAGAGCCAGACGCCGTAAGCGAAGTGCCAGCAGACGGCGATCATGGCGACGACATAGACAACAAGAATGAGCGGGTGCGACAGCTCGGCCTGCACCTTGTGGAAGGCCATGCCGGGATTGTTGGGCAGGTCCGCGCCGAGGAAGCGCTGGGTGGCGACGTGGTAGGCGATGTAGGCGAAGGCGACCAAGCCGGTGTAGCGCTGGGCGAGGTACATCCAGTTGCCGGCCCAGGGGTAGTAGACGATGTTGGACTTGCCGCGCAGCCAGATATAGACGCCGTAGATGCCGTGATAAAGGATGGGCAGGAAGATGAAGACCCACTCGAGGACGCGGACCAGAGGCAGCGAGTTGAGGAACTTGACCTGGGCGGCGTAAGCGGCGGGGCCTTTGAAGGCCTCGAAGTTGGAGAGCAGGTGCTCAATCAAAAACGCGCCGATGGGGATGATGCCCAGCAGGGAATGGAGCTTGCGCCAGAGAAAGCTGGTGCCCTGACCGGCACGCAGCGGCTGCACGCCCGGACGAACGGAGGGCGCGGAAGGGTGTTGAGCGGTTGCCATGCGAGTCGCTGCTCCTAGAGGCTGGGTTCCGGTGCTGCCCTGTTCGGCAGAAGGCGATAAAGGCTTATTCCACTAAGAATTATTGGATTCTGAGACGAGGACCGTCAAGCCGCAGTGCCGCCATTTGCGACGATTTGTGACCCGGTGAATAGGAGTTGAACCATTAAGGGACAAGCAGGGGCAAAAGGGCCGCAAAGGCGCGGCCGCGATGGCTGAGGGAGAGCTTGGTTTCGAGGTTGATTTCGGCCATCGTTCGGTCGAGCTCAGGGAGATAGAAGAGGGGATCGTAGCCAAAGCCGCCGGTGCCTCGGGGAGCGTCGAGGATAACGCCTTCGACGGAGCCCTCGGCGGAGTGGAGGGCCTGGCCGTCGCGCGCGACGGTGAGAACGCAGCGGTAGCGGGCCGCGCGGCGGTCGGCGGGGACTCCGGCAAGGCGCTGGATCAGCAGCATGTTGTTCCAGACATCGGTATTGTCGTTGGCGTCTGGCGAGTCGATGAGGCCGTTGTCCGCGGCGAAGCGGGCGGAGCGGACGCCGGGTGCGCCATGGAGGGCGTCGACCTCGAGGCCGGAGTCGTCGGCGAGGACCAGTACGCCGGGAGCGAAATGGGAGTAGTAGACGGCTTTGAGCGCGGCGTTGGCGGCGAAGGTGGCGCCGTCCTCCTCGGGTGCGTCGATGGAGGCAAGGCCAGGGAGGGACTCGATGGAGATGTCGTGGGCGATGGCGGCGGTGCGGAAGTCGCGGAGCTTGCCCTGGCTGGTGGTGGCGGCGAACAGGCGGAGGGCCATGGAGAGAGTGTACCGGGTGGGATTCAGAGGCTTTGACAAAGGGCGCGGGGTTGCATAGGGTTTGGAACGGAAATAGTTTCCTCTCTGAATTTGACAGGAAGTTACGGAAAGGCGGGGCGCGATGAGGGCTTGGCTGGGACGTGTGTGCACGGCGGCGATGCTGGTGTGTCTGGCGGTGCAGGCGAGTGCGGCGGGGCCCGCGGTGCTGCGCGTGGACAACCGGAAGACGCCGCTGGGGATTGACGATGCGAAGCCGAGCTTCAGTTGGCAGCTTGACGATGCCGCGCGGGGCGCGCAGCAGACGGCATATGCGGTGCAGGTGGCCACAAGCGCGGAGAAGCTGCGCGCGGGCAAGGCGGATGTGTGGGACAGCGGGCGCGTGGGCGGCGGGCAGTCGCTGAATGTGCGCTATGCGGGGACGAAGCTGAAGGCGGGAACGCGCTACTGGTGGCGGGTGACGGTGTGGGGCGCGAACGGAAAGGCGTATGCCGCGAGCGAGCCCGCGTGGTGGGAGACGGGCCTGATGGGCGCGGGCTGGAAGGCGGCCTGGATCGGGTATGAGGCGGCGGAAGAGTCTGCGGTGCGGCATGCGCCGGCAGAGTGGATTGCGTGTCCGGAGTCTGCGGTGCCGCCGAAGACTGCAGGAGAGACGCAGCGGTTTGCCTTTCGCGCGGAGGTGACGCTGACCAAGCCGGTGAAGCGTGCGGCGCTGTATGCAACGGGTGAGGACACGGTGGCGGCGTGGGTGAATGGCAAGCCGGTGATGGAGGCGCAGCCGTTTCCGCCGTATCACCAGATGCCGTGGAAGAAGTTTGTGCGCGCGGATGTGACGGCGGAGGTGGCCGAGGGCCGGAATGCGCTGGCGATCGAGCAGGTGGTGTATGCCCGCGGGCCGCAGTCGGGAACCGAGGCGCTGCCGATGATCGCAACGCTGTTTGTGGAGTACGCCGACGGCACGACGCAGACGTTTGCGAGCGATGGGACGTGGAAGAGCGCGGAACACGCAGCGGAGGGATGGCAGAACGGCAATTTTGATGATGCGGCGTGGACGAAGGCCGAGGTGTGGAAGGCGGCCGAGGGGCCGATGGCGAATCCGCTGGGGCATCCATGGCTGCCGGACAGCGTGAAGGCGCTGCGGCATGGGTTCGAGGTGAAGAGCCAGGTGAAGTCGGCGCGGCTGTATGCGACGGCGCTGGGCGCGTATGAGCTGATGCTGAATGGCAGCCGTGTGAGTGAAGATATGCTCGCTCCGGGATGGACGGATTATCGCGAGCGCGTGCTGTACCAGACCTATGACGTGACGGGGCTGGTGAAGCAGGGCGCGAATGCGATGGGTGCGCTGCTGGCGCCGGGCTGGTATGAGACGCCGCTGGAGTGGTTTCAGCAGCCGAACAACTATGGCGACACGCCGCCGGCGCTGCGTGCGGAACTGCGCATCGAGCACGAGGACGGCTCGGTGGAGTGGGTGACGACGGGGGCGGGGTGGCAGGCGAGCCCGTCGTACATCGAGCACGCGGAGATTTATGACGGCGAGAAGCAGGACGCGCGGCGTGCGGAGGCTGGTTGGGATACGGCGGAGTTTGCGGCAAAGGGATGGAGTGCCGCCGAAGCAATTGTGCCGAAGCCGGTGACGATTGAGGCGCAGGATTTCGAGCCGATTCGTGTGGAGCGCGAGGTGCATGCAGTGAGCGTGTCGGAGCCGAAGCCGGGCGTGCGGGTCTTCGACTTTGGGCAGAACCTGGCGGGCGTGGAGCGGCTGCGCGTGAGCGGCCCGGCGGGCACGGATGTACGGGTGCGGTTTGCGGAGCTGGTGAACGACGACGGGACGATTTACACGGAGAACCTGCGCACGGCGAAGGCGACGGACGATTTTGTGCTGGCCGGAAAAGGGGAAGAAACCTTCATGCCGCAGTTTACGTTTCACGGATTTCGCTATGCGGAAGTGACGGGGCTGAAAGACGCGCCGGGCAAGGATGCGCTGACGGCGCTGGTGATCCACACGGATGCGCCGTTTGCCGCGAAGCTCGAGACGGGCAGCGCGATGATCAACAAGCTGTGGAGCAATATCGAGTGGGGGCAGCGGTCGAACTTTGTGGGCGTGCCGACGGATTGCCCGCAGCGCGATGAGCGGCTGGGATGGATGGCCGATGCGCAAGTGTTCTGGCGGACGGCGATGTACGACATGGACCTTGCGGCGTTTACACGGAAGTATGCGGCGGATATGCGCGGAACGCAGGCGGGGACGCCGTTTTACGGTATCTACGCGCCAGGAACGGCGAGCGAGCACTCGTCGGGATCGGGCGCGGGATGGAGCGACGCGGGCGTGGTGATTCCGTGGACAAGCTGGCTGCAGACGGGCGATACGCGGGTGATCGCCGAGAACTGGGATGCGATGACGAAGTATCTCGATGCGATTGCGGCGGCGAATCCGGATGACTTGTGGGAGAAGGAGTCGGGGATTCCGTTCGGCGACTGGCTTTCGCCGGAGGGACGCACGAACCAGGTGCTGATTGCGACGGCGTACTGGGCCTACGATGTGACGCTGATGCGGGAGATGGCACAAGCGACGGGGCGCACGACGGAGGCGCAGAAGTATGCGGCGCTGTTCGCCAAGATTCGCGCGGCGTTCGAGAAGAAGTTTGTGCACGCGGATGGATTTGTGGAGGGGGCGGACACAGGGCCTTCGCCCTTTGGCGAGCGGACGAAGACGGACAGGGACAGCGCGGGCGACACGCAGACGGGCTATGTGCTGGCGCTGCATATGAACCTGCTGCCGGAGGGGCTGCGTGCGGCCGCGGCACAGAAGCTGGTCGACAAGATTGAAGCGAATCACGGATTGCTGGGGACGGGGTTTCTGGGCACGCCGTATCTGCTGGAGGAGCTGACGAAGACGGGACACGCGGACGAGGCATACAAGCTGCTGCTGAATACGCGGTATCCGTCGTGGGGCTATCTGGTGGAGCACGGGGCGACGACGATGTGGGAGCGGTGGAACGGCGACCAGATGAAAAACGACCCGAGCATGAACTCGTATAACCACTATGCGTATGGCGCGGTGGCGGACTGGATCTATCGCTATGCGGCGGGCGTGGACGCGACGCCGCTGGATGCGGGGTTTCACACGGTGGTGCTGCATCCGGTGTTCGACGCGCGGCTGGGGAGCGTGGACTTTACGTATCCGTCGAGCTACGGAGTGATTCACTCGCAGTGGACGCTGAAGGGCGGGACGGCCGAGTGGACGGTGACGCTGCCGGCAAATACGACGGGGTGGATCGACGCGAAGGACGCAGTGCGGTACACGTTGGACGGCAAGGCATTGACGGAGAGTAAGCTCGCGCGGAAGACGGCGACGGGCTACGAACTTGAGTCCGGGACGTATGCGTTTGCGGTGAGGCTTGAGTAGGGAGACTGCATGGCGTCAGTGATGGCGGGGATTGGCTGGCACGTGGTGGGAGCCGCATCGGCGGCGTCGTTCTATGCGCCGATCGAGAAGGTCAAGCGCTGGTCATGGGAAACGGCCTGGGTGGTGGCGGGGCTGTTCTCGTGGATTCTGCTGCCGGCGGCGGTGAGCCTGATTCTGCTGCCGGATTTTCGCGGGTTCTACGCAGGCATGGGCGCGGCGCTGCTGCTGAAGGTGGCGCTGCTGGGCGCGATGTGGGGCGTGGGCAACGTGAGCTATGGGCTGACGATGCGCTACCTGGGCATGAGCCTCGGAATCGGTGTGGCCATTGGGGTGACGCTGATTGTGGGTACGCTGGCGCCGCCGCTGCTGCACGGGCAGGGGGCGATGCTGTTCACCACGCGCAGCGGTCTGCTGACGATGGCCGGTGTGCTGGTGGCGCTGGCGGGCGTGGCGGTGGTGAGCTGGGCCGGACACCAGAAGGAGATGCTGGAGAAGGGCGCGGCGGAGGGAGAGACGCGCGAGTTCAATGTGGCGCTGGGGCTGGGGCTCGCGGTGCTGTGCGGGATTTTTTCGTCGGGGATGTCGTTTGCGATGGACGCGGCGAAGCCGATGGCGGATACGGCGCTGAAGCTGGGGGTGAATCCGCTGTATGCGGCGCTGCCGAGTTACGTGATCATCATGGGCGGCGGCGCGGCGGTGAACCTTGGCTACTGCTTTGTGCGGCTGGCGGCGGTCAAGCGGCTTTCGCTGCGTGCGGACCTGGCGCAGCCGCGGGCAACGCTGGCCCGCAATGCGCTGCTGGCTGCGACGGGCGGAATCATGTGGTACCTGCAGTTCTTCTTTTATGCGTGGGGCGCGGCCAATGTGCCGCAGAACATGGCCTATGTGAACTGGATGCTGCACATGAGCATCTATGTGCTGTGCGGCGGGCTGGTGGGGCTGGCGCTGGGCGAGTGGAAGGGCGTGCGCGGACGGCCGCTGCACCTGCTGTGGGCGGGGATCGTAATCATTATCGTGGCCGCGAACCTGGTGGGTCTGGGGATGGCGGGGTGAGGCAGTTGTCAGTGATCAGTTGTCAGTGGTCAGAAAAAACGCCGGAGCTTGCGCTCCGGCGTTGGTGTTTGTGCCACGTTGTGAACTACTCGGTGATGGTTTCGTGGAGGCGGAGGTCGCGGGAGGATGCGCCTACGCTGACGACGCGCTTGCCGGAGGCGCGGTCCCACTTGCCGTCTGCGGTGGACCAGTATTCGAGCTGGCGGGGTGCGACGTAGAGGCTGACGCGCTGGGACTCGCCGGCCTTGAGGTGGATGCGGTCGAAGCCGGCCAGCGCGCGGACCGGGAACTGCACGCCGCTGGGAGCAGCATCTGGCGCGCCGAGGTAGACCTGCGGTACTTCGTCGGAGTCCATGCTGCCGGTGTTCTTGATGGTCACGGTAACTTCGAGGCCGCCATCGGCCGAGGGCGCCACGGCGAGGTCGGAGTAGTCGAAGGTGGTGTAGCTGAGGCCGTAGCCGAAGGGGAACAGCGGTGCAATGTGTTCCTTGTCGAACCAGCGATAGCCGACGTTGACGCCTTCGCTGTAGGTGGTCTTGCCGTCGACGCCCTTCATGGAGCGCTCAGGATACTTCGGGTCGGTGGCGGGATAATCCGTCAGGTTCTTTGCCCAGGTGATGGGCAGGCGGCCCGCGGGACTCGTCTTGCCGAGAAGGATGTTGGCGGTGGACCATCCGCCTTCGTCGCCGGGCCACCACATTTCGAGGACGGCCTTGACCTTGTCGACCCAGGGCAGAGCGACGGGCTGCGAGGTGTTGAGCACGACGACGGTGTTCGGATTGACGGCCGCGATCTCGTCGACGAGCTTGTCCTGCTCGCCGGGCAGACCGAAGACGGGCTGCAGGCGGGTCCAGAGGAAGACGACGGCGACTTTGGCTTTCTTTGCCGCAGCGATGGCGGCTTCGTGGTCGGCCTTGCGCTGCTCGGGCGTGTACCAGTTGAGGCGGACCTGTACGGGCGCACCGGAGGTATCGGGACTGGTGGAGATTTCGATTGTGTGCGCGCCGGCGGTGAGCTGCACGGAGCGGCGCACGTTGTCGAGGCCGTCGGTGGTGGGGACGGCGTTGTCCTGGTTGGCCTGCAGGATGTCGCCGTGGACGCCGCCCTGGAAGGCGCCGGTGCCGGCGAGGCGTTTGCCGTCGAGACGAATGACGGCGTTGGTGCCGAGGGCCTGCAGATAGAGCCAGTAGTCGCCGTCGTGGGGCACGGTGAGGGAGCCCTTCCACGCAGGCGTGGAGTTGGCGGGCAGGGCGTTGCCCTTCTTGACGGTGAAGTTCAGCTCGGCATCG
>DASZRQ010000232.1:0-15211 GCA_035549115.1 Occallatibacter sp. | reverse complement strand
GACCGCGCATCGGCAAGTTCAACCGCGACGGCTCGGCCAACGCGATCATCGGCCACGATATCTCGGCCGTGCTGATCGGCTGCTTCATCCTGGCCTTCGGCTGGTTCGGCTTCAACCCCGGCAGCACGCTGGGCGCTTCGGGCGCCGGCTGCCTCCGCATCGGCTCAGTCGCGGTGAACACCATGCTCGCGGGCTGCACCGGCACCTTTGGCGCACTGCTCTATATGTGGGTCTTCAAGGGCAAGCCGGATGCGTCCATGAGCGGCAACGGCCTGCTGGCCGGCCTGGTGGCCATCACGGCGCCTTCAGGCTTTGTCAACACCACGGGCGCTGCCATCATCGGCTTCATCGCCGGCGTGCTGGTCTGCTTCAGCGTCGCCTTCGTGGAGAACACGCTCAAGGTTGACGATCCGGTCGGCGCCATCTCGGTGCACGGAACCTGCGGCCTGTGGGGCGTACTCTCAGTTGGATTGTTTGCCGACGGCACCAGCAACTACGGCGGCTCCTGGAACGGCGTGACCGGTTCGGTCACCGGCCTGTTCTACGGCGACGCCAGCCAGTTGGTGGCGCAGATCATCGGCATTGCCACGCTGGTTGGCTTCGTCTTCACCTTCAGCTACGTGCTGAACTGGGTGCTGGACATCTTCCTTGGCCAGCGCGTCTCGGTTGAGACGGAAGTTGCCGGCCTCGACCTGCCCGAGATGGGACAGCTTGGCTATCCGGAGTTTGTCTTCGCTCCGGAGCCGGAGTTCCTGGTCGCGGCAGGCAAGGCAGCCATGGCATAACCTTTCACTCTTGGCCGAAAGGCATTCTCCTGGAGCAGCAAGGCACTCTCTGCCACGCCTTGCTGCCCCCTTTTTTCCGTTCTTTTGTTCTGAGGGTTCGTGATGAAAATGTCTATCGTTCGCGCATCGAATGACGAAGCCGCGCTTCTGGTTCCCACCGCGGAGGGTCAGCTCGCTCTGCCCGCAGTGCTTCCCCGCGAGACGGCATACACGCTGGAACGCATGTTCCGCGATCCGCGCGTGCTGGAGCCGCAGGAACGCGGCGACCTGATTGTGCGCCTGCGCCAGGCCGCAGACCTTGCGCCCCATGTGCCCGAGGTGCGCGTGCTGCTGGGCATGGCCCTGTGCGTCGACCTGCAGGCCCAGGAGGCCATGGAAGAGCTGCGCACAGCCGTGGACCAGAATCCCGACTGCTTTATTGCGCGGCTCAAGTTCGGCGAACTGCTGATGCGCCTGCGCATCTGCGACCAGGCCGCCGAGCATACGCATCGCGCGGCGCAGCTTGCAGCAAATGCGGCGCAATCGGAGCTGGCGCGCAAACAGGCGGCGCAGATTCGCACTATGCTGAGAGAAGGAATCGAGCGCGGCGGCTACAAAGGCATGTTCTCGCGCCTGACGCGGCTGGGCCACAAGAGCGCAGCGCAAACCGGAGAGCCCGCGCTGGTTGTCTCCAAATAACGCAAGCAGGGGAAAATGCCCGCAAGTCTGCAACTGGCTCTGTTGATCGCAATACTGCTGCCGGCCAGCAAGGTCGTTGCGTCGTTGTGCGGGCGCTTCGGCATCCCCGCCATCCTTGGCGAGCTGATGGTGGGCGTGGTGGCCGGTCCCGGCTGCCTGAACATGCTGCACATGCATCTCTTCAGCGGCACTCCGGCAACGGACGCCTTTCTGCTGCTGGCGCAGATCGGCGGCCTGGTGCTGATGTTCATCGCCGGGCTGGAAACCGATATCGACCGCATGCGCGAGGCCAGCGTAACGGCCTTTCTGGTCGCGCTCTCCGGTGTCATCTGGCCGTTCTTTCTGGGCGCGGGCGTCGCCCATCTCTTCGGCCTGTCGTGGAGCTGCTCGTGGTTCCTGGGCGGCGCGCTGACGGCCACCAGCGTCTCCATCTCCGCGCGCACGCTGATGGATGCCGGCCGCATGACCACCCCCGAAGCCTCGGTGATTCTGGGCGCGGCGGTCATTGACGATGTGATGGGGCTGTTTGTGCTGGCATTTCTGGCCGCATCGTGCAGCACAACTACCAGCTCCTTTGGCCTTGCTCCCATGCTGGCGGCGTGGCTCCAGGTGCACTGGCCCTGGGCCGCGGCGCACCCGCTCACGGTGCAGATGACGCTCATCGCCATCTGCGTCGGGGTATTCTTCTTTGTCGCCTATGGCGCGGCGCAGCGCTGGTCCGACCCGCTAATGCGGCTATTCCGCAAGCTGGACGCAAACGAGGCCGTGACAAGCTGCGTGCTGGCCATGGTGCTCCTCTATGCCATCAGCGCCGAGTGGCTGGGCAGCGTGGCGGGCATTACCGGCGCTTACCTGCTGGGCTATGTGTTCGCGGGAGCCAAGCTCAAGACGCTCATCGAGCGCACCTTCTATGCCATCGGCCACGGACTGCTGATTCCGCTGTTCTTCGTCTCCATCGGGCTCTCCAGCAACTTTCGCGCCCTGGGCGGCCACTGGCTGCTGCTGATCGCGATCTTCGCCGTGGCTGTGGTGAGCAAGCTGGTAGGCTGCGGGATGGCGGCGCTGGGCATGGGCATGGGCAAGGTGCGCAGCATCCGCGTAGGCTGCGGCATGATCTCCCGCGGCGAGGTAGGGTTGATCGTCACCGCCATGGGAGCCTCTTCCGGTATCTTCGGCGAGCCGGAAGTAGCGGTCATGGTGACCGTGGTTCTGCTTACGACGCTGATTACGCCGATTCTCATGCGCTGGGCCTTCGGCATCCACCATCCGGAGGATGTCGACGACATGGGAGCCGAGCCCGAGCCGCAGGATACCGGCGGAGCCTCGCTCGAACTCTCCGCGTCCGGCACGCCCTGAGCCAGCGGGGCTAGAGTGCGCTCTCCCCGAGCTTGTGCATGTATTTGATGGCGGATTTGTAGACGAGAGTCTTCTCGTGGCCGCGAATCTTGAGACAGACGCGGTCATACCACTCGATCACACCTTCGATCTTCTCCCCGTCTTCCAGCACGACGACCATGGGGGTCTGCGCCTGAATCTGCTTCTGCAGATAGAAGAGCTCGGCCTGGTGGGGCGGCGCCTCAAAGTCGGGAGAGTAGTGTGTGGAGCGCAGATGCTGCGGCACCGGCCCCTTGCGGCCGTTGCGCGGCGTTTCGGAGAGGGATGCCGGACTGATGTCGAGCTGCGCCAGAGCGGATTCGTTGGTCATCGGGATGTTCCTCCTTTGGGGGAAAAGTGAGGCCCGTTTCCTTTGCCTGATCTAAACCATGCGACGCACGGAGCTATTGCCGCGCTCATGCGGCGCACCATCAGATGAGACACTTCCAGTCCCGCAGACGAACTGCGTGCCGCGGGCCGGTAGATGGACTGAAGATGCCTGATTGTACTCGAAAAGATGCCGGGCGGAGGGGAGTGGTTGCTTTTTCCCGCGCTCAGCGCTCGGCCAGCGCCACCGCCATGGCGTCGAGGGAGAGCGAGCGCAACAGATTGCGGCGCATGCCCTGCTCTACCTGAACCAGAGCGCGCGCGGCACCGTCGAGCCAGTCGACCGTGATGCCCTGCCCGAGCCGTTCAAGTTCGGCGGCGAGATCGACGTTGCGAAGGAATGCCGGCGTACCGGCCACAACGAGCAGCAGATCCTCAAGCAGCGCACCGAGAGCGCGCAGCAGGCCGAGGGTCTTTTCCGCGCCGTCGGCCCCGGCTCGGTAGGCCTCCGTGGCGCGGAAGAGCTGGGAGTAGTCCGGCTCCCTGAGCGCGTTCTGCAGCAGAATAAGCGCATCCTGGCGGCTGGCGAGATAGACCTCCAGGTCGAGCGAAAGGGCGCGGCCCACGGCCCCCTCGGCAAGGCGGGCGACGAGAGCCCGCTGCTGTGGCTTGAGCTCCGGGCGGCGGGCGGCGAGCAGGGTCTCCAGCTCCGCGGCGGGCAGCGCGCCGAGGCGATGCAGGATGGCGCGGGAGCGGATGGTGGGCAGCAGCTCCTGGGGATTCTCCGTGAGGAGGATAAGGGAGGTATGCGCGGGCGGCTCCTCAAGCACTTTGAGCAGGCTGTTGGCCGCCTCTTTCATGAAAGCAGACGCCGTGAAGATGGAAAACGATTGGCGGGCCTCGACGGGCGGGCGGTAGTAGGCCGCGTGGATGACCTGACGGACCTGGCCCAGCTTGATCAGGAGCTGGGGCGGGTCAGGCGGAACGATGAGCACGTCGGGATGGGTCTGGACGAAGATGCGGGTCTCGCGCTTATCGGCGTCGCGCATCTCTTCGCGGGCGGCAACGGCCTCGGCCACGCGCTCGTCCAGGTTGGCGGCTTCGCCAATGCGCTGGCAGTTGGCGCAGCGGCCACAGAAATCCGGGAGACCGCCGGATTCCGTGGGCTCGAGGCAGTTGACGAGCTGCGCGAACATGAGCGCGAGGGTGTATTTGCCCGCGCCTTTGGGGCCGGCAAGGATCATGGCCTGGGGAACACGGCCGGCGCGCACGCTCTCGCGGAGGCGCGTGACGGTAACCGCGTTGCCGAGGAAGTCCTGGAAGCCCACGATTCGAGTCTAGTGCATCGGCAGGCGCGGACCGGAAGAGCCTTGCACAATTTGGATTTGCGCAGCGGCGCGCTTCCCCCTATTCTGGCAGCGTTGCTTCTCCCACATACATTCGAGTCCGCGAGGGGGTTCCATGGGCCGCGCAATCTTCATCAGCTATCGCCGCGACGACACCGAAGGCGAGGCCGGGCGTTTGTACGACGACCTGATCCGGGCCTTCGGCGACAACTCCGTGTTTATGGATGTGTCGGGCATCAACCCCGGGGTGGACTTCCGCAAGGCGATTGACGATAACGTGGCGAGCTGCGGGGTTCTGCTGGCCATGATCGGGCCCACCTGGGCAACGATCAGCAACAGCGACGGCGCCCGGCGGCTGGACGACCCCAACGACTTTGTGCGGCTGGAGATTGCCTCCGCGCTGGGCCGGAATATCGCGGTGATCCCCGTGCTGGTGCACGACGCCAAGATGCCGCACCCGGAGCAGTTGCCGGACAACCTGAAGGACCTGGCCTATCGCAACAGCGTGGAGGTGACGCATACGCGCTGGAACAGCGATGTGCAACTGCTGATCGGCGCGCTGCAGCAATATGTCTCGGCTTCCGAACGCAAGAGCGATGCGCCGGTGCACGCTACCGTGGCCGTACAACTGCCGCCGGCGAATCCCACTGAGCAGGGCCCGGCAAAGGGTAAGTCGAAGAAGGGGCTATGGCTCGGGCTGGCCGCCGCGGTTGTGGTGGTCCTCATCGCAATCGTGGTGCTTGCCTCAGGCGGCTCCAAGAACGACACGCAGACAACGCCGGCTCCACAGGCCGACCAGGACAACACGGCAAGCCAGAAACCCGCGGACACAGGACAGGCCGGCAAGTCCGCCGCTGCGCAGCCGGATGAAACAGCATCGACATCGACAGACGATGCCGAGAGCCCGCTGGCTGGCACCTGGGTCAACCCTTCGCCCGTGGCAAACAATGGCCTGGAAAAGCTGGTGATTCATCAGGTCAACGGGCAATTCACGATCCACGGATGGGGCAATTGCGAGCCTGAAGAGTGCAACTGGGGTGAGCGCACCCCCGTTGCCGATGGCGATAAGCTGGTGGCTACCTGGGGATCGCCCGAACAGGGCCGCGTGGCAAAGGTGACGGTCGGACCGGATGGCTCAAGGCTGAGCGTGGTGATCGAGAATACCTTCCCGAACCATGCCCCGGTAACGCGCCAGTTCGACTTCGAGCGCCAGCAGCCATAAACCTCAGGGCTGCTGCTTGTCCGCCACCTTGCCGCCCTGCTGCTGGAAGGAGCTCCACTGCGCGTGCTCCTGCGAAACGAGCGACTCGACGCGCTCGGCGAGCATGGCGCGGGGATCGGCAGCGACAGCATAGGGACCGGCCTTGGCGATATAGACATACTTCTCATGCCGGAGCGCCTCGCACGTGGAGCGATAGGTTCCCCAGAGCTGCTGATACGAGTTGAGGTGCAGAAAGCCCTCGAGAATCGTGATGAGCACGCCGAGCCCGGCAATGATCAGCTTGTCATCGGGAATCGAGATGCCGGAGAGGAACGGAATGATCGCGGCCGCGAAGATTTCGACCACCTTGATGCGCTTGAAGGCGCGCTGCGCGGAGCGGCTCTTGCGGTCGTACCAGTTGATCTGGTCTTCGAGCCGGGCATAGATGGGGTCGTTGGCCGGCACAGCGTCGGTCGCGTCGGGCATGCAGGGGCCTCCTCCGGAAGGCGACACAGCTACGAGGGAATTCCTGCACAGAACTGTAGCACGCGCGAGGCGGAAGCGCGTGCGTCAGTGGCCCGCAGGCGCTCCGCCGCCGATGCGGAAGGGCCGGGTGAGCAGAACCAGCGGCGCGGCAATCAGCGTCATGAGGCCGATGATGTGGAAACAGTCCATGAAGGCCAGCAGATGCGCATGGGCCTGCAACTGCGCATAGACGCGGCCGTAGGCAGCATTCATGGCGTCGGCATGGGCAAAACCGCGCGACTCCAGGAACGAGGCCGACTGGCGGACCTGCTGCTGCAGCGCGGGAGTGGAGCTGGTGAGGTTGCTGCCGATCCGCGACTGGTGGAAGCTGAGACGCTGCTCGGAGACCGTGTTGATGAAGGCAATGCCGAAGCTGCCGCCCCAGTTGCGGAAGAAGTTGGTCAGCGACGAAGCCTTGTTGTTCTGGCTGGGCTTGAGCTGCGAGTAAGCGATGACCGAGAGCGGCACGAAGAAGAAAGCATAGCCAAGCCCCTGCAGCGCGCGGGCCAGGGCGTAGTGGTCGTAGTCGGTATCGAGATTGAAGTGACTGTAGTGGAAGAACGAGATGCCCACGATGATGACGGCGAGGGTGAGCAGGTAGCGGGGCTGGATGATGCCTCGTTGCACAAGCTGCGCGCCGACGGGCGCGAGCAGCGTGATGACGAAGGCGCCGGGACCGAGGACAAGGCCGGCATCGATGGCGCGATAGCCATAGAGGGTTTGCAGAATCTGCGGAATCATGGTGGTGGACGCGAAGAGTCCCACGCCGAAGACGAAGTAGAAGAGATTGGCGATGGCGAAGTTGCGCGAGGCGAGCAGGCGGAACTCGATGACCGGGTCAGGCTGGCGCAGCTCCCACCAGACGGCCGTGCCAAGACAGACAAGTGCGGTCACGAACATCCAGGTGATGAAGCGCGAGCCGAACCAATCGTCGATCTGGCCGCGATCGAGCATCACTTCCAGAGCGGCGGAGCCGAGGCCGATGAGCGCGATGCCGAAGCCGTCGACGCGGAGCCTGCCCCTAGAGTCGCGCACGGTCTTGCGCTCCTCGGCAAAGGCCGGAGGATCGGAGACGAAGCGCGAGGTCAGGTACATGGAGAGGAAGCCGACGGGAATGTTGATGAAGAAGACCCAGCGCCAGTTGTAGTTGTCGGTGATCCAGCCGCCGAGCACGGGGCCGATGGCCGGGGCGGTGACGATGGCGACGGTGTAGAGCGCGAAGGCCGAGGCGCGCTTGTTGGGCGGGAAGGTGTCGACAAGGATGGCCTGCTCCACCGGGGCCAGCCCGCCGCCGGCGATGCCCTGCAGCACGCGGGCAATCAGCATGACGGTGAGGCTCGGGGCGATGCCGCAGAGGAACGACGTGGCCGTGAAGAGCGCGACGCAGGCGAGGTAGTAGTTTTTGCGGCCCAGCACACGCGAGAGCCATGCCGACATGGGCAGCACGACGGCGTTGGCGACGAGATAGGTGGTGAGAATCCAGGTGACTTCGTCGTAGGAGCGTCCCAGGCCGCCTGCGATATACGGCAGCGACACGTTGGCGATGGAGGTGTCGAGCAGCTCCATGAAGGTGGCCAGCGTGACGGTCAGCGCGATGATCCAGGGATTGATCGCCGGCTTCTGCAGCGTGCGTGGCAAGGAAAGGGGGGAAGCGGCGGCGGTGGCCAAGCGGATCCTCGAACCGATAAAATTGAGACCGATCGGTCTCGTATTCCATCAGATTCCCAGGGGCGGCGCTGCGATGCACCTTTTTGATGCCGTATCCAGGGCAGAGGTTCTTTGAACCATGAGCAAAGGTGAACTCACGCGGCAGCGGATTGTGGAACTGGCCGCACCGATCTTTAACCAGCGCGGGTACGCGGGCTGCTCCATGCAGGACGTAATGGACGCGACGGGCCTGGAAAAGGGCGGACTCTACCGGCACTTTGCCAGCAAGGAAGAGCTGGCGGTTGAGGCCTTTCGCTATGCGGTGGGCCGGGCAAAGCGCACGCGGACCGATGGCCTCGACCCTGATCTAAAGCCGCTCGAAAAGCTGCGCACCCTGGTGCAGCGGTTTGTGGAGCAGCCCTCGGTGCTGCCGGGCGGTTGCCCGCTGCTGAACACGGCGGCGGATGCGGACGACGGCAATCCGGTGCTGCGCAAGCTGGCGCTGGACGGCTTTTGCGACTGGCGGGAGCGGCTGGCGACGATTGTGGCCGAGGGCATCCGCCGGCGGGAGATTCGCCGCAGCGTGGAGCCGCGGCAGATTGCCAATACGATGATCGCGACGCTCGAAGGAGCGCTGCTGCTGAGCAGGCTGGAGTGTGCTCCAACAGCGCTCGAGGATGCGCAGAAGGCGCTGGAGACGCTGATGGACGCCATTGCTTGCCCAAGGCAGAAAAATTCACCGTCCCGGCGGCCTGCCGCATCTCATTGAGACGATGCGCGCTCCGCGCATCGCACCGCATTGCCCGTACAATAGAAGAGGAAGGCCCTCACGACTCCATGGCGGACCCCCAGGACAAAAAAACCAGGCTGACAAAGGCGAAAGAGACTCCGAAGCCGGACGTGCGCAAGGCTGACGAGGACCCGGTCGGCAAGGTTTACGACTCGCGGCTAATGAAACGGCTTGGACGCTATCTGCTGCCCTACTGGTGGCAGGCTGTCGTGTCGTCTGCCGCGGTAACGCTGAAGTCGCTGAGCGATGTGGCCGGGCCGTTTCTGGTGATGGTGGGCATCGACCACTACTTTCCCCGCGCCAACGATGCGGCGGCGAACGGATTCGGCTCCGCGGTATGGCTTACGCGCCACCTGAGCGCGGAGCCGATGCAGGGTATCACGCAGCTTGCCACGATTTACCTCGTGCTGCAGATCTCGTCCTACCTGTTCGAGTTCATTCAGACCTACCTGATGCAGTGGACGGGGCAGAAGATCATGTTCGATCTGCGCCGCGACATCTTCCGCCACATGCAGAACATGCACGTGGGCTTCTTCGACACGCATGCGGTGGGGCGGCTGGTCACGCGGCTCACGTCGGACGTGGACGCCATCAACGACATGTTCACGGGCGGCATTCTGGCCATTGTCGACGACTTCTTCACGCTGTCGATCATGGCCATCGTGATGCTGAGCATCAACTGGTGGCTGGCGCTGCTGGCCTTCGCGGTGCTGCCGGTGATCCTGATTGTGACGCGCATGTTCCGGAACAGCGTGCGCGAGAGCTACCGGCGGGTGCGCGCGGCCATTGCGCGCATCAACAGCTTTACGCAGGAGCATGTGACGGGCATGCGCGTGGTGCAGCTCTTCAACCGCGAGCAGCGCGCCTACACCGACTTTGAAGACGTGAACCGGCAGCACATGATCGCGTTCATGGACACGATCTTTGCCTACGCGCTCTACTATCCGGCGGTGGAACTGCTCTCGGCCATCGCGATTGCGCTGGTCATCTGGCGGGGCGGCTTTGGCGTGCTGGCGGGCACGGTAACCATCGGCATGCTGGCCAGCTTCAACATGTATTCGCAGCGGTTCTGGCGGCCCATCCAGGACCTGAGCGACAAGTACAACATCCTGCAGGCGGCGATGGCCGCGTGCGAACGCATCTTCAAGCTGCTGGATACGCCGCCGCAGATTGTGAACCCGGCGGCGCCGCGCCTGGGCGACGGCAGCAACCGCATCGAGTTCCGCCATGTGTGGTTCACCTATCAGAAGCTGACGCCGGAGCAGCAGGCCATTGTGGAGCGCGCGGCGAAGGCTGAACTGCCGGCCCTGGAGTTGAGCGCGCTGGCCGATATTGAGTGGATTCTGAAGGACGTTTCCTTCACCATCGAGCCGGGACAGACGATTGCCATCGTAGGCCACACGGGCGCGGGCAAAACCACGCTGACCAGCCTGATGATGCGCTTCTACGATGTGACGGCAGGGCAGATTCTCATCGATGGCGTGGACCTGCGCGAGCATGATCTGCTGGAGCTGCGGAAACACTTCGCCGTCGTGCTGCAGGACCCGTTCCTGTTTACGGGCACCATCGCCGAGAACATCCGGCTGGGGAACGATACGATTCCCGAGCACGAGCTGCGGGCGGCCGCGCGCGATGTGAACGTGCTGGATTTTATCGAGAGCCTGCCGAAGCAGTTCGAGGAGCCGGTGCGCGAGCGGGGCAGCTCGCTTTCCACGGGACAGAAGCAGCTCATCAACTTTGCACGGGCGCTTGCCTACAATCCGCGCATTCTGATTCTGGACGAGGCCACGTCGAGCGTGGACACGGACACGGAGCTGCGCATCCGCAGCGCGCTGGACCGCATGGTGGAAGGGCGCACCAGCGTGCTGATCGCGCACCGGCTCTCAACCGTACAGCGCGCGGACGCCATTCTGGTGATGCACAAGGGACAACTGCGCGAGATGGGCACGCACCAGGAGCTGCTGGCGCAGCGCGGGCTCTACTGGAAGCTGTACCAACTGCAGTACAAGGATCAGGAACTGGAGACGCGTCCGGCCGCGGCGCAGATGCCCTCTGCCGCGCCAGCCGTCTAGCGGCCGGGCTATGATAGTGAGTCGAATTTCGGGCGGCGCGCCGTGCATGTCCGCCCCGGTAACAGGTCGTTGAACGCGATGAAGAACGAAGTCCGTAAGGTCGAGCTGTTCGATACAAGCCTGCGCGATGGCATGCAGCAGCCGAACCTCGACATCTCCGTACCCAACGCAGTTTTGCTGCTGCAGCGCATGGCCGGCTTTGGCGTGCGCTACGCCGAGATCGGCTTTGCCGGGGCACACCAGTTTGTGGCCGACCTGACGGCCGCGCTTGGCCCGGTGGATACCGGCGCGATGAAGCTCGCGCTCTTTGGCCGCACACGCGGGCGCGGCACCAAAGTGCAGGAGTGGCCCGATGTGCAGTTCATGGTCCGACACAGGCGGCGGGTCCCCGTTGCAGTGGTGGTGGTCAAGTCGCGGCTGCTGGATGTGCTGCACTCACTGGAAACCACGCCGGAAGAGCATCTGCGCATGGCATGGGAGACGATTGAGTGCCTCACGGACAACGGGCTCGAAGTGCTCGTTGACCTGGAGCACGCCATGGACGCCAACTGCGGGCGGCGCGAGATGGGGCTGCCCTGCGATGCGGACTTCCATGCGCGCAGCCTGGAGTATTTTCATCAGCTTGCCGGGCAGTGCGTGCGGCAGAAGGTGAACCGGCTGGTGGTGTGCGACACGACGGGCGGCGCCAGCCCGGAGGAAGTGAGCGCGGTGATCGGCGAGCTGTGCGCGCGGTATCCCGGCGCGGGCTTCGGCTTCCATGGGCATACGGACCGCGGGCTGGGCATTGCCAATACACGCGCGGCGATTCTTGCCGGAGCGGTGCAGGTGCAGGGCACGCTGCTGGGCACGGGCGAGCGCTGCGGTAACGTGAACCTGACCACGGTGATGGGCGGCATGCAGTTGCGCGGCGAGGCGGAGTTTGTGCCAGAGGCCTCGCTGGCCGGCCTGACGGGACTGGCGCATGCGGCCTATGCGGCCTTTGGCCTGGAAGCGCCGCACGGAGCGCCGATTGTGGGCACGGGCGCGTTCGGCACATGGGCCGGGATGCATGGTTCGAGCGAGCGTAAGAATCCGGGCGCGTACCTGTGGTGCGATCCGGCGCGCGTGGGCGCGAATCCCACGGTGGGCGTGAACCGGCAGTCGGGCAAGGCGAATATCATGCTGCTCTCCGAGGCGCTGGGCGTGCCGCTTGACGCAGTGCGGGCGCAGGCCTTCATCGATGCAAACACGGCAATGATCGAGGGCGGCGGCTTTACGGCGAGCGAGGTCTCGTTCCGGCTGGCGTGCATGAAGGTGCTGGGCACACTGCATAACCGCTTCGCCATTCGGAGCTGGCGCGTCTTCGACGAGTCGGACGAGATCGGGCATCGCTTTGTGCAGGCGTTTATGACGCTCTCCGTGGGCGACACAACCGTGACCACGACCCGCGCGGAGGGCGCGGGGCCCGTTGACGCGCTGACCAAGGCCCTGCGGCACGAGCTGGACAAGCGGTACCCGACGCTGACGGCGATGCGGCTGGGCACATTCACGGTCACGGCGCTCGATGTCTCGGCGCACGACTCGGCGGCGCATGTGCGCGTGACGGTGAGCTTCCACGCCGACGGACACGAGCCCTGGATCACTGCGGGCGTGAGCAGCGACATGAACCAGGCCGCGCTGATGGCGATCGAGGATGGGTTCAACTACTGGCTCATGCAGACCGCGCAGGACGATGCGCGCGCGGAAGCCAGGATGCCCGCTCCACTGATGGAACAGGCGCAGGCAAAGGCCGCGGCAAAGCCTGTGTGACCGTGGGAGCATCCAAGGAGAGACAGGCGGCGCGGCTACGCTGATTCCATCCCCTCCGCGGCAGGACCTTGATGACAGCAACCGGCGCAATGCACATGGCAGAGGACTCCCCTGTCCCTTCAGACGCAAGCAAGCGTCTGCTGCCGTGGCTCGTCGCGGTCGCGTTCTTCATGGAGTCGCTGGACACGACGATTCTTAACACGGCGGTGCCCGCGGTCTCCGAGGCGCTGGGCGTGACGCCGCTGGCGATGAAGGCGGTGCTGGCAAGCTACACGCTGGCGCTGGCGGTCTTCATTCCCATCAGCGGATGGATGGCGGACCGATTCGGCACACGGCGCGTCTTCTCTTCGGCTATCGGATTATTCACGGCCGGCTCGCTCCTGTGCGGACTGTGCAGCAACATCCACCTGCTGGTGGCCTGCCGTGTTCTGCAGGGCATGGGTGGAGCGCTGATGGTGCCGGTGGGCCGGCTGACGCTGGTGCGCACGTTCGCAAAATCGGACCTGGTGCGCATCATGAGCTTCGTTTCAATTCCAGCACTGGTGGCGCCGATGCTGGGCCCTATCGCGGGCGGCCTGATCGTCGGTTATCTGCACTGGCGCGTGATCTTCTTCCTCAACATCCCCATCGGGCTCGCCGGCCTGGTAATGGTGTATCTGCATCTGCCGGATTTTCACGAAGAGACGCACACGCTGGATGTGGTGGGCTTGATTCTCTTCGGCTCGGGGGTCGCGCTGCTGTCTTACGTTCTTGAGGTCTTTGGCGAGCACACGCTGGGCGCGGGCGAGATTACGGGCATGCTTGTGCTCTCGCTGGCGCTGCTCTGCGGCTATTGGCTGCACGCACGGCCGCTCGAATATCCACTGCTGCAGATGCGGCTGTTCACGCTGCGCACGTTTCGCGCGGCGGTGAACGGAAGCTTCTTTACGCGGCTGGGCATCGGCGGTGTGCCGTTTCTGCTGCCGCTGCTGTATCAGACAGGGCTGGGCTTCACGCCAATTCAGTCGGGGCTGCTGATTATGCCGCAGGCACTGGGCGCGATGAGCGTGAAGGCAGTGCTGCGGCAACTGCTGGCGCGGATCGGCTTTCGCGGCGTGCTGGTGTCGAACACGGTGGTCATCGGGCTGCTGCTGGGCCTGTTTTCGGCCATCGGCGCGGCAACCCCGGTGTGGCTGATTGTGGTGCTGGCATACCTGTACGGCGCGTTCACATCGCTGCAGTACACGAGCATGAACACGCTTGTCTACGCCGATGTGGAAGAGCGCGATTCGAGCGCCGCAAGCTCGATTGCGAGCACGATGCAGCAGATGTCGATCAGCTTTGGCGTGGCGGCGGCGGGCCTTACCACGGCGTTCTTTGTTCCTGCCGGGGGCGGGCGCGTGCCGGCGGAGATGATTCACGGCATTCATCTTGCCTTCCGCTGGCTGGGCGGATTAACGATCGCCTCGACGATGGTCTTTGCAAGCCTGAAGAGCGGCGACGGCGACTCCGTGAGCCAGCACAAATTCCTGCGCCAGCATCATCCGGATGGATAGACAGATTTCGCATGCGATGCAAAAGGCCGCTCCCAGGGGAGCGGCCTTTGCTGTTGAAGTGCGGTGACGCGTTAGCGGGCGGCGACGGCCGAGGGGCGCGTATCCAGCGTGCCGTTGGCGTAGCCCTTGGCCATCTCGGAGATGGCGATGGGCTTGTAGTCGCCGGCGTGGCCGGCCTGGCCGAACTGGGTCATGCGCAGGGCCACAACCCTGGCCATGGCCTCGCGGGCGGGCTTCAGGTAGTCGCGGGGATCGAACTTCTCCGGACTCTCCGCGAAGACCTTGCGGATGGCGCCGGTGATGGCGAGGCGGTTGTCGGTGTCGACGTTGATCTTGCGCACGCCGTTCTTGATGCCGAGCTGAATCTCCTCGACCGGCACGCCCCAGGTGGGCTTGAGCTTGCCGCCGTACTGGTTCACGATGTCCTGCAAGTCCTTGGGCACCGAGGAGCTGCCATGCATGACCAGATGGGTGTGGGGCAGGCGCTTGTGAATCTCGATGAGCAGGTCCATCTTGAGCACGGAGCCATCGGGCTTCTTGGAGAACTTGTAGGCGCCGTGGCTGGTGCCAATGGCGATGGCCAGCGCGTCTACGCCGGTGCGCTCGGCAAACTCGACCGCCTGATCGGGGTCGGTGACATGCTCGAGGCCCGAGCCGCCCGCGCCGTGGCCGTCCTCAATGCCGCCCAGCACGCCGATCTCACCCTCGACGGTGACGCCGCGCTCGTGCGCGTAGTCCACCACGCGGCGGGTCACTTCGACGTTCTGCTCAAAGGTGCTCGGGGTCTTGCCGTCCTCAAGGAGCGAGCCATCCATCATCACGCTGGTATAGCCCAGGGCGATGGCGCTCTTGCAGGTCTCAAAGCTGTTGCCGTGATCCTGATGCATGGCGATGGGAATATCGGGATTCAGCTCCGCGGCGGCCTGGATCAGCTTGAAGAGGTAGAGATCCTCGGCAAAGGCGCGTGCGCCACGGCTGGCCTGCACAATGACCGGCGACTTCGTCTCTTTGGCCGCCATCATGATGGCCTGAATCTGTTCCATATCGTTGACGTTGAAAGCGCCGACGCCGTATCCGCCCTTGGCGGCCTCGTCGAGGAGCTGCCGCATGGAAACGAGAGGCATAGGAATTCTCCTTTGGGTT
>DASZRQ010000231.1:0-18926 GCA_035549115.1 Occallatibacter sp. | reverse complement strand
GCAGCTCTACTGGGAGTACAACCGGCCGCAGAGCGTGGGCCGGGTGCGCGCCTTCTATGGCAACACCGGCATGTTCATTCGCGCGCTGGCGTACATCCTGGCGAACGGACCGGATGGGCTGCGGCAGACCACCGAAGACGCGGTGCTGAATGCGAACTATATCCGCACGAAGCTCGAAGACCTCTACGAGCTGCCGTACAAGACGCCGTCGATGCACGAGGTGGTGTT
This sequence comes from Occallatibacter sp., assembly GCA_035549115.1. Taxonomy (GTDB): domain Bacteria; phylum Acidobacteriota; class Terriglobia; order Terriglobales; family Acidobacteriaceae; genus Telmatobacter. Next base: position 18,698 of record DASZRQ010000231.1, on the reverse strand, counting down.
CAGCGACAAGCGGCAGGCGGCCAAAGGCGTGAAGACGGGCGACATTGCCAAGCGGCTGATCGATTACGGCTTCCACCCCTACACGGTGAGCTTCCCGCTTATCGTGCACGGGGCGCTGATGATCGAGCCCACGGAGAGCGAGTCGCTGGAGGAACTGGACCTCTTCATCGAAGCAATGCGGTCGATTGCGCGCGAGGTGGAGGAGACGCCGGAGCTGGTGAAGTCAGCTCCGCACTCCACGCGGGTTTCGCGTCTGGACGAGGTGACGGCGGCCCGGAAACCGGTGCTGCGCTGGCGGCCGGGGCAGTCTTGAGCAGGCAGCATCACTAAGGTAACGTGTTCTGGTGACAGAAAGCGCGTTGTCTTTCCCGTCAAGCACGGCGATAATACCTCGAAAGTTGCAATGCAGGAACACTGCCCGAACTCCCCCCGCGGGTGAGTCTGAATGGAGCGGCTCCAGGTTCTGCATGGGGGATCCATGAGAGTACGCGACGAAAGCGGACAGATGCTGGTAGTGACAGCACTGAGCCTGACTGTCCTGATGGGCTTTCTGGCGGTCGCGATCGATGTCGGCCTGATGTTCCGGGCCCGGCGCACCATGCAGATTGCCGCGGATGCGGCAGCGATGGCGGGGGCGACGCAATTATTTTACGGACCAGCGTCGCAGGTGCAGTCCGCGGCTTATGCTGCGGCCAAGATCAACGGCGTCGATCATACGGTGGCCGGCAATACGGTTCGTGTAAGCACGCCGCCTGCGGATGGTCCGAATACAGGCTGTCTGAGTTGCGTCGAGGTTCAGGTCGGGACGCCGAATCCAACCTTCTTCATGGGCCTTATTACGGGGAGCACCAGTCTTACGGTAGCCGCCCGCGCGGTGGCGGGCGCACCCAGCACAGGTCAGGCTTGCGTCTATATCATGAGCCCCTCGGCACAAAAGGCTCTGCAGATTCATGGCTCGGGCGCGATCCTGATGCAGGACTGCGGCGTCTATGTGAACTCGAACGCCTCCAATGCGCTGTGCGTTACAGGCAGCGCGAGCAAATCGACGTTTCCGTGGATTGAGGTGGTCGGCAGCCAGCCAAGCAACGGCAATTGCGGCGGCAATCTGAACCAGACGAGCAGCATCGATCTGAATTCCGCGGTGCAGAGCAATCCACTCGGCAACATCACGGGGCCTGTTCCGGACGCGAATGGCAACTGCAGCGGAACCGGCACAACCACAGACAAGACAACTACGCTCATTAACGGAAGCTATAACTCAACAGGTGGCGGCACGGTGTGCTTTACCAAGGCGATTGAACTGGCGTCTGGCGCAAGCCTTGGCGATGGCCTGTATGTATTCGAGAATGGGCTCACAATCGACAGTGGCACAGTCACTGTCGGCACAACCACGAACGGCGCAACCCTCGATGTCTACGGGGGCACATACAACCAGTCGACTTCGTCGTCCCTCACCATTTATGCGCCCACATCGGGCACCTATAACGGCATTGCCGTGATGCAGCCCGCGTCCAACACCAACGATATGCAGGTATCGTTCGGCAGCAGCACGGCGGTATTCGACGGCATGATCTATGCGCCGGGCGCTTATGTCACCCTGCACGACGAGGGCGGCGGCGGCGTATCGGCCACGGGCGTAGTGGCAAGCACCATGTATGTGAATGGCTCTCTGAATATCGAGAACTACTCCGATTTCGGCAATAACAAATACACGACGCCTTTCCGTTTGATCACGATGATCGAGTAGGGGAGCGGAGAATGAGGGCACACGCATTGAGCTACTTGTGGAAGCAGTTGCTGCGCGGCGACCGGGGACAAGCGCTGATAGAGACTGCGCTCTCAATTCCCCTTCTTCTGCTGTTGCTGCTGGCCGCGGCGGAGTTTGCTCGCATGGCCTATGCCGGTATTGAGGTCTCGAATGCGGCTGGCGCTGCTGCTGCGTATGGAGCATCGAGCCATGCGGCGGCAACCGACTGGTCGGTCTCGGGATCAACATACTCCGGCGGCGTGGTGAATGCCGCAACCAGCGATGCAGCCAATTTGACCGGTGTGAGCGGATTGACGGTAACCTCCATTACGACCTCATGCAGTTGCGCCAATTCATCGTTTACGCCAACCGGCTGCAGCGACAACACGACCTGTTCCAGCAACAATACAGCAATGGTCGAGACCATTACGGTGAAGACGCAGGCGACCTATGATCCGTTGATCTATTATCCAGGCGGTCCAACCTCGATCGTGCTGCACGGCCAGGCAACGCAGACGGTATCGAATCAATGAGCGACAGCTTGGGAATCCGAAGCTGGTTGCAGCGCCGCATGCATGCATTGCGGTGTGACGAGGGCGCCACGCTGGTGGAAATGGCAATCTCCTTTTCGGTATTCGCAACCCTGCTGATTGCCATGTTGCAGATGTCGCTGGCATTTTATGCATATCACTTTGTCTCGGACGCGGCGCGGGAGGCGACGCGCTTCGCCATGGTTCGCGGGGCCAAGTGCACCGGCAATGTCAGCTCGGCGTATTGCTCGCCCGCCTCGGGCAACACGAATGGCGCCGACAATGCCGATATCCAGGCTTACGTCAACGCGCTGGGATACCCATTTGCCAGCCAGTTGAGCACTAACACCACCTGGCTGAGCCTGAACTCGGGTTCGTCGGCGACGTGGTCCTCCTGCGGGTCAACCAAGTGCAACGCCGCAGGCAACATGGTGCAGGTGACTGTGTCCTACGATTTCCCGATTGGGATTCCGGGCTGGAGCGTGACATCGATTCCGGTCAGCAGCACATCTTCGGTGGTGATCGCGCAATAGCCGCGCGGATTCCCACAATCTCACTGCGGAATCCACACCTTTTCGTCGGGCTCCGGGCGGCCTACACTCGCTAAAGATGGCTACCTTTCCTGAGTTGCGCCTCGACGCCGGCCTTCCCGCGAATATCGACGCGGAGAAGACGATTCTCGGTGCGATCCTGCTCGACAATGCGGCCCACTCCGAGGCCGCAGAAAAGATTGAAGCGGACGACTTCGCGCTCGACTCGCACCAGCGCATCTTTCTGCGCATGAGCGAGCTGCTGAGCGAGCAGCGCCCGGTGGATATTGTCACGCTCTCGAACGAACTGGCTCGGTACAAGGAGATCGAAGCGGTCGGCGGCGTGGCTTATCTCGCGTCGCTTACTGAAGGGCTGCCGCTGCGGCCGGTGATCGACGAGTACGTCCGCATTGTGAAGGATAAGAGCCTGCTGCGGCGGCTAATGGCCATCTGTTCGCAGGCCATTGCGCGCGCGGCGGACCAGAGCGAGACGGCGCTGGAGGTGCTGGGCGCGGCGGAAGCGGCCCTGCTGGAAGTGAGCGAGAAGGGAGTCTCACAGGGGTTCCAGAGCCTGGACCAGATCGTCGCGAACTCTTTTGGCTCGATCGACAACCTCTACAAACAAAGCCGCGAGGTTACAGGGCTGGCTACAAGCTTTACGGAACTCGATCGCAGCACCAGCGGCTTGCAGAAGAGCGAGCTCATCATCATCGCGGCGCGCCCCTCGATGGGCAAGACGGCGTTTGCCATCAACATTGCGCAGAATGCGGCGATTTACAACGACGCTACGGTTGCTGTATTCAGCCTGGAAATGAGCAAGGAGTCGCTGCTGCGGCGCATGCTCTCCGCGCAGGCGGGCGTAGACCAGCGCAAACTGCAGACGGGCTTTCTGGGACATGAAGATCAGGGCAAGCTGCAGCGGGGACTCGAACGCCTCGTGGATTCAAGGCTGTTTATCGACGACACAGCAGGCATTTCGCTGGCCGAGATGCGCGCCAAGGCAAGGCGGCTGAAGCAGAATGCCGGCGGCCTCGATCTGATCGTGATCGATTATCTGCAGTTGATGTCGGCCACGCTGCCCTCGGCGGGTGGCAAGCGGTATGAGAACCGCACGCAGGAGGTCTCGGCCATTTCGCGTGGGCTCAAGGCGCTGGCCAAGGAGCTGGATGTGCCGGTGATCGCACTGTCGCAGCTCTCGCGCGCCAGCGAGCGGCGCGGCGACGACAAGCGGCCCATGCTGAGCGACCTGCGCGAGTCGGGCTCGATCGAGCAGGATGCGGACGTGGTGATGTTTATTCACCGCGATGCATATTACAACCGCGACGAGGAGATGTCGGAGTCGGATCGGGCAAAGTCCGAGATCATCATCGCAAAGCAGCGCAATGGACCGACCGGGACCATCCATCTGAACTTCCTGGCGAATCAGACTAAATTCTCGAACCCCGACGATCACAACTACGTTGACTAGATAAAAAGACGGCTTTACATCCAGTTGAGAATCAGCGCCACGCGCCCGGCGATGAGATCGTTCGGCGTCAGGTCCTCCTCGATCTCCAGCAGATCAACCGGACATGCAAGGCTGTGCGCGCGCAGCACGAGGCGGCCGGCAAGAAACTCCGCATAACGCAGGGTGAGGTGCGCGCCTTTACGCACGGCGTAGAGCGTGGGCCGCTGTTGACGGTAGGACGCGAGCGAGTTGTAGTGGCGGTCGATCACGGCCAGCGCTTCAGGAAGAATAAGCGGATCCATGGCTTCGGCATCGTCCGCCGAGGCATGCACGGCGACGAAGCGCTGCCAGCTCCGGCGCGGCGCGGAGGCTCGCGTGCGCGCCGACTGCAACGCTCCGGAAGGCAAATGCAGCAGTGATTGCGCGGCCGCCGGGCGAATGAATGGCTCAAAGAGTGCGGCGGCGTGCGAAACGACGGGAACCGTGTTCGCGTCCTCCTCCATCGGCATCGGCTCGAAGAACACGGAAGCGGGGAGCAGGTCGTGCGCGGCTAGATGCTGCGCGGTCAGGATGCGGTCCATGGCTTCCAGCGAAAGCTGGCGGCGCTGACGGAGAAAGTTAGAGAGATGCGCCTGGCCGAAGCCGGTTTGCCGGGCAAGCAAAGAAACGCTGAGAGTGCCTCTCTGTATCCTGCGAAGCAATTCCTGCCGCAATCTCTCGTGCATCTGAGAAAAGTTCATGTGTGGAAAATTCGCCACCAGCAATGGAGGCAGCCGAATCATGCTTTCTTCAAGAAAAGTAATCCGGCAAAGTTTGCCTGCATTTGCGAGAGCCGGACACAGAGAATGATTCGCAGTGAGGGAAGCGGGCCGCGATGCGTTGACGCACAGGAGACGCACTTCTACATTGGTTTTACTTAATCTCAACCAGGCCTGATGGAACAGGGGAGGGAGCACATTGCCGACAGACTCTTGCATCACCAGATGCGCGATGCAGGAGGGTGAGGAGCCGACCGGGTGTCCGGCTTCAATCCATGGCGTGTACTCCTTTCCCCAACGATGCGCCCACCCGGGCGCACGGCGCAGGCCTGCGCGAGAATTCCAGATTCTGCGCGCGAGCGGAATCAAGGGAGCCAGATGTGCGCTCATCGCAGCCGGATGTGCCAGCATGCCGCTCCAGTGATTGCGCGTGTACATGACATATAACGAGACACGGCGGATGGCAATCCCCCATCAGGACAAGAGAATCCTGGGCAGCCCCGCTGCGCTCTCTCGACCCCGCGGCTCGAGGACAACAAACCGCATTCGCGGGAAAGTGCTGGTTAGTGGAGAGTTCGTCATGGAAATGCGCGTGAATTTGAAGATTTGCGAGAGCTGCGGCTGCCTCTGGTACCGGGCACAGTCGCAAAGTGGTGTGTATTGCAGGGATTGTGAAGAGAAGCTGAGGAGCTTCCCCTCGCCGGAGACGAGGCGGAGACGAGGGCGTCCGGGACGCAAGCCGGTGCTGAGGATCTGGGCGGTGGCTGCCATGGCCATGGCGGGAGGTGCGCAATGAGCGCGGCTCTGCAACTGCCTGCCGTGTGGGGAGCCAGCAGCGCGGTGCACGGCTGGGTCGCCGCGCCGCGCATCGCGGTGGAGGAGGCGGCCCGGCAGAAACCCGCGCCGGATCAAGAGCCGCTGACCAGCCTCGCGTTTTATCGCAGGCATACGGAGAAGATGCTGCGGCGTTACCTGTACGCGTCCATGCAGGTTGGGCGCGCTCCTTCCATCCTGAGCGATCCGGTGGGGCGGGGATGGGTGTCGAGCCGGCCGGTGCGGACCTTTGAGGATGCAGTGATCTTTGTGCTCGATGTGGAAGGCTGCCTGACACAACTGAATGTGCTGGATCAGGCTCTGCTGAGCCGGATTGTGCTGCAGGAGTACACACAGGCGGAGACGGCGGCGCTGCTGGGCATGAGCCTGCGGACAGTATGCTGCAAGTTTCCGCTCGCGCTGGACAAACTGACGGCGAAGCTGCTGGAAGCAGGCCTGCTGGTGCCGGACCAGAACTGAAACCGGCGGCAGAAGAAGAGAGGGGAGCGCGTTCTGCGCTCCTCTCTTGTTTGATGCGATGGCGTGGCCGTGGATGTATGGGGTCGTGTACGGGTGGTAGGCTTCCTTGTGTTGTGCAAACACAAGGGGGAACTGTGCGAATTTTCTTGTATCACTTTGCCGTAATCGCAATCGCAGCAGGGACAATCACAGGAGCCGGAGGCCAGGAACGGATGGCTGCAAGAAATGCCGCGGATGCAGCGCCATCGCTGCGCGGGGCTGCGCCCGTTATCGCATCGGCACGTACAGAAGCAGCGGCCGAGGATACCGCAACCGATCCGGTCGCCGATCCGCGCGCCATTGTCACGCTGGGCAAGGCGCGGTTCACGGTGCTTACGCCGCAGTTGATCCGCATGGAGTGGGCCGCGGATGGCAAGTTCGAGGATCATGCTTCGTTTGTGTTTCTCAATCGCAGGCTGCCGGTGCCGACGTTCTCGCATGCCGAGGCCAATGGCACGCTGACGATTGAGACGGAGGCCCTCAAGCTCGTGTACACGCCGCAGGGCGATGGCAAATTTACACCGGAAAATCTGAAGATTGCACTTACTGTCGACGGCAAGCCCGTGGAGTGGCATCCGGGACTGGCCGATCCGGAGAACCTGGAGGGAACCACGCGCACTCTGGATGGCGCGCTGGGCGGCAAAACCAAGGAGCCCATCGGACAGGGGCTGGTGTCGCGCTCGGGATGGGCGCTGGTCGACGACTCAACCCGGCCTCTCTTCGACTCCGCCGATTTCAGCTTCAAGGAGGGCGAGAAGAGTCCATGGCCGTGGGTGATGGAGCGGCCCGCCGGCGACCGGCAGGACTGGTACTTCTTCGGCTATGGGCACGACTACAAGAAGGCGCTGGGCGATTATGTGCGCGTGGCCGGGCGCATTCCACTGCCACCAAGGTTCGCCTTCGGCGCATGGTGGTCGCGCTACTGGGCCTACAGCGATCAGGAGATCGAGGAGATCATCCGCGGCTTCCGCGAGAACTCGACCCCACTCGATGTGTTTGTCATCGACATGGACTGGCACATCAATAATGAACAGCTCAAGGCGATGGGCGAGGTCGATCAGTCCGGGCATGGGCTTGGATGGACGGGCTATACGTGGAACAAGCTGCTGTTTCCCGATCCGAAGCAGTTCCTCGACCGCCTGCATGCCGACGGGTTGAAGACCAGCCTCAATATGCATCCGGCATCGGGTGTGCAGCCGTGGGAAGCGGCGTATCCGGCAATGGCGCGGGCGATGGGCATCGATCCGGCAACGAAGAAGTATGTACCCTTCGACATCACGAACAAGAAGTATGCAACGAATTACATGGATCTGCTGCATCATCCACTGGAGAAGGAAGGTATCGACTTCTGGTGGCTGGACTGGCAGCAGGAGCCGACCACGAAGCTGCCCGGCGTGAACCCGACATGGTGGCTCAACTATGTGCATTTCACGGATCAGGAGCGCGAAGGCAAGCGTCCGCTCCTGTTCCACCGCTGGGGCGGCCTCGGCAACCATCGCTATCAGATCGGCTTCTCTGGCGACACCATCTCGGTGTGGCAGTCGCTGGCGTTTCAGCCATGGTTTACGGCCACCGCCGCAAATGTGGGCTATGCCTACTGGAGCCACGATATCGGCGGACATATGCCGGGCGTGGTCGAGCCGGAGCTCTATACACGCTGGGTACAGTTCGGCGCGTTCAGCCCCATTCTACGCACGCATACGACCAAGAACCCCGACTCGGAACGGCGCATCTGGGCTTATCCTGAGCCCTACTCGGCGATTCTGCGCTCGGCTTTTCAGCTTCGCTACGCGCTGCAGCCCTACATCTATACGGAGGCGCGCCGCACTTACGACACAGGCGTTGCGTTCTTCCGGCCGCTCTACTACGACTGGCCGGAGGAGAACGAGGCCTACACCAGCAAGGACGAGTATCTCTTTGGCAATCAGATGCTGGTGTCGCCCGTGGTGACGCCCGCGGACAAGACCAGCGGTCTTGCAACAGAAAGCGTATGGCTGCCGAAGGGTGAGTGGATCGAGTGGCCCACCGGTAAGCACTTCAGCGGGCCAACGACGGTGCAGCGCAGCTTCTCCATCGAGCAGACACCGGTGTATCTCAAAGCCGGCGCGGTTGTGCCCATGCAGCCGCCCATGGAGTACACCGGCGAAAAGCCCGTCGACCCGCTCATCGTGAATGTGTGGCCGCTTGCGCCGGGGACTTCGTCCAGCTACTCCGTGTATGAGGACTCGTGCGTGGCCGAAGAGTACAAGCACGGCGTCTTTACGCGCATGCCCATCAAGGCGGCGCAGACAGGCGATACGCTGCGTGTCGAGATTGGCCCGGTGGAGGGCAGCTTTGCCGGAATGCTGAAGACGCGCGGCTACGAGCTGCGCCTGCCCGCGGACTGGCCGCCTGCTTCGGTCACGGTAAATGGAGTTGCTGTGAAGCAGGCCGGGCCCACGGGCAAGGACGGCTGGAGCTACGAAGGCAACACGCTCACCACCATCATTCCGGTGGCGCGTGAAAGCGTGGAAAACCGCGTGGTCATCGAGGTGCATCGCGCCGCTGGACTGACGGCAAAGCGCGATGAACTGGATGGATTTGCCGGGGCAATGACGCGCCTGCGCGGGGCCTATGACGCGCTGCAGAAGACATGGCCCGTTGCCGCACCGCCCGATCCGCTCATCGACGCGATGCAGACCGGCGACCGGCTGGGCTATCACCCCGAGCGCGCGGTTGAAGAGATTGCGCACTTCCATGCTGTACTGCCCACGGCGCAGGCTGCTGTCGATGCGGTGAACCAGTCGTTCACGCAGCGCATCGACGACTACATCAAGGGCATGAACCGTGAGAGCTGGCGCGTGGCCGATGTGGAAGCGCAGAGGCAGCAGCGGCTGGACGCGATGGCCCGCGCGGAAAAACTCGTCAGCGAAGCCGCGCACTAAACCTGCATGCAACAACAAAAGGGCACCGTATCTGCGGTGCCCTTTTTGTCGGTCTATTGTGAGGTATCAGGCAGCGTTTGCGCCGTGCATGAAGAGCGGTAGCTCGTCCGCGCTGGGCCCAAAGCTGGCCGGCACGGCCGCGCCCAGCATGCGCAGGTAAACGCTGAGCTGCCCGCGATGCTGATAGATATGACTGAACAGAACGTCGCGCAGGAACAGACCGCGCGGCTGCGCCATCACCACCTTGCCGCCAGCCATCAACTGCCAGGTCTCTTTCATTGCGGAGTTGTCAAACTGTGGCAGGATTCCGCGCACCGCCGCGATGCTGCTCTCAAATGCCGCCAGAATTTCTTCGAGGCTTGCGGGCTCTGGAAACTGAAAGCCGGACGACTGCGCGGGGTTGCTCATGACAAAGCGGACGATGCCGCCGGGTGTCGATGCAATGTGAAAGGCAAGCTGTCCTGCGGAGAGGGACTTCACGTGCGGTTTCCACGCTAGCTTGTCCGTGGGCAGGCGCTCGAGGTACCTGCGCGTGATAGGCGTCTGGGCTTCAAACTCGGCGAGCAGTTCCTGTGCGATCGTCATGAAGCAAAGTCTCCTTAGAGGAAGATGGGTTTCGGGAAACGAGTATGTGCCGCGCGTTCTAGTGGCGCTCCGAGCAGCAGGAGGGTTTGGCGGCGATGCGCTCCGGCTCCTTATAGTCTGCCGCCGGGTCGACAAAGTAGCCGCTGTCATATTTGTCGTGGTGGCGAACCCAGGCCATGCTGAAGGCCAGGCGATCTTCGTCGCGGCCTTTGGGCGCATGGTCAAGGAAGTTATAGGCTCCGACGAAAATGTCGAGGCCGCGCGCAAAGCTGGAATACGTGTGGTAAAGAGCGCCGCTGGCGCTCTTTGAGAACACGCTGAGGCCCGGCGCTTCTTCACTGGGGAATTCGACGAGATCGTAGTTGTAGTTCACCTTGCCCGCCGCGCGCTCCTCCGGAGTGAACGATACATGGTAGTCGTAATTGAAATCCGTGCCGAAGGATGAGACCCAATGGAAGCGCCAGCCCATGCGCTTCTGGAACGCCGCGATCTCGGTATAAGGCGCGCGGGAGACGACGGCAAACGTGACATCGCGATGCGCAAGATGGATGGTCATGCCGTCGAAATGATCGGCAAGGTAGGAGCAGCTTTTGCAGCCTTCGCTCCAGCCGGGGCCGAACATGAAGTGGTAGATGATGAGCTGGCTGCGGCCGTCGAAGAGATCGGCAAACGTCTCTCGGCCGCGCGGCCCTTCAAACATATACTCTTTCCCGACCAGTTCCCAGGGAAGCTCGCGGCGCTGGCGGCTAAGCTCGTCGCGCAGTCGCGTGAATTCCTTTTCCCTGGCGAGAAATTGCATGCGAGCCTCGATCCATTCGTCATGCGAGACGATGGCCGGCTGCTTCAATTCAGTTGTGGCCATGATTTTTCTCCTCTGTATCGGTGGGTTCCTGCGGGTGCGGTTTGCGTTTCAAAATCCTTGCAGTGACGAAGGCAGTAAGGCCGCCGGTGCCGGTGGCGCTTCCGGCGACGATGGCGGCGGTTGCCAGGCAGACTGGACACATCGATGTTCTCCCCGTGCGTGTTATTTGCGCAGCGCTTCGGCGCGCTTGCGGGCCTTCTCATGGATGTAGCTCCAGCCGGTGACGACACCCTTCCTGTGGTCTTCCACAATGAGTCCAAAGCCGGTGTGATGGAACTTGATCAGCGTACCGCTGCCTTCCGCGCTCAGCCGGTACTGCACATTGTTGGCGGCGGGGTACGACATGAAGAGCGGGCCGGCAAACTCAATCAGCGTGGGCCGTTTGATGGCCTGCACATGGCCCCAGAAGTGTCCATTGCCATCGCCGAGATCGCGAAACCAGCGGCCGCCGGGCCACGCTTCGAGCTTGAAGGGCATGGGCGTGCCGTCGGGCATCTCGTTTCCGGGGCCCAACTGCTCGAGCAGCGCTTCAAAGGTCACGTCGATGGGCGCATCGACGCGGATCTCCTGGTTGACCGTGAGTGTCAGGTCTTCGAGTACGGAAAGGGTGGCCGTCATGGTTTCTCCTTGGCATCGGGATTGAGATTGAGGTGCGGGCTTTGCTTCATCCGGGCCTCGGCGCGCTGCTTCACGCGGTCGAGCTGATGTTTCCAGTAGCGCTCAAAGATTGCGGTCCACTCGTGCAGCGGACGAATGGCATTGGCGTTTGTGCTATAGAGCTTGTGGCGGCCATTGCGCCGCACCCGCACCAGGTCCACGTCGCGCAGCACGCGCAAGTGCTTCGAAACGGAGGGTTGATCGAGGCGGAGAGCGGCAACGATGTCGCCGACCGGCATTTCGCGGGCCACAAGCAGCAGAAGGATTTCGCGCCGCCGGGGCTCGGCAACCGCATTGAAGGCATCGGAAGTGGTGGCGGCTCGGGCCATGGGAGAAATCATATGCTTATATGGGAATATGTCAAGCGAGATTGTTGCGGGCTGGTCCGCAGGCTTCGATGGAAACGTTTGCGACCGTGCGGCGCGCCCATGTAGGATGCGGCCCTATGAAAAATTCTGTTTGTTGCCTCGCTCTGTTGCCCCTGCTGGCCGCGCCGCTGCTGGCTGCGCAGAACGCCGCGCCCGCGGACCCGCTCGCGCCGACGCTGGGCGTCAAATCCGCAGCCGAAATCGATCATGAGTGGCAGCAATCGGTGAGCAAATATGATGCGGAGCGCAACCGCCTGCTGGCCGAAGAGCAGAAACAGGAGAACGACGGTCCTTATCGCGCCGACTGGGCCTCGCTCGAAAAGTATCAACAGCCGCAGTGGTACAAGGACGCCAAGTTTGGCATCTTCATCCACTGGGGCGTCTACTCCGTGCCCGCGGCGGAGAACGAGTGGTATCCACGTAACATGTACAAGCCCGGCGAGGGCGCATACAAGGACTTCCGCGCGCGCTTTGCCAAAGGGGATGACAGCAAGGGCTACAAGGATCTGATTCCGCTTTTCCGCGCGGAGCATTTCGATGCCACGGCGTGGGCCCGGCTCTTCAAGGAATCCGGCGCGCAGTACGTGGTTCCGGTGGCCGAGCACCACGACGGTTTTTCCATGTACGACTCCGGGCTGAGCGACTGGACGGTGGTGAAGATGGGGCCGAAGCGCGACACGCTGGGCGAGCTGGCGAATGCCATCCGCGCCGAGGGGCTGCATTTCGGTTTCAGCTCGCACCGCGCGGAGCATAATTTTTTCTATGATGGCGGACGGGCGATTCGCTCCGATGTCAACGATCCGAAGTACGCCTCGCTGTATGGACCGGCGCACCAGTGGCTGCAGGGCTCGGGTCCGGACAAGTCGCTGCTGAACGACTGGACCTATGTGAGCGAAGCCTGGAGGCACGACTGGCTGGCGCGCGATACGGAGCTTGTCGAAAAGTACAGGCCGGAGATTGTCTACTTCGACTGGTGGATTGGCCAGCCGAACTTCCGCTCCACCGTGGTGCAGTTTGCGGCCTTCTACTATAACTTTGCCGCCGCCCATGGCTACACCGGCGTCATCGACTTCAAGGACTACTCGATGGACTGGAAGGCTGGCGTGCGCGACTTTGAGCGCGGCCAGCAGGACCACATCATTCCCGACCACTGGCAGACGGATACCTCAATCAGCAACAAGAGCTGGGGATACATTGAGAACGACACTTTCAAGTCCTCGCAGTTCCTGATCGATCAGCTCATCGACATTGTGAGCAAGAACGGCAATCTGCTGCTCAACTTCGGGCCGCGTTCCGACGGCACCATTCCCGACGAGGTGCGCAATCGCCTGCTGGCCATGGGCGCATGGCTGAAGGTGAACGGCGACGCCATCTACGCCACCACGCCGTGGAAAACCTTCGGCGAGGGCCCCACACAGGTCGAGGCTGGCGCCTTTCACGATACGGACACCAAGCCTTACACGTCCGAGGACTTCCGCTTTACGGCAAAGGGCGGGGATGTGTATGTCATCGGTATGGCCTGCCCCAGGGACGGCAAGGCGACAATTCGCTCGCTGGGTTGGGCGCACGAAGGCAGCACTTTCCCCATCAAGTCGGTCGATCTGCTTGGTTCAAGCGGCAAGGTCGCATGGACGCAGGGAGCGGATGCACTCGAACTCACGCTGCCCGCGGATGCGGAGTGCCGCTATGCCTATGCGCTCAAGCTGACACCAGCGAAGAAGTGAGGAGTTCCTGATGCGTGTCAGCCGCAGGCGTCTTGTGCAACTTGCGGGGCTAGGCGCGGTTGTGCCGGCGTGCTGCGCGGCCGCGCGGTTGTTCATCGCTGCTCAGTAGCGGTGTTCGGGGCCCTGGTAGGCGCGGTCATAGCCCTCGCGGAAGCCCTGCTGGTAGTCACCAGCAGCAGGCCCCTGGAGCGGCGGATTACGGAACTTGCCGTGCCGCATGGGGTCGGGCCGCTGACCGTCGCGATAATCATGCAAGCCAGCCTGAAGGCCATCGCGGAAACCGTGCTGTTCCACCGCGTTATATCCGGGCGGAGGCGGTCCGTATACCGCAACGTGCGTGGGGCCGCCGCAACCGGCGAGAGCAAACGGAAATGCAAGGGCCGTGACAGCAAGAATCTTTCGCATAAGAGTACCTCGCGTATGAATATGCGGCCGGTACGCTGGCGTTGTGCCGCTCAGAACATTGGAACCCTGTTCTGCGAAAAGTGTTGCCAGCGCCCGTATACCATCGAGGCATGGCGCTGGTCGAGCTGGAGCACGCATCCAAGAGTTATGCGCGGCGCGCGGGCTGGCGCACGGAGATGCGCCCCGTCGTCGAGGACATCTCCTTCACCATCAAGCCCGGCGAGACGCTGGGCCTTGTCGGCGAATCGGGCTCCGGCAAAACCACGGTCGCGCGCATGCTTCTGGGCCTTGTAGCGCCGTCATCCGGCTCCGTGCGGGTTGACGGCATCGACCTTGCGCGCGCCTCTGCTGATGAAATGCGCCGCCTGCGCCGCCAGATGCAGCCTGTGTCTCAGGATCCCTTTGCCGCGCTCAATCCGCGCATGCGCGTCTTCGATATCGTCGCCGAGCCTTGGCGCATTCACAGCGAGGACGAGCGCAGTCCGCGCGGCGCAACGGCTCAGCGAGCTGCCGCCATCGATCTGCTGCGCAGTGTTGGGCTGGATGAGTCCGCACTGCCGCGCTATCCGCATGAGTTTTCCGGCGGGCAGCGCCAGCGCATCAACATTGCGCGCGCCCTGGCTCTGCAGCCGCGGCTGCTGATTCTCGATGAGCCTGTGAGTGCGCTCGATGTAAGCGTGGGTGCGCAGATCGTGAACCTGCTGCGCGCCCTGCAACACGAGCACCGGCTCACCTATTTGTTCATCTCGCACTCCATGCCGCTGGTGCGCTACCTGAGCACGCGCATTGCCGTGATGGAGCGGGGCTGCCTTGTTGAAATTGGTGAGGCCGAAGCGCTGTGTGCCGCGCCGCGCGAGGCCTACACACGGCAACTGATTGAGGCTACACCGGAGCTGCCCGCCGGCGCGGCCTGAGCACGCATCGCTACTGCTTTGGCTGTGGCGATGCGGGTTGCGCGGGCTTCTCCGTTGCGGGAGCCGGTGCTGGAGTTGCCGGAGCCGCCGGGTGCGGTGCGGGTGGATTGACTCTGGCCGCGGGATGAGGCTGCATCGTGGGCAGGTCGGTCACATCAACAAGCTCCACATCGAAGATCAAATCGGCCTTGGGCGGGATGCCGGGATGCGCCGGATCGGGACCGGGGCGGCCGTGCGCGCCGTAGGCAAGCTGCCAGGGGATGAAGAGCCGGCGCTTGCCGCCAATCTTCATGCCGGTAAAGCCCAGGTCAAAGCCGGGAATCAGGCGGCCGAAGCCCTGCGGAAAGACCAGCGGCTGCAGCTCGCCGAGCCTGGGTTTGCCATCGGGGCCGATCTCGATTTTGCCGTCTTTGTCGCGCAGCGGCATGCGATGGTCCTCCGACGAGTCGAACTTGTAGCCATTCGACGCCAGATAACCGGTGTAGAGGACGTGATACAGCTTGTTGGGCTCGGCCTCGGCTCCGGCGCCGATCCTGATGTCCTGATAGCGCAGCGAAAAAGCGGTCTTTACGATGCCGCGCACGCGAGGAACGTCGGGAGGCAGGGCCGTGCCGGGTCTGGCGCCGGGATGAGCCGCGACGGCTTTGTGCGTGGTCTGTGCGGGAATTGCGACTGCGGCGGCAAGAAGCAGAGCCGGAACAGCAAGTTTCATGGGGCGGAAAACTCCAATCAGGTTCTTCCCGCGAGTGTATCAGGCAGACTGCGGCGGTCTGGTTTGTGGCTGCGCAGTTGCAGGACTTTATGCGTCTTTATGCGATGCAGCCGTAGACTGAAGTATGCCCACTGGTTCGAGCGCCCTGCTGCACATTCTGTGGCTACCTATCGCCTCGTTTCTTGCGGGCGTGCTCAACACCATTGCCGGCGGCGGTTCGTTTCTCTCGCTGCCCGCGCTTATCGCCAGCACCTCGGCCATCGGCGTGGGCGCGGTTACTGCCCAGGCCACGAATACGGTTGCGCTGTGGCCGGGGCAGCTTACCTCGCTTGTGGCCTACCGGCAACTGCTGCGCAAGTATGGCTGGAGCCTGCTGCCGCTGAGCGCTGCCTCCGGCCTGGGCGGATGGCTCGGCGGCCTGTTGCTGTTGCACACCGGCAACCGCATGTTCCGTGTGCTGCTGCCCTGGCTGCTGCTGTTCGCGGCCGTGATGTTCGTGCTCAGCTTTCCGCTGGGCAAGTGGCTGCAGTCCCTCTCCGGCGGCAAGCGCTACAACACATGGCTCCTCATCGGGATGGTCGTCGTAAGCGTCTATGTGGGCTATTTCGGCGCGGGCGGCGGCTTCCTTGTCATGGCACTCTTCGGCCTGTGCGGCGTGCACGACATTCACGAGATGAATGCGCTCAAGGTAGTCACGGCCGCTGTCTCCATCGGCATTCCAGCGTTCACGTTCATCGCCGCGGGGCGCGTGCAGTGGCGCTTCTGCCTGGAGATGGCGCTACTCGCCGGTGCGGGCGGCTACCTGGGCGCGCACTACAGCCGCCGCATCAATCAGCGGCTGATGCGATGGACCGTGGCGATCATCGGCTTTGTGACGGCGGGGTATTTCTTCGCGCTGAACATGATTCAACACACATAGAACGACGTGCAATTGCGGAGCGGGAAGGACGCCGCGTCATCGCGCCAGCATGGCGGCGAGCAGCGCTGTGCGCGGAGCCAGATGCTCGATCACGACTGACTCGTGGCTGGCGTGCGCGCCTTCTCCCACCGCGCCCATCCCGTCCAGCGTTGGAACGCCGAGGGCCGAGGTGAAGTTGCCATCGGATGCGCCCCCCGTCGCGGCTTCGGGCAGCGCCAGTGCGAGCTCAGCCGCCAGCGCGCGCGCCTGCTCATAGAGCTTCACGGTGCCGCGTGTGCGCTCCATCGGGGGCCGGTTGATGCCGCCGGAGATCGATAGCGTGCACCGCTTGTCGGCGGCCTTGAGCGCGGCAAATCTGCGCTCCATACGCGGGCCGTCGGCCTTGCGCGCAATGCGTACATCCACCTCGCACCAGGCCTCGGAGGGAATCACGTTGGTCTTGCTGCCGCCAGCCGCGGTGCCCACACTCACTGTCAGGCCGCGCTTCAGGTCGGTCCAGCCGCTCACAGTCTCGATCACGCGGGCCAGTTCGCGCAGCGCGCTTGCGCCTTTCTCGAAATCAACGCCTGCATGCGCGGCCTTGCCGTGAATTTCGATGCGCCAGTCGCCGGTGCCTTTACGCGCCGTCTTGTAGGCCAGCCCTTGCGCCGGCTCCAGCACAAACACCGCGCCGCATTCGCGCGCCAGCGCCTCGGTGATGGGCCGCGAGACAGGGCTGCCAACCTCCTCGTCGGTGTTCAACAGCAGAATCGCCTCGCGCTGCAGAAGGTCGGCCTCGGCCAGCATGTCAATCGCGGTCAGAGCCATGGCCACGCCGGTCTTCATATCCAGCGTGCCGGGGCCCCACAGGCGTCCATCCGCAATGCGGCAGGGCATGCGCTTGAGCGTGCCGAGCGGATGCACCGTATCCAGATGCCCGAGCAGAAGGAAGGGCTTCGTCTCGCCTTTGCGCCGCGGGCCAAACCGCGCTTCGAGGATATTGCCGAACTCCCGCTGCCGGTGCAGCTTCACACGGCCGCCCAGGGCTTTCGCATGCGCGGCGGCCAGAGCCACACAGGCGTCCACGGCAGCTTTCTCGTCCGAGGGAGACTCGGCCAGCACCAGCTTGCGTGTGAGGTCGAGCAGTGCAGGCTGCTTGCGGCGTGCACCGGCCAGCACGGCGCGCATGGGAACGGGAAAACCTGTGGCAAGAGACATGGAGACGACCATCCTGAAAAATGGCAGCAAGCCTTCCCGATTCTACGATGCCCGCGTGCGGCTACATGCGCTCCTTGAGCCCGATGCGCAGCAGCCACGCATTCATGGGGAAGCTGGTGGCAAAGCCGCAGATCATCGCCGCCTGCATCAGCAGCCAGTAGCGGGCATCGAAGGGCTCGAGATGCTGATGCGGAAAAAATACGAAGTACGTCAACGCCATGAAGGCATACATGCCCACCTGAAATGCGAGGATCGAGAGCGTATCCGCCTTAATGGCCGCTACGATTGCCTGGCCAGGCGTTACCTTACGCATGGGCTTGATGGCGAAGTACTGAAAGACGATGCCCAGGGCCCACGCAGCGGCAAGGTCGATTGCGAAACTTGCCCACAGCGAAGAGCCGAACAGGGTCAGCCCCGCAGCGGCAATCGCAAACTCGCAGGCTATGTCGGCCAGAGCGCAGCCTGCGCCGCAATGGCTGGTGCCCACGGCCACCTGCGCTGCGGTCAGCAGCCCCTCGCCACCGTGGTGGGCATGCTTCATGTGCCGCATGGCCTCTTTCGTCTTTGGCCGGCCCAGCCGGTAATACGCCCACACCGCGAAGACGCTGAAGTAAAGCGCCGATACCGGCCACACCACATTCATCACGCCCATGGCCTGCGGATGGCGTGCCTCATCTGCCGCAATCCAGAGAGCACAGAGAAAAGCGATCAGAAGCGAAAGCCAGGCGAAGATGAGCAGCACGGTATCCCCCACTGATGACATTCGATGTTCGCGAGCCGGCTTTGTTTTGCTGCGCTCCGTACAGCTTAGATCGCTGATCTGCCATGACTTGAAGCTGCTCGAAGCAGCAAATGCGGCGTTCTGGCCCTGAAAGTGTTGCAAAATTACCACACAGCCATTTTGCATATCCCGTCTAATCTGGCGCTTGCCCGCTCTTGCAGCGGTTCCCCGGATCGGAGATGTAGTTTTGTCGAGTTCGGCGCATTTGGAACAGACTGTCAGCGAAGAATTGGAGTTTACCGGAGTTGGATTGCACTCCGGGGCCGATGTCACCATGCGGCTGCTGCCGGCACCGGCCGGCTCGGG
>DASZRQ010000230.1:0-5474 GCA_035549115.1 Occallatibacter sp. | reverse complement strand
CACCGCGCTCGCGGCGCTCACCGGCTCGAACCGCTGGTTCGGCCCGCTGCCGCCCTCCGCGCTCTCGTCCATGATGCGCGGCCGCAGAAAGTGCTTCGAGTGCTCCAGGTTCTGCACCATCTCGATCGCCCGGTCCCGCGGGCCCAGCACGCGCAGCCGCAGCGTAATGTGTCCTTCCTTGTCGCGCGAGGGCTCCAGCGTCGTCACCTGCACCCCGCCGGGGAGCACGGTTTCCAGGTCTTCCATCGCCAGCGTCCACGAGAAGGCCTTGGCGTCGAAGAGTTGATTCAGGTTCTCGGCCTGTGCCAGCACCGCCGCATTTGCGGGCTGCTGCATCATGGTCTGGTAGCCATGCCGCTCGTTTTCGACGCGCATAATTCGCGCATCGAGAGCGTCGCCTTGTGTGCGCGCCTCGGCAGCCTTTTGATCCAGCGCGTGCAAGCCAAAGGCCAGCGCAATGGCCGCGAGCGCAAGCACGCCCATCGCGATCCGCAGCTTCTTGAGCTGTGGAGCCAGGTTGGCGAAGGGCCGCGTTGCCAGATTCAGCGATATCCGCATCAGGCCGCTCCCGCCAGCGCACCGGCAATGCCGGCAAAGCTCAACTTGCCCAGTGTGGTGGCCGCACCCGTCGAAGGCCGCGCCGCCAGCTCAATTACGCTCAGGTCCGGCTCGTTGAGCCACCGCGCGAAATCCTCGGCCGTGCGCGGACCGGCATAGTGCAGCTTCGCGGCCTTCATGCCCAGCTTGTCCTCAAAGTACGCAGCCGCCACCGCAATATCGCGCTGCACCTCGCCCAGCCGTTGCGCCGGGTCGTTCGGCAACTCCACGGTGCGGTAAAGCAGCAGGTCCTGCCCATGGGTAATGGCTGTCGTCAGCGTCGCCGGACCCAGGCAGGCAATCAGCGCGGGCTCTTCGGTATCGAGCGCCGCCAGCGCCGCAAGACTCGAGGGCAGCACCGCGCCCGGCTCAAAGCCTGCCGCCCGCACGGCCGCTTCATACTCCGTCAGAATTGCTCCCGGCGTCACCGCGATCAGCGCCCGGCACTCGGTCTTTGTTTCGGTGAGAATCTGGTAGCTCACGCCCGCATGCTCCACGTCGAAGGGCACCATTTTGCGCAGCCGGAACCTGAGCACCGGAATCACATCCGCGGCCTTCGGGGGCAGGGAATCGAAGTCCAGTACAAAGACGCGCACGCACGCGTCGGGCAGCACCAGCGTCACCGCATGCGAGCGCTGCGCCACATCGCCCAGGGCCGCGCCAAGCGCAACCGCCACCTGCTCCGGCGCGCGCAGATTTGCCTCCTGCGAGCCTGGCACAAGCGCGCCGGACTGCAGCGGCGCAAATGCGTACACCGGCGCCGCGCCCTTGCCTGGCAGCGCCGCGGCCAGCACGCCCTCGGCCGTCAGTTCCACCGCCGCGGCCGGCCGGATGGCCGCTTCGATCTGCGCCTTGCTCAATGCCGTTGCCACTAGCGCGAAGCCTCGATGAACGTCACCTTGTTGATCTCCTTCAGCGTCGTCAGACCGTGCCGCACGCGGTCCAGCGCCGACTCGCGCAGAAATGTCATGCCTTCCTTTTGCGCCAGCTTGCGCACTTCCGATGTAGGCTTCTTGTCCAGAATCAGCTCGCGGATGGGGTCGGTCAAGTCCAGCAGCTCGTGGATCGCCGTGCGTCCGCGATACCCCGTTCCGCCGCACTCCATGCACCCCGCGCCCTCGCGGAAGGCGAAGCCCCGCCACTCCGCCGGGTCGAGGCCGCTCGTCGCCAGCACATCGTCGTCGTAGTGCACCGTGCGCACGCAGTATTCGCACACCGTGCGCACCAGCCGCTGCGCAAGAATGCAGTTCAGCGCCGAAACAAAGTTGTAGGCCTCTACGCCCATATTCAGGAAGCGCCCCAGCACATCCACCACATTGTTGGCGTGCACGGTGGTGAACACCAGGTGTCCGGTCAGCGCCGAGTTGATGGCGATCTGCGCCGTCTCCTGGTCGCGGATTTCGCCGACAAGAATCTTGTCCGGATCGTGGCGCAGAATCGAGCGCAGTCCGCGCGCGAAGGTCAGGCCCTTTTTCTCGTTCACCGGAATCTGTGTGATCCCGCGAATCTGGTACTCCACCGGGTCTTCGATGGTGATGATCTTGTCTTCGTCGCTCTTGATCTCGTTCAGCGCGGCGTAGAGCGTGGTCGTCTTGCCCGAGCCCGTCGGCCCTGTCACCAGCACCATGCCATAGGGCTCGCGGATATACCGCCGGAACCGCTTCAGGTCGCTCTCTGCAAATCCCACCACGTCCAGCGTCAGGTTGCGGAACTTTTCGCTCATCGATTCCTTGTCGAGCACGCGCAGCACGGCATTTTCGCCATGCACGGTGGGCATGATCGATACGCGGAAGTCGATCAGCCGGCCCTTGTACCGGACCCGGAAGCGCCCGTCCTGCGGCACTCTGCGCTCGGCAATGTCCAGCTCGCTCATGATCTTCACGCGGCTCAGAATCGTCGTGTGGTGCTCGCGCGCAATCGGCGCCATCGCCTCCTGCAGTACGCCGTCAATGCGGTACTTCACGTGCACGGAGTCGTCATAGCTCTCGATGTGGATGTCCGAGGCGCGCCGCTCCAGCGCCGTGAAGATCGTCGTATCCACCAGGCGGATGATCGGGCTGATGTCCTCGTCGCTGGTCAGCTTTTCGATCGAGATGTTCTCGTCCGGATTGTCGTCGCCCGTCAGCACGTCGAAGGTCAGTCCTTCGCTCGCCTCATCCAGCACGCGCTGCGACTGCTCCGTCTTCTTCAGCAGGTCGTTGATCTGCGAGAGCGTAGCGACGCGCGCGATCACCCGCCGTCCCAGCAGCCCCGCAATCTCGTCCAGCACCATCAGCCGCGAGGGATCGCTCACCGCGATCACCAGCGCGTCCTCGCCCTGCTGCTCAATCGGCACAAAGTTGTACCGGAACATCAGCTCCACCGGCACGGTGCGCAGCAGGTCGTGCTGAATCCTGAAGTTCTTGAGGTCCACAAACTCCGCGCGGTAGCGCGCCGCCAGCGCCTCGGCCTGTGCGCGCTCCTCCGGGCTTCCCGGAATCGGGCCGGCCGGCAGTGAAAGTACACTCGTATCCGCCATCGTCCCTTACCCCTGTGCTCCGCTCGTCGATCCCAGCGAGAAGATCGGCAGGTAGAGCGAAATCAGAATGAACAGCACCACGACGCCCATCACAATCAGGATGATGGGCTCAATCAGCGCCAGCGCTGCGGTCAGCGCCGTCGCCACGTCTTCCTCGAAAAACTCCGCCACGGAGTTCAGCATCTGCGGCAGCGCGCCTGTCTGCTCGCCTACGCCGATCATCTCCGTCGCCAGATCGGGAATCACCTTGGTCGCAACCAGCGCGTCGGCCAGGCTCTTGCCCTCGCGCACCGTTTCAATGGAGTGCTGCACCGCCTGCGACACTCTCCGCGATGAGATCGACCTGGACGCGGTATCGAGAGAGGGCACCAGCGGCAGCCCGCCCTGCAGCAGCGTCGAAAGCGTGCGCGCAAACAGCCCCACCTGGTACTTGAGCCAGATCGATCCGAAGATCGGCAGCTTGATGCGGATGCTGTCCAGCATCTCGCGCCCCTGCTCGGTAATCGAATACCGGTACACGCTGAAGCCCAGCACAACCACCGCCACCGCGAGCCACACGAAGTTGTGCCGCATCCAGGTGCCAAAGGCCAGCAGCATCACCGTCATCTGCGGCAGTTGCGAGCCAATCTGCTCATAGAGGTCGGCGAACTGCGGAATCACCACCGTGAACATGAAGATCAAGAGCGCCGTCACCACGGTCAGCAGCAGCATGGGATAGAACAGTGACGCCGTCAGCTTCTTGCGGAACGTCAGAGCCACGCGCTGGAAGGCCAGATACCGCTCCAGCACCTCCTGCAGGTTGCCGCTGCGCTCGCCGGCCAGCAGTGTCGTCGTATAGATCGCCGGAATTCCCTGCTGCGCCTCGAAGGCAGACGACAGCGCCTCGCCTGTCTTCACGCGGTTGGCGATATCCTCGAGCTGCCCGGCAAAATGCGGGTCTTTCTGGCCCTTGGCCAGCATGTTCAGCGAGCCCAGAATCGGCAAACCCGCGCGGATCAGCGTCAGGAACTGCTGATTGAAGATCAGGAACTTTTCAAGGCCAACCTTGCGCCGCCCAAACAGCGTTGCCCCGCCCCGCGCTTTCACGCTGAACACGTGATAGCCCGCGTGAATGAAGCGGGCGCGCAGCTCTTCGGCCGTGGCGGCCGTCTGCACCTGCTCCTGCACGCGGCCGCGCTCGTCGGCCAGCTTGATGACGAATTCTGCCATAGGTCGGGCTGCCTGCCGGCCATGCGCCGCGCCGGCGATCCTCTGCGCCTCTTCAGGGTACCAGTCTCTCTCCCCTCATAGACGCAATCCCGCCGCCGGACGTTCGGGCAGGTTCTATCCCCGGCAATCTTCCCGTTTTGCCGGTTATATTGGCTCCAAGCCCTTCCGCTCATCTCGGGCCGCGTGAGGTTGACCCATCCATGGCCAAACAGGACAAGCCCTGGTTTCTGCGCACATCCACCCGCTGGACTCACTTCCGCAGCATCCCGCTTCGCCATCTTTCCGTGCTCATGATCGCGGTCTTTCTTCTGTTCTCCGTGATCGGCTACTTCAACGACCTCATCGCGATGGGCAGTTTGCCCTACGCCGTCGTCTTCTTCGTCGCCATTTTCAGCGGCCTCAATTCGGTTCTCTGGATACTGGTGCTGGCCCGCCTCTCGCGAGTGTTTCTCCTGGCCCTCATCGCGTTTCAGTTCGTCACAGGCAGAGTCATCAACGCCATGGCCAACTGGATGGTCGACACTTTCCACCTGCAGAATGTGCCCTCGCAGCAGGGCATTGAGTTCGCTGCATCCGCAATCCTCGTCACTGTCATCCTCTCTTACGTTTTCTTCATCGCCTATATCCGCCGCCAGGGCCTCGAGTCCTTCCGCATGGCCAACGAGCTGGCCCTTGCCCACGGCATCCAGAAGACCCTCGTTCCGCCCGTCATGCTCCGCACCGCGGCGTGGGACATCTACGGCCTCTCCTGCCCCAGCGAAAAAGTTGGCGGCGATCTGGTCGATGCCATCGAGCTTCCCGGCGGCGACTCCATCGCCTATCTGGCCGATATCGCCGGGCACGGCCTGCAGGCTGGCATCCTCATGGGCATGCTCAAGACCGCCGCGCGCACAGCGCTGCTCGATGCGGGCGAGCGCGAGCCGGCCGCCACGCTGCCGCTTCTCCTCGACCGGCTCAACACCGTCCTGCCGGTGGTGAAGGAGGCGCATATGTACGCGACCTTCACCGGGCTGCGCCTCGGCGCCAACGGCGTCGTTCATTACGGCCTTGCCGCCAGCCCGCCGCTCCTGCAGTGGCACGCCGGTGGCCGTACCCTCTCCAGCACCGAGCAGGAGCAGTTTCCCCTTGGCCTGCTGCCGGTTTCGTCCTT
>DASZRQ010000229.1:0-20372 GCA_035549115.1 Occallatibacter sp. | reverse complement strand
CGAAGTCGAGGGGCTTTTTGGCCCAGGTGTCCAGAATGTACTGCGCCGTCGCCGGTTTCATCATCGGCGTCATCAGGTAGTCCTCCGGCCAGTAGTCCTGATAGCCGGAGGTGTGCGACAGCACCTCGCGGATCGTCACTTCGTTGCCGCGCGTCAGTCCCGGCACATACTTGCCCACCGGATCGTCCAGCGTCAGCTTGCCCTCCTGCTGGAGGAGGAGAATGGCCGCCGCCGTGAACTGCTTGGAGATCGACCCAATGGAGTAGCGCATCTCCGGCGTCGCGGGCACATCGGGATGAAGATGCGCCAGCCCGTAGGCATGCGTATAGACCAGCTTGCCGCCCCGCACCACGGCGATGCTCGCCGAAGGCACCCCGTGCAGCGCCAGCACCTGCGCGGCAATCCGGTCGATCTTAGTCTTCAGCGCCGGATCGATCGTATCTACGGTCTGCGTATCCACGGTCTGCGCGTCCACGACCTGCGCGCGCAGCGCGGCGCACCCCATCAGCAGCACAGCCAGCCACAGTGCACTTTTTCGCACGAGTCCTCCCCCATCGGCCCGCAGCCGGGCGCGTCTCACATCCAGCATAGCCGCCCGCGCCCATGCGATAGGCTGGGTTGGGACCGCGCGGCCGCAGGCCCTCCGCGCCCGGAGAACGCCATGCAGCGCCTGATTGAAGGCCACAAGAAGTTCCTCGCCGAAATCTTCCCCGCCCGCTGCGGCCAGTTCCACCTGCTGGCCGAGTCGCAGGCCCCCGAGTGGCTCTTCATCACCTGCTCGGACTCGCGCATCGTCCCCGACCTCATTCTTGGCACCGGCCCCGGCGATCTGTTCATCACCCGCAACGCCGGCAACGTCATCCCCGTCACCGGCAACGACGTGGATGGCTGCACCGCCACCATCGAGTACGCCGTCGAGGTGCTCAAGGTGCCGTATGCCATCCTCTGCGGCCACTCCGACTGCGGAGCGATGAAGGCCGCCGTCGAGCGCCGCGGGCTGGACAAGCTGCCCAAGGCCAGCCGCTGGCTCAACCACGTCGAGGCGGCCTTCAGCCATCGCCAGCCCCTGAACCCCGCCGACGGACCGCACGCGGAACTGGCCTCGCTCATCCGCGGCAACGTGGTGGCCCAGCTCCAGAACTTGAAGGCCCGGCCCTCGGTGGCGCGGGCCATGGCGGAGGGGCGGTTGCAGGTGTTCGGGTGGTACTACGACATCCTCACCGGCCGCATCGAGCAGTATGACGAGCAGGAGCGGCGGTTTGAGCCGCTGCTCGCGTGAGACGCCGGTAATGTTTTGATGTGGTGCGATTACGATTGTCTATTTGGCTTGAGAGGCGATTTTCAGGTGATCCGTTCTGTTCTGCTTGTTCTTCTATTCTCTTCGGCCGCGTCTTCAACCATCAGCGCGCAATCGCCGACGGATGGACGCATCGAAGGCGGCGCCTATGTGAATTCCTATTTTCACGTTGCCTACGCATGGCCGAAGATTCTCCAGCCGTATGACACAACCGCTCTTCGCTTTGCCCAACACGCCCCGAATTCCTACGAGTTCCTGCTGTTCTCGGCGCGGGAAGGCGCTCAACCGCATGGTGTCGTGATGATTGCGGAAAAGTTGAATGTTCCCACTCCGCACACGAGCGGCATCAAAGATGCCCGGGACTTTCTAAGCAAGGTGGAAAAGTTCAGGCCTGAACAGCATGCGGTCATTCAATCGAAGAAGCATTTTACGAATGGCGACGGCCTTGTTTTCGATGAACTTGACTACACCGACAACGGAATTCCTTCATCGGCGATGGTTACGCAGGCTGGGCAGTTTCTCATCGTATTCAAGTGCGATGCTGGATCGGCAACCGATCTTGCCCTGATGACGAATTCCGTGGCGGCGATGCGCCGAAGCAAGTGAGGTTGCTCCCTTAATGTACGCCCGGCGGCGGGGCAATGCCTTTGGGCGGCTTGCCGAAGAGCCAGACGGCGATGGCGCAGAAGAAGGCCAGCAGGGCGGTCCAGCGGAAGACATCCACATAGGCCAGCAGCGCCGACTGCTGCATCATCTGGCTGTAGAGCATGCCCAGGGCACCCGGCCTGCCCTGCGCGCGGCCCAGATGGCGTCCCAGATAGCCGGCGATCACCATTGTCTTTTGCTGCAGCACCGCGCTGGAGCTCGTGATGTGCGCCCCGATCTCGGTCTGGTGCAGCGCCGCGCGGCGGATGATGGCCGTGGTGGCCATGGCGATGCCGACCGAGCCGCCGATATTGCGCAGCATGTTGAAGAGGCCCGTGGCGTTGCCCATCTCCTCGCGGCTGAGCGTGGCGGTGGTGAGCGTGGCCAGCGGCACAAAGACGAAGCTGAGGGCAAAGCCGGTGAGCATGATGGGGATCAGCAGCGTGTACGGGCCGATCTCCAGGTTCACGGTGCCGAAGATCAGCGAGCAGACGCCGAATCCCAGAAACCCGAGACACAGCAGCTTGCGGTTGTCGAAGTGCGAGCCCAGGACGCCGACCATCGGTGAGCCGATGAATGAGCCGATGCCGCGCGGTCCGACGACAAGGCCGGCGGTGAAGGCCGTGTAGCCCATCACCTCCTGGTAGTAGAGGGGCAGGATGGCGATGGTGATGTAAATGCACATGCCAAGAAGCGCGATCAGGAAACAGCCGGTGCGGAAGTTGCGGTTCCTGAGCACATGCAGGTCGACCAGGCCGGTGCGGTTGGTCCAGGAGCGCCAGATCCAGCCGATGAGCCCGAGAACGATGCCGGCCGTGGCCCAGCGCACCCAGTGCGCGCTGAACCAGTCATCCTCCTGCCCCTTGTCGAGCACTACCTGCAGGCAGCCGGTCCAGAGGATGAGCAGGCCGAAGCCGATGTTGTCGAAGGCGCCGACCTTGGCGTTGCGAATGTAGGAGGGGTCATGGACGAAGCGGGCGATGAGGAGCACGGCCAGGATGCCGACCGGGATATTGATGTAGAAGGCGTAGCGCCAACTGAAGGTATCCGTCAGCCAGCCGCCCAGGGTGGGGCCGATGACCGGGGCGACGACGATGCCCAGACCGTAGGCGGCCATGGCCATGGAGCGTTTTTCCAGCGGAAAGCTCTCCAGCAGGATGGACTGCGAGAGGGGCTGCAGCGCTCCGCCGCCCGCGCCCTGCAGAATCCGGGCCAGCAGAATGATGGCCAGCGACGGCGCCGCTCCGCAGAAGAACGAGGCGACCGTGAAGATGATCACGCAGGTCATCAGGAACCGCTTGCGGCCAAAGCGGCGGGCGAACCAGTTGGAGGCAGGGAGGATGACGGCGTTGGCGACCAGGTAGCTGGTGAGGACCCAGGTGGCTTCGGAGTTGGTGGCCGACAGGCTTCCGGCAATGTACGGCAGGGCTACCGAGGCGATGGAGGTGTCCAGAACCTCCATGAAGGTGGGCAGCATGACCGCGACCGTGACCAGCCAGGGGTTTACTCCCTGGGTCAACGGGTAGCGGGCATGGGCATCCTGGGTCATCATCCTGGGTCGTCATCCTGCCAACCGCCAAGCCTATCTGAGAGGCCCAGGAAAGGCATGTGACCGCTGCCTCATCTCCCCAGAACAAAAGAGGGGCTCCGGTGTCATTCCAGCGCCGGCCTTATGGGATTTTTATCAACAAAAGTTGACACTAATACACTCAATGTTGCATCTTATCTACTGTTAGAATTCTATCCGGCAGGCAGGAGCCAACATGGCAAAGATTATTGGAATTGACCTCGGCACGACCAATTCGTGCGTCGCGGTCCTCGAGGGCGGCGAGCCCAAAGTGATTGCAAATGAAGAGGGTGCGCGGACAACACCCTCGATCGTCGGCTTCTCCAAGAGCGGCGAGCGGCTGGTGGGCCAGGTGGCCAAGCGCCAGGCCATTACCAACCCGGAGAACACGATCTTCTCCATCAAGCGGTTCATGGGCCGCCGCTTTGACGAAGTGAACGACGAGATGAAGATGGTGCCCTACAGGGTGGTGCAGCAGGGCGACCACGTGGCCGTCGTTGCCCAGGGCAAGGAGTACACCCCGCCCGAGATCTCGGCCATGATTCTGCAGAAGCTGAAGAAGAGCGCCGAGGCGTATCTGGGCGAGACGGTGACCGAGGCCGTGATCACGGTTCCGGCCTACTTTAACGACGCGCAGCGGCAGGCGACCAAGGACGCGGGCAAGATTGCCGGCCTGGACGTGAAGCGCATTGTGAACGAGCCGACGGCGGCCGCGCTGGCCTATGGGCTGGACAAGAAGAAGGACGAGACGATCGCCGTGTATGACTTTGGCGGCGGCACCTTCGATATTTCCATTCTGGAAGTGGGCGAAGGAGTCATCGAGGTGAAGTCGACCAATGGCGACACCCACCTGGGCGGCGACAACCTCGACCAGCGCATTGTGGACTGGCTGATTGCCGAGTTCAAGCAGGAGGAAGGCCTCGACCTGAGCTCGAAGGGCAACGAGATGGCCCTGCAGCGGCTGAAGGACGCGGCGGAAAAGGCCAAGATCGAGCTCTCGACGACGATGGAGACCGAGATCAACCTGCCGTTCATTACGGCGGACGCAACCGGGCCCAAGCACCTGGTGCGCAAGCTGACCCGCGCCAAACTGGAGCAGATGGTGGCGGACCTGCTGGATCGCTCGCTGGAGCCCTGCAAGAAGGCGATGACGGATGCGGGCGTGACGGCGAGCCAGATCGACGAGGTGGTTCTCGTTGGCGGCCAGACGCGCATGCCCAAGATTCAGGAGCTGGTGAAGCAGCTCTTCGGCAAGGAGCCCCATCGCGGCGTGAACCCCGATGAGGTGGTGGCCGTGGGCGCGGCGGTGCAGGCCGGCGTGCTGGCAGGCGAAGTGAAGGACCTGCTGCTGCTGGACGTGACGCCGTTGACGCTCTCGATTGAGACGCTGGGCGGCGTGGCGACCCCGATGATTCCGCGCAACACGACCATCCCGACGAAGAAGACGGAGACCTTCTCGACGGCGGCCGACTCGCAGACGGAAGTCGAAGTGCATGTGCTGCAGGGCGAGCGCCCCATGGCGGCGCAGAACCGCACCCTGGGCAAGTTCAAGCTGGCGGGCATTCCTCCGGCGCCGCGCGGCGTGCCGCAGATCGAGGTCACCTTCGACATCGATGCCAACGGCATTCTGAACGTGACGGCGAAGGACAACGCTACCGGCAAGGACACGCGCATCACCATCACGTCGAGCTCGGGCCTGAGCAAGGACGAGGTCGAGAAGATGGCCAAGGAAGCCGAGGCGCACGCGGCCGAGGACAAGGAGAAGCGCGAGCAGATCGAGGCGCGCAACGGACTCGACAGCATGGTCTACAACATCGAGAAGATGTTGAAAGACGCGGGCGACAAGGTGCAGGCGGCGGACAAGACCGACGTGGAAGCGGCGCTGGCCGAGGCCAAGAAGACGCTCGAAGGCACGGAGGCTTCTGCCGCCGATCTGAAGAGCGCGCACGAGAAGCTGACCGCGGCGAGCCACAAGCTGGCCGAGGCCATGTACAAGGCGACTTCAGCCGAAGCGGCCGCAGGTGCGGGCGCTCCGGCGGAGGGCGCGTCTCCGGCCGGCGAAGCCAAGAAAGACGAAGGCGTGATCGACGCCGAGTACGTGGACGTGGACGAGAAGAAGTAGGACTGGCCGTCCAGGCAATGCGCCCTTCGGGCGGAAGACACAATTGAGGTGGGCGACATCAAATCGCTCACCTCAATTCGTAGCGTAGAGAGTGCGCAATGGATTTACAGATGGTTTTGGCTCAGAGGATCAGGTAGTAGGCTGAAGGAAATTGACCCCAGGTGATATTGCGGATGCACAACCCGCCACATTCCGGCAGGATCCTGCGCGATGCGCTGGGCGATATGGACGTGACAACGGCTGCACGTAAGTTGCATGTCTCGCGCACCACGCTCTCGCGTATTCTCAATGGCGCCGCCGGCATTTCTGCTGATATGTCGCTGCGGCTCTCCGCCGCGCTGGGGACGCACGATAGCTTGTGGTATGAACTGCAGATGAGCTACGACATCAGCAAGGCAATGAAGAGGAAGCGGCCGAAGATCGAGCGATTCAATCGTGCTGCGTAAACGGCTGCCGATAAAGATGGATAAAGCTGCAAGGAGATACGTACATTGATCGGAGATCGGGTTGCTGAACTTGCTCGACTGGTGCGCCGCAAGACGGCGTCGCCGCAAACCTTGAATGCGCTGCCGCCCGTGCCGGATATGCAGCGGGTTTTCGAGGATGGCCGCTGCCTCTACGACGGCTACCAGCGCGGCGCTCTGGCCAAGTACGGCGAGCTGGGCGAGATGGTCCGGCGCGACCCCGCCTATCGCAAGGCGCGCAAGGCGGCGCAGTTTCCTGCGGTCGAGTCCATGGTGATCGAGGACCGCTTTATCAACCTGTTTCTGCTCATCAAGTTTTTCCTGCGCGATCTGGCCTCGCAGAACATTATCGAGTTCGGGGCGTTCAAGGGCGGCAGCGCCGTGTTCATGGCCACCCTGCTCAAGGAGTTCTACCCCAGGGCGCGCATGCTCTCGCTCGATACCTTTGCGGGGCTGGGCGAGCTGGAGACGGGCGTGGACAAGCCGCCCGAGGATTTTCTGAATGTGAACTTCGAGCGCACCTGCGCCGCGGCGCGCACGCTGGGCCTCGACAACCTCGAGTTTGTGAAGGGGTTCATCGAGGACACGGGACTGGAGGCCTGCCGCACGCTTGGCACCATCGGCCTCGCGCACATCGATGTGGTTCTGCACGGGCCCTCGGTGTTTGCGCAAAACCTGGTGTGGGATTTCATGGCTCCGGACGGATACCTGGTGCAGGACGACGCGCTGGAACCCACCTGCCCCGGCGCCACGATGGCTGTGGAGGAGATGATTCGCACGCGCGGCCTCTCCATGGAGCAGGTATGGCCGCAGATTATTTTCCGGGCGCACCGGCCGGCCTAAGGCCGGGTTGCGTCCACGTACAATGAGGGCCAGCCTCCGGCAGGCGTGAGGTCAAGGGGCCGCAGGAACGGAAGAATCGAACTCGACTATGCCCACGACGACCAACAAGGACTATTACGCAACACTCGGCGTCAAGAAGACCGCGACGGCGGAGGAGATTCGCAAAGCCTTTCGCAAGCTCGCGCGCAAATATCATCCGGACGTGAATCCGGGGGACAAGAAGGCCGAGGAGAAGTTCAAGGAGATCTCCGAGGCCAACGACATTCTGAGCGACGAGAAGAAGCGCAAGGTCTATGACCAGCTCGGCTTCTACTCCGACCAGATTGACCCGGCCCAGGCCGAGGCTTATGCGCGGCAGCAGGCCGCGGGACATCAGCCGCCGGTGGACTTTGGCGGCTTCGACTTCTCCGGCTTCCAGGGCGGAGCGGGGCAGCAGGCAGGCGCGGGTTCGGGCGCGTGGGGCAGCTTCAAGGACATCTTTTCGGGCATCTTCTCCGGCGCGCAGCAGCGGCCGCGCGGTCCGCAACCGGGCAGCGATCTCGAGTATCAGGCCACGGTCGATTTCTGGACGGCGATCCGCGGCGGCCAGGCGCGGCTGCAGATTCACCGGCAGGAGGTGTGCCCGACGTGCCACGGCATGGCGCACACCGGCGGCCCCATGACCTGCCCGGAGTGCAACGGCTCCGGCCAGGTGACGCAGATGGGCGGCCGCATGAAGTTCAACATCCCCTGCCCGCGCTGCAACGGGACGGGCCGCATCTCGAACGAGTGCCCCACCTGCCAGGGCGAGGGCACCGTGAACCGCACGGAGAACGTCGAGTTCCGCATCAAGCCGGGCACACGCGACGGCCAGCGCATCCGTCTGCAGGGCAAAGGCAACGCGGGCGCAAACGGCGGCGCGGCGGGCGATCTGTTCGTGATCGTGCGCACGGGCACGCATCCGGTCTTCCTGCGCGCGGGCGACGACATTCACATCACGGTTCCCGTCACGGTGCCGGAGGCCTCGCTGGGCGCGAAGGTGGATGTGCCGACCATCGACGGGCGCGCGCAGTTGAAGATTCCGCC
Source organism: Occallatibacter sp. (assembly GCA_035549115.1). Taxonomy (GTDB): domain Bacteria; phylum Acidobacteriota; class Terriglobia; order Terriglobales; family Acidobacteriaceae; genus Telmatobacter. The sequence goes on along the minus strand of DASZRQ010000229.1, from coordinate 12,369 downwards.
GGGCACGCAGAGCGGGCAAAAGCTGCGCATGCGCGAGCGCGGCGTGGAGAGCGCGGCGCATCCCGGCCAGCGCGGCGACCAGATTGTGACTATCGAAGTGGTGGTGCCTCACCTGCAGGACGAGCGCAGCCGGGAGATCATGCGCGAGCTGGCGAAGCTGAACAACCAGGACCCGCGCGTGACGCTGTTTGATAAGTTGTAGCTGTCCCACCTGGAGAGGCTAGAACGGTGCAATCTCAGTTCTTTGAGTGGGATGACGCGAAGGCGGAAATCAACCTCCGTAAGCATGGTGTCGATTTTGAAGAAGCGAAAACCGTCTTCGAAGATCCTTTGGCCTTGATTATTCCGGACGAACTGCACTCGGAGGACGAGCACCGTGCCATTGTTCTAGGTATGTCGTTGTTGGCTCGTGTGCTGCTTGTGGTACATACTGAGCGTGGAGAGCGTATTCGAATCATTAGTGCAAGGCGGGCCACTCCATCCGAAAGGTTGCAATATGAAGGCCAACTTTAAGAACATGTCGGGCACCAAGGACGATGAAATGAGGCCGGAGTATGACTTTACTCAGGGTGTGCGCAACATCCATGCGTATCGTTTTTCCAAGCTCTCTTCGGATGAGGCATTGATTCTCGGTTATTGGCAAGGAAAAGGGTTTACGGTCACGGGATTCTCCAAACGCGAATTGCGCGATATGAAGACGCCGGACTTCCTCCTTGCGCGCAACGGGCAAGAGATTGCTCTGTGCGAGGTCAAGTCGTATCAACGGGATGCTTGGCTTGAAGAACAGATGAAGCAAGTTGCCCCAGGTGAACTCGCTGGCGGATTGCGCAACGACCCGATTTACAACAGAATCAGTCACTCAATTCACACCGCGGTACAGCAGTTTAGCAGCGTCAACGCCGATCACAGCCGGCTGAATTTTCTGGTGTTGGTGAATCACGACACGAGCGCGCGGTACAAAGACCTGGTCAGCGTCTTGACGGGGTATTGGGATCCGTTGGGCGGTGATTTTGACCGTACTCATTTGCAGTTTTCCGAGGGTCGAATACGAGAGGATAAGAAGCAGATTGATCTCTGCGTCTGGCTCGAAATCCGCAAAGATGGCACGCTTGGCCGGGATCATCTGTTCTTTCCTAACCCGGATACTCGCGTTGAAGTCTGCGGCATTCTTGACATCGACCCTGAAAAGGTCCGGGACATTCCACCTGCCGCATAAACCAAGAACCCATGGCCGCAAAACGCAAATCGAAGGGCGTGTACATGATCTCGGCGGTGGCCGAGATGTACGAGCTGCATCCGCAGACGCTGCGCCTCTATGAGCGCGAAGGGTTGCTGAAGCCCTCGCGCACCGAGGGCAACACGCGCTACTACACCGATGAGGACCTGGAGCGGCTGGAGTTCATCCTGAACCTGGCGCGCGACCTGGGCGTGAACATCGCGGGCATTGCGGTGATTTTGCAGATGCGCGAGCGCATGGAAGAGATGAACCGGCAGATGCAGAGCTTTGTGCAGTTTGTGCGGTCGGAGATGCTGACCCGCGTGCAGCAGGCCGCGCCGACGGCCTCCGGCGCGATTGTGCCACTGCGCAAGGCGGTCATCATTCCCAAGGGCGCGGGCCGCGCGCGTCAGTAGACGGTTACAGTAGGTTCGTAGCCGGAATCGGCCAGCGAGAGCGTGAAGGCAAGGTGCGCGGGCGGACTGGCATCGACCAGGTCGGAGCGCAGGGCCTGCTCATCACCCGGATTGAGGTGCGCGCCGGCATCGTAGCTCCAGCGCACGGAGTGGCTGGCCCCGGCTGCGTCGGTGATCTGGGCCGTAACCGCGCGGATGGGCAATCCGTTCAACCCCTGGAAGGCAAACTTGAAGCCCGGTGCGAACTGCTGGCCGTCATCGTCTGTGTAGGCGCCGAGATACTGCGCAGAAAAGGTGAGCTTGGCGCAGTAGGAGCGGATTGTGTCGTCCCACGATGCGTCCGTGACGGGCAGATCGCCGTGCGCGACGCCGCCGGCGGTGTAGACGGCTACATCGACGCTCTGCGGTCGCAAACCGGCTGGGGTTGCCTGCCCGGCCACATAATCGGAGTCGCGGTAGGGGTACATGGCCTTGAGCGAAGCGCCGGCGGGCCACGCGTCCGAGTAGTGAACATGCGTGCGCGAGCCGTTTGCGTAGTTCACGGTGACGACCTCGACGGCGTTATCGAGCGAGGCGGCGGAGTTGTTCTGCACGACCACCTCGTCGCCCCAGTAGGTGCCGTCCCACGAAGGGTAGAACTGCACGCCAAGCGCAGCATTCGAAGCCGGTTCGCCCAGGCCTTCAGCGATCTGCGCCAGCGCGCCGATCGCATTGTCGAGCTGGGACTCGGTCTCGCGATAGTCCTGCTGCAGCGCGGCTTTATCCATCTCATCGGCAATGCGCGCGCTGGCGGCCCTTTCAACCTCCCTCTCCTGCTCGGGGGAATCATCCTGGAGGGCCTTGGAGAGAATCTCGTAGCCGCTGGGCTTTTCCGCGTCAATGCGCCCGATGCGTTCGAGAATGACCATGCCTGCGCCGCTATCGGCGACGATCTGCGCCCAGGCCTTGCTCAGCTCAGGGTTGGTGAACTGCTGGCTGCTTTTTGCGTTGATCGCGAGCAGGCGGCCGCTCTCCGCGTTGTAATCGGGATCCTGGCTGTGTGCCGCCGAGTCCAGGTGGAATCCGGCGGTGACGGCGGCCAGGCGCAGCTCGGCAAAGTGCTGGGCAGCGATGCGCGCTGCCTCGGCGCGGGCCTCCTGGTCGCGGTCGCCGTTCTTGTTGCCGGAGAAGCGGACGAGCAGCACGATGATGACGATCAGCAGAAAGACGATCCATCCCCACGGAGCCTTCCCGGAAGGGGAACCAGCAGTGTCGTTGTCCATAGTCCACCGGAGCGCCCTTGGCGGGCAGCACTGCAACATCCTGATTGCGATGGAGGTGAGTATGGCAGCCGCACGGCGTGCGGTCAAACCAAAAATCCGGTAATGCAGCGGCCTTCGATACAATGCCGGTAGCCTTCCCCATAGGCATGGTTCGCTCCATGAAGCTGATTGCATGAAAGACCTTCTGCTGGGAATTGCCCTCTTCGGCACTCTCACCTCGACAATTTTTCTCGGGCTTGTGGTTGCCGCATCGGCGCGTTTCAAGCGCATTGCGCGTGCCCGCCGCGCGCTGCCCGCGCCGGCCTCGCTGCCCCCGGTCAGCCTGCTGAAGCCGCTGCATGGAGCCGAGTCGGGACTCGAGGAGTACCTCGAAAGCTTTTTCGCGCTCGATTACCAGGAGTTCGAGATTCTCTTCTGCGCGCGCACGGAGGCGGATGCGGGCCTTCAGCTTGCGCGGACAGTGGCGGCGCGGCATCCGGAGGTGCCGGTGCGGTTCGTGCTCTCCGGCACGCCGCCGTGGCCCAATGCGCGGTGCTACTCGCTTGCGGTGATGGCTCCTCTGGCGCGGCACGAGCTGATGATTGTGACCGACAGCGATGTGCGCGTGACGCCGGAGTTTCTGCGCGAGGTTGCAGCCCCGTTTGCCGACCCGAAGGTGGGCGCGGCCACATGTCTCTATCGCGGCACGGCGACAGGCCTGGGCATCTGGGGCCTGATGGAAGGCCTGGGCATGAGCGTGGAGATGACGGCGGGCGTGGTGACGGCCGACATGATGGAGGGCATGCGCTTCACGCTGGGGCCGTGCATGGCCGTGCGCAGGCAGGCGCTCGAGGCCATTGGCGGATTCGAGAAGCTGGGCTACTACTATGCCGACGACTTCATGCTCGGCAACCTGATCGCGGCGTCCGGCTGGCAGGTCGTGCTTTCGTCGCATGTGATCGACCACTGCATCGTGAACGACGGATTCTGGCGCAACTTTTCGCACCAGTGGAGCTGGATGAAGTCGACGCGCTTCAGCCGTCCTGCCGGGCACCTGGGCACGGGGCTTACATTTGCCGCGCCATTCGGGCTTCTGGGGCTGATTGGCGGTTACATCGCGGGCTATCCGCTGACGGGCTGGGCCGTTTTTGCGTGGGCCTATCTCTCGCGGGTGGCGCTGAGCCTCGTCGCGGGCGGCTGGGTGGTGGGCGACCCGGATGCGGTTCGCTTCAGTTGGCTGTATCCGCTGCGCGACCTGATGGGCGGGGTGCTATGGGCGCTGAGTTATACGAGCCGCAAAGTGGGCTGGCGCAACGACCGCTTCGTGCTGGAAAAGCATGGGCTGATGCGCAAGGTGGGCGAAGTGGCCGGCGCGCCCGGCGGGCGCTGACGCGGACTCAGTGTTTGACGGAGCCGTGCATCCCAGCCTCGTAGCTGCGGCGGTCGAGCCGGGGCAGCGTGCGGGCAACCTTGTCGGGCATCAGCGGATAATGCCGCGCGGCGATGAGCAAGTCCGTCACGCACCAGACATCTTCCTCGGCCGTCATCCAGTGCAGCTTGTCCAGCCGGGCCAGGTTGATGGCGCGCGAGTAGGCGCGCAGGGTGCGCTCGCCGCGCAGGTTGTAGTAATGCTCGAAATAACTGAGCGCCAGCTCGCGGAGGGTGCGGTAAACCGGGGCGCGAAAACGCAGCCCGGCGTAGTTGGACTTGGCGATGGCGCCCCAAAGGCCGCGCTCGCGGTAGAGGGCAAGCACGTGGTCGTCGTCGTGCACCGATTCGAGATCCATGACCAGCGGCGGATAGCCCTGCACGCGTAGCGCGGCGGCGGCCAACAGTGCGCCCTCGAGGCAGTGGCCCCGGCGCTCGCGCAGAATGCGGCGGGGCGAACGCGCCGTGTCGGCGTAGTCGTAGGTCAGCTCGTCGACAAACCGCTGGATGCGCGCTGGAGTTTTGAGGGCGCGCAGCGTGCGCAGGTCGGACGCAGGCAGGCCGTAGGCATGGTTCGTGCTGCGCTGCGCGGAACTGTTCGGCACTCCGGCCTCTTCTTCAGCGAGAGATGTTGACGGGTCCGGGAAATTCTACTTGAGCGGCCGGTCGGTCCAGAGGGTTTTGTCGGCGATGGACTTGACCTGGATGAGCCGTCCGGCGAGCAACTGCTCGGCCTTCGACTGGTTCACATCCTGGGCAAAGAGCCATTTGCGCTCGCCCGTGCCCCACATCTTCGAGAGCTGATCCTCGCTGAGGAAGATGTGCGGCGCGTCGGGATAGCAGGAACCCCACAGAAGAGACGAGCCCGCGCCATACGGCGAGCAGGGCTGCATCACGATGTCGGCCGGCTTGTGCAGCAGGCTGTGCGTATAGAAGATGACCGACGAGGCATCGGACTGGTCGCCGTAGATGATGAAGGTATCCGACGGCGAGCCGTCGCGCAGGATCACGTCGGCGAGCTGTTTGGAGCTGAGCATGGGCTCAAAGCGCGCGAAAGCGATGTGCGCGGCGATGAGGAAGACCGCGGAGGTAAGCGCGACGCTGACGGTGGCGGCGATGTGCCGTCCGCGCAGGCGCAGCAGCCATCCGGCGGCGGGGCCCAGAAGCAGCGTGACCAGCGCCAGCGCCGCGGGCAGCCGCAGCGCGGCGAAGGATGGGCCGGTCAGGTCGAAGAGATGCGACATGGAGAGCGTGTAGTCGCCCACGGCGCGGTGCGCCAGCAGGGTGCCGATGTCGGAGACGTAGGGCAGGCGGCGCGAGGTCCAGAGCCCCCAGCCCAGCGCGATGGCCGCGGCGATGCCGATGACGGCGAAGAGGCCCTGCGCGCCGGTGAGCCATGCGGTGGAGAGCAGCGGTTTGACGCCGTCCGGCTCGTGGCCTTCTTCAATCGAAGCCAGCACGCCGGCGATCAGGATGAACAGCGGCGGCCATGCCGGAAACGTGTAGTACTCCTGATTGGTCGAGATGGAGAAGAACAGCAGCGTAAAGGCCACAAAGAGGCTGAGCAGCCATGTGGTGCGCACGCGGAACTTGAGCCGCGCCACGTAGCTGGCCACGTCCTCGCGGGCGGCGTTGTCGAGATAGAAGTCGACGGTCTGCCCGGCGTCACGGCGCAGATGCTGCAGCCAGGTGCGGCGGGTGCGCCAGCCCACGACAAACAGAGCGGGCAGAAAGAGGCTCCACGGGAAGAGCCAGATGAGATGGCCCAGCCAGAACCAGAGGAAGGGCATCTTGTTGTAGTCGTGCGGAAAGCGCTCGCCCAGGAAGCGCAGGAAGTGCTCGTTGACGAAGTAGAAGTACCAGAAGCCGTGCACATTGCCGGGCGTGGGATGGTTGCCGACGGGGTGGCCCTGGTCTGGATTGGCGAGGCCGGCGAGAATGTGCCACGGCGCGGCGATGGCCAGATAGAGCGCGAGGCCGGAGAGCGGCTTGAACTGGCCGAGCCTGCGCCACTGGCCGCTGAGCAGCAGCAGCGGAATGACCGCGCCGAGGAAGAAGACCGGCGCGATGAGGCCCTTGGTGAGCGTGGCCAGCGCGAGCGCGATCCACATGACGTAGAAGCGCACGGGCCGATGCGATTCCATGCCGGTGAGGAAGCAGTAGAGCGCCAGCAGGAAGAAGAAGCTCAGCAGGGCCTCGGGAATGGAGAAGCGCGTGAACAGAAACGGCCCGATGGCGGTGAGCACGCCGAGCGCGGCATAGAAAGCGGCGCGGCGGCCCCACGCGCGGCCGGCCCAGAGCCATGCCAGCCAGGCGCAGCCCAGCATGGCCAGCGCATTGGGCAAATGCGTGGTGAAGGCGTTCGCGCTGAAGACCTTGTAGAGCGCCGCGTCGATCCAGTACGGCAGGGGCGGCTTTTCGAGATAGCGGATGCCGTCGATCTTGAGGGTGACCCAGTCGCCGGACTCGGCCATGTGCAGCGCGGCTTCGGCATGGCTGGCATCGGCGTCGTCCAGCAGCGGAGGCGTGAACAGCGCGGCAAAGTATACCGCGGCAAAGATGGCCAGCAGGAGCGTCCAGGCGCCGAACGCGGAAGGCGCGCGGCCGGTGCGGGAGGAGGATGAGTTCTCGTTCGTCATGGTCTGAAGGCGCGGAGTCCGCGGTTATTCCGGTGGAAAAGCCCGCAGAAGAGCCACACGCGCAATGCGCAACAGGGTTACCGTTTTGAGGATAGCAGCCGGGCGGCGGCAGCGTGCTTCCAACTCATATACTGAAACGTCAGACAGTCAACAAGTTCCTGTTTCTGACATGTGAAAGGCAAGTTATGCAGGGCCGCAGTCGGTTTCGCTGTATGGGGTTTTCTTCCGTCCTTGTCCTTCTTCTTTCCGCAGTTCCGGGACGCGCCGCCACTCCCACACCCACCTTTACCATCTCCGCCACGAACGTCAGCCTTTCCGGGCAGGGCACATCGGCCAGCCAGTTTACGTTGACATCGGTGAACGGATTCAGCGGTCAGGTCGGCATCGTCTGCAGCGGACCCGATCCCAATCTGTTTCAGGATCTGGTGCTGCCGAGCTGCAGCAATCCCACGCAGCTCGTCACTGTTCCCGCCAATGGAACGGCCAGCGGCTCGATGAAGTTCTATCCGCCCTGGGAGAACTCAAACGAAGCTATGCGGAATGGCCGGGATGCGCGGCTGAGCGCCGCGCCTGTGCTCGGCGGGCTGTTTGCCGGGACCGGCCTGCTGGGCCTGGGGTTGAGGAGGCGGCTGCACGGACGGCTGGCGCTGGTGCTGTGCGCGCTTGGCATGGGCCTGCTGTCGGGAGCAATCGGCTGCCTGGGGCACGGCGGCCTGGAGATGACGCCGGGCACCTACGCCTACACGCTTTCCGGCGCAGGCCCGGCCGGAGCGGTGAGCAAGAGCATCAATGTGACCGTGCACTGCGACTCATGCCCGTAGCAGGGCCCGGCGGTAGCGGCGCCACAGGAACCACACCGGCACGGCCGCAATCGCCAGCCAGATGAGGATGGCAGGGCCGAACTCCTCGAAGAACAGCACGAGTGAGAGCAGCGTGGCGGAGGCGTGGCGCAGGCCCGCCACGAAGGCGTTGTGCATGCGCGTGGAGACAGGCTGCGTGCGGCCGCCGAGCTGCGCGCGATACTCCTCGGTGAGCTGCAGGTCGATGGAGGCAAAGGCGACGTGGTGCTCGAGCTCCTGCTGCTCGGCCTCCATCGTCTCGATCTCACCGCGCACCTCGGAGATTTTTTCCTCCACATCCAGCACCTCGTCCACCTTGCCGGTGCGCTGCTGCAGGATGGCGAGCAGGCGGGCCTCGGTCTCCCGCGCGTTGTGCAGGCGCGCGTCCAGGTCGGCGTGCTGCTGGGTGACCTCTTCGCCGGATTGCGTCTCGCTCTGCACGCGGCCAAGCTGGCGCAGCTCGCGCAGGGCGGCATCGAGCTCCGCGGCGGGAACGCGCAGCGAGGCGCTGAAGGTGCGTGCATCGTTCTCCGGCGTGTTGAGCGTGAGACTGGCCGCATAGCCGTGATGGCGGGCGAGGATGGCGTCGAGAGCGGAACGGGCCGGCGCGTAATCCCTGACCACGATGCCGAGGGAGACCGTGCGCGCAATCATGGACGCGATGGGGGGCGCAAGCTGGGATGTGGCCGGCGGAGCCGGAACTGACTCCATCTGCGCCGCGCCGCCAGAGCGGGCACTGGCGTTTGTCTCGGAGATCATGGGCGCCGGAGAAATCTCCGCGACGCGGCGGTAACGCTCGAGTGTGATGCCAACGGCAACAACGGCGAGGATGGCCACTGCCGCGCCGGAGCCGCCAACGGCCCAGAGCCGCCAGTTCCAGATGGTGAGCGGCGTGGAGCGGCGGGCTTTCCGCGTGTTGCCTGGGCCTGCGGCGGATGCGGCCGCGGCCAGTACGGCATCTTCCACCTGCCGCGGCATGGGCGGAACAGACCACTCGGAGAGCCTGTAGGATGTGTCGCGCAACTGAGCGGCGAGGGCCGTGCACGCGGGGCACTGGCGCATATGCTTTTCCACGCGCAGGGCCTCCTTGCCGAAGGTTTCCGTGTCGAGGAAGGCCATGATGTCTTCGGGAGAAACGGGATGGGTCGTGGTATTCATGCCTGCTCCTGTGAGCGCAAAGGCGCGTGGGTCATGGCGGCGCGCGGGGGCGTTTCCAGCAGCGCGCGCAGCGCGGCGCGTGCGCGGAAGAGCCGGGAACGCACGGTGTTGATGGGCAGATCGAGCACTTTGGCGATCTCCGCGTAGCTGAGCAGATCGAAGTGGCGCAGCAGCAGAATTTCGCGGTCCGTGGCGTCGAGCTGGCGCACGGCCTGGCGGACAGCGAGGCTGGCTTCCATGCCGGGGCTGACGCCGGGCTCGGGTTGCTCGTCCGGCATGCCGAGAAAGGCCGCGCGGAAGGCCATTTTGCGCCGGTAGCGGTTGAGAATCTTGAAGGCGATGGCGTAGAGGTAGACGCGGAAGAGGGTTTCCTGCCTGTAGCGCGGCAGGGCGCGCAGCAGGGCGAGAAAGGTTTCCTGCGCCAGCTCCTCGGCGGCAGCGCGATCGGCGATTCTGCGGCAGAAGAAGCCGAAGACCGGCTGCCTGTAGCGATCGAAGAGGATGGAGAAGCCCTGCGCGGAGCCTTTCTGGAACTCCGCCACCCACTCCTCGTCGCTCGAAGGATGCCGTGCGTTGAGCAGCGCTGGGTCCGGCCTTGCGCTCGTGTTGTGCGGTTCGTCGGTCATTGGGTTTCCATCAGTGCCCTTCAATAGGAGCAATCCCTTGAGCAGCCGAAAGGTTCCATCGAAAGGGAAAGTTTTTTCGGGCTACGCAGAAGAACGACGGCCGCGGAAGAGAAATATTCCCATCAACCGCGAACGGTCCCCGGTCGTGTATCTTGACCGCAGAGCAAGATTCCTTTCCGGAGAGCGCGCAACCGCCCTATGCCCACCTTTGCCGCGATCGACATTGGTTCCAACTCCTGCAGACTCAAGATCGCCAAGGTTGTCGCGCACCGGCTCAAGACCATCCATGAAGACCGCGAGGTGACGCGGCTGGGCGCGAGCGTCTTCGAGTCGGGCCTGGTGTCTCCGGATGCGATGGCCGCCACACTGCGGGCGCTCAAGCGGTTTCAGCGCGCGATCCAGGCCCACGGCGTGGACCAGATGCGCGTGGTGGCCACGGCCGCGATGCGCGATGCGCGCAACGCGCCGGCCTTCCAGGCATGGGTCAAGGCCGAGACCGGCTGGACGATGGAAGTCATCTCCGGGCTTGAAGAAGGGCGGCTGATCCACCGCGGCGTGATGCAGAACGAGCCGGGCGCGGGCGGCCGCGTGCTGCTCATCGACCTGGGCGGCGGAAGCTGCGAGATCACGCTCTCCGAGCACAAGCGCATTCGGGATACGGTGAGCCTGCCGCTGGGCGCGGTGCGTCTGACGGAGGAGTTTCTGCAGGCCGACCCCGCCTCTCCCGGTGACTTGCGGCGCATGCATCAACTGATTGCGCGCGAGCTGCGGCGGGCGCACCGGAGAATTCAGGCATTGCGGGCTCCGCTGGTGATTGCCACCAGCGGCACGGCGGCAGCGCTGGCCGAGGCCTGCGCCGCCGCGGGCAAGGCCGCGAAACGCACGCGCAGGGATGCGTTGGATGGCCTGGTGCCCGCGACGGCGGTGCGCAAGCTGGCCGCCAAGCTGGCGAAGATGCCGCTGCCAGACCGCGAGGCCGTGCCAGGCATCGGGCCGCGCCGCGCGGAGATTATCGTGGCTGGCGCGCAGGTGTTCGCGGAGCTGATGGAGAGCTTCACCCTCAAGGGATTCCGCTACTCGCCGCTGGGGCTGCGCGACGGCATTCTGGCGCAGATGCTGGCCGAGCAGGATGCGCGCGCGGCGGTGCACCGCGAGCTGGAACACGAGCGCTGGGAGAGCATCATGGCTACGGCGCGGCGGTATGGCGTGGACCCGAAGCATGCCGAGCCGGTGCGGGCGCATGCGCTGCAGTTGTTCCGCGACCTGAAGCCGCTGCACGGGCTGCCGCCGGAGTACGAGGGCTGGCTGGCCGCGGCCGCGGTGCTGCGCGATACGGGCAAGTTCGTCAACCACCAGGGCCATCACCGGCACACGCAGTACATTATTTCGAGCTCGGAGATGTACGGCTTTACGCAGGTGCAGCGCACCATCGTCTCCGCGCTGGCGCGCTACCTGGGCAAGAGCCGCCCGCAGCCGGGAGACCGCGCCCTGCGCAACATTCCCGCGGAGGAGCACGGTAATGTACGCCGCGCCGTGCTGCTGCTGCGGCTGGCCGTGGCCCTGAATCAGGACCGCGCCAGCGATGTGCTGCGCGTGATCGCGCGGGTGTATCCCAAGCGCGTGTACCTGGAGGTGCGGCCGGGGCGCACGGGCGCGGAGCTGGAGCTCTGGTCGCTGCGGAAAGAGGCGGACTACTTCCGCGAGGTCTTTGGGCGGGAGCTCTTTGCCACGCTGGCGTAGATTTGCCGGGCGATGCGCGGATCGATGAGCCACTGCAGCAGAGGCGGGTGCTTGGAGGTGTCGATGCGCGCCACCGAGCCCTTGCGCATGCGGACGCCTGCGCCGCCGTTGCCGGTGATGAGGCGGCCAAGGAACTTGAAGAGATTGGGATTGTGCCCGACCATGAGTACTCCGTCGCGGTCGGCATACTTTTCCAGCAGCTTTTGAAAATCGTCGAAGCCAGCGGCGGGGCCGAGAGCCGGGCTGACCTCGACCTTGGCCTCGTAGCCCATCTCCGTGCCTACGAACTGCGCCGTCTGCAGGGCGCGCTTGAGCGGGCTGGAGACGATCACGTCCACCTGCACGTTGAGGGCGCTGAGCACGCGGGCCATGAGCACGCACTGCTCCTTGCCTTCCTTCACAAGCCCGCGCTTGGCGTCCTGCGCCGGGTTCTCGCGCCGGACACCGGCGTTGGCATGGCGCATGAGATAGAGAATCATGGGGTTACATCAGCGGGGAGCAAAACCCGCCCCTCCAGAGAACCTCGATTTTAACAGATTTGTAACATTCTGCGCCGGACGGCTTCCTGCCGATTCCTTTGTCCCTGCGAGCATCCGTCACGAGTAGGCACGCGCCTGTCTGACCACGCGCGCCCGCACCTTCCATGATGCCGCACCATGCAGGCGTCCCTCGGAAGGGTGTGCACGGGCAGACCTCGCGCCGGCGATGGGCGGCGCTGAGAGTATCATGGAGCCGCTCATCGGGTGCCTCCTTCGCGGGCTATCGCGGCCGGGCAGAAAACTCGAGGGCGAGCATGCCGCCGCCCTAACCAACTGCCGCAGGGAAGGCAAAACCTAATCAGGCAAGGGAGATCACAAATACCTCATGCAACTCAAGCCGTTTCCGTGCAGAAAATTTCTATCGCTCGCGCCGGCGCTTTTGGCCATTGCCATGACAACGCCTACCGCCTCTTTGGCGCAGGAGGGAGCGCCGCTTCCCTGCGATCTCTTCGCGGCAGCGACGCCCTGTGTCGCGGCCATCAGCACAACCCGTGCCTTGTACCGCGGCTACGCTGGCCCGCTTTACC
>DASZRQ010000228.1:0-21163 GCA_035549115.1 Occallatibacter sp. | reverse complement strand
CAATGACCCTCGTGGAGCCAAGATCATGGGAGACCGCCGCCGGGCTGGTGCTGGCGGTGTCTGCAATTGCGGCCGCGGCGTGGTGGTTCCGCAGACGGCGGCCCACCGCAGACGAGCTTGAACGCATCCGCCGCGCGACGCTGGCCTCTACCGGGCGGCTGGTGGACGGCATGCTGCTGGATGTCTGCGAGATGGAGGCCGAAGACGGCCGGACGCTCACGCTGATCGAGTACAGCTACCGCATTGCGGGCGTGGAGTACGCCTGCTCGCAGGACATTACCGGCCTGCGCGAAACGCTCGACCCGGCGGAGATTCGCGCCGGTTTTCCCTGCTCCGTGCGCTACCTGCAGCACAGCCCGCAGAACAGCATCGTGGTGGCCGAGCAGTGGTCCGGCCTGCGCGACCGGCTGCCGCAACTGCCGCAGCGCGCGATCCGGCTCAGCCGCCTCTCCTCGTAGCGTTACGCCGGGCATTCCTGCCGCGCCGGCCCCATGGCGCTCCATGCACACACGCAAGTAGACTGGAAGCATGCATGTCCATGCCGCGCCTGCGGGTCCAGGCGCTGCTCGAACACAATCCGTACTGCGCATTTCGCTGGTGGCCACGCTGCTGTATGTGGTGGTCACCTTCGTGGCGGGCCTGCGCGCGCATTCGCTGGCGCTGCTCTCCGAGGCCGGCCACAACGTGTCGGACTTTCTGGCTCTGCTGTTGAGCTTTGCGGCGGTCTACTTCCAGACCCGCCCGGCGGATGCCTCGCGCACCTTCGGCTATCAGCGCGCGGGCGTGCTGGCAGCCTTTGTGAATGCGGCCACCCTCATCGTGCTTTCGCTATGGATCGGCGTCGAGGCCATCCACCGGCTGAGCGCGCCGGTGGCGGTGCAGCCACGGCTGATGATGATTGTGGCGGCTGCCGGTGTGCTGATGAATGGCGTGATCGCGGCGCTGCTGTGGGGCGTGGCCCGCGACGTGAACCTGCGCAGCGCCTTTCTGCACATGGCGGGAGACACGCTTTCGACGGCGGCGGTGATCGCCGGAGGCGCGGTTATCCTGCTCACGGGCCAGAACTGGATTGACCCGGTGCTTTCGCTCATCATCGCGGCGCTGATTGTGTGGTCGAGCGTAGGCATTGTGCGCGAGACGCTGAACATCCTGCTCGAGGGCACGCCGCGCGGCGTATCGCTGGCGGAGATTCGCACCAGCATGCAGGCGGTGGAGGGCGTCATCAATGTGCACGACCTGCATGTGTGGGCGCTGGGGTCGCAGTCAAGCGCACTGGCCTGCCATGTATGCATTGCCGACATTCCCCCGTCGGAGAGCGCCTGCATTCTGGAGAAGCTCAATCACGTGCTGCACGATCACTTCCACATCAACCACACCACGGTGCAGTTTGAGCACGAGGGCTGCGCGGAGATTGCCGGCTGCGTGGTACCGATGGAAGAGATGGCGGGCAGCGCCGCGGGCCATGCGCATCATCACGGCCACGCACACTAGCCCCCTGCCGCAGTTGATATTGTCGTAGTCGGAGGTTCGTGCCTTGGTTCAACGCCGCCTGCTCGCCCTGCTGCCTGTTTTTCTGGCGTCTCTCACTGTTTCCGTCATCCGCGCGCAACAGCCTGCCTCTCTGCCGCTCAGCGCCCTCTCCGGCGAGTACGCGGACCCCACCGACCCGGCCACGCCGATGAGCTTTTACGTGCAGGACGGCAAGCTGACGGTCGAGTCCGAACGACTGGTGCCGACGGAGCTCACTCCTGTTTCGGCCACGGAGTTCGCATTTCCCGAGTCGAAGGAGACCGTGAGCGTGCGGCTGGATGCCGCAGGGCACGTAAGCGGCATCGTCTTCTCCGGCGATCCGGACTCGGTTTACGTGCGCACGGGCGAGCCGGTGCACCATGTCTTTCACGACTACCAGCGCAGCGAGGCGATGATCCCGATGCGCGACGGCGTGAAGCTGCACGTGGTGATCCTGAAGCCCGCCGACATCTCCACGCCGCTTCCCTTCCTGATGCAGCGCACGCCCTACGGCTGCGACGGCACGGACCGCAAATCTTTCACCTTCGGACGGCCGGACCTGGCGCGCGACGGATACATCTATGTCTGCGCCGATATTCGCGGCCGCTACAAGAGCGAGGGCGTGTTTGTGATGAGCCGCCCGATGGCCGACCACCACGACCCCAAGGCGATTGACGAAAGCACGGACACCTACGACACGGTGGACTGGCTGTTGAAGAACGTGCCGGGCAACAACGGCCGCGTAGGCGTGGTGGGAACGAGCTATCCGGGCTTTCTGGCCATGGCCGCAGGCATCGATCCCAACCCGGCGGTAAAAGCCATTTCGCCGCAGGCGCCCATGATCGACGTGTGGATGGGCGACGACTTCTTCCACAATGGCGCCTTCCGCCAGAGCTACGGCTACGACTACGTGAAGGCCCTCGAATCGAGCAAAGAGTTCACCGGCGTGGACTACGGCAAGGACAAGGACGGCAAGCCGGTGGACGGCTACGACTATTTCCTTTCGCGGGGCAGCTTTACGGAGGATGTGAAACAGTCGGGATCGCCGGTACTGCCCACCTGGAAGCTCTTCCTCGACCACCCGGCGTATGACTCGGTGTGGTCTTCGCGCGGCGTGGAGCACGACCTGCACGCGGTGACGGTGCCGACGCTGAGTGTGGGGGGGTACTACGACCAGGAAGACATGTACGGGCCGCAGGAGGAGTACGCGACGCTGGAGCCCTTCGACACCAAGCATGAGAACTTTCTGGTGCTGGGGCCGTGGCGACATGGATCGTGGAGCTCGTCCTCGAATCAACTGGGCAACCTGAAGTACG
This sequence comes from Occallatibacter sp., assembly GCA_035549115.1. GTDB lineage: Bacteria > Acidobacteriota > Terriglobia > Terriglobales > Acidobacteriaceae > Telmatobacter. Next base: position 18,338 of record DASZRQ010000228.1, on the reverse strand, counting down.
GCGAGGCCATCGGCAACGAGTTCCGCACGAATATCGAAGCGAAGTTCTTCGGCCACTATCTGAAGGATGAGCCGGGGTTCACACTGACGGACACGGCAAGTTTCCAGACCGGCTCGAACACGTGGAAGTACTATACGCACTTTCCGCCGATCAAATCAGAGGTGACGAACCTGTACCTGGCGGGCAGCGGGCTGCTGACCTGGAGCGACTCGACGCCCAAGGCCACCACGAGTTACGTGAGCGACCCGGCGAACCCGGTGCCATACCGCCACCGGCCCATCCAGCCGACCTATGGCGAAGGCTCGCACTGGTACAACTGGCTGACCGAGGACCAGCGTTTTGTGACCGGCCGCAAGGACGTGGCGGTGTGGAAGCTGCCTGTGCTCAAGAAAGATCTGATCGTGACCGGCGAGGTGATTGCGGACATCTATGCCGCGACCACGGGCACGGACAACGACATGGTGGTGAAGCTCATCGACCAGTACCCGGACAACGACCCGGACCCGGCAATGCGCGGCTACCAGTTGATGACGAACGAGGAGATCTTCCGCGGGCGCTACCTAACGAGCTTTGAGCAACCGGAGCCGCTGCGGGCTAACTCCATCCGTGAGTACAAGTTCAGCCTGCACGACGTGGACCACGTCTTCAAGGCCGGGCACACGGTGATGGTGGAGGTGCAGAGCACCTGGTTCCCGCTCTACGACCGCAACCCGCAGACCTTTGTGCCGAACATCATGACGGCCAAGCCCGAGGACTACAAACCGGCGACGATCAGCATCTACTCCGACCCGGACCACCCCTCGAACCTCGAGATGCCGCTGATGAACGCCTGCGATCATATCGATTGCTTTTAAGCCGGGCGGTCCGGGTTGGCCTCTGGGTTGACACAGGATATGTGCGCACATATCCTGTGTTCATGAATATTACCCTGTCCATTGACGAAAAGCTGGTCGAGCGGGCAAGGGAGAAGCTGCGCGCCACCGGCAAAAGCATCAACCAGGAGATTCGCGACCATCTGCAGCGGATCGTGGGAGACGACACCCAACTGGCTGCCGATCTGGAGCTTTTCGAGCGGACCGCGGGCCAGGGTAACTCCCACGGCTGGAAGTTCAATCGCGAAGAACTTTATGAGCGCAGGTAAGTTGCAGCGCAGCTTCTTCGATACAAACGTGCTCGTCTATACCGACGATGCCGCCAATCCGGTCAAGCGACGACACGCGCTCGATCTGATCGCCGCGCATCGCAGACAGGGCACTGGCGTTGTCTCGCTCCTGGTTCTTCAAGAGTATTTTGTTGCCGTCCGGCGCAAGTTCAAGCTGGACGGCGAACTTGCCAGACTCAAAGTGGAGGCCTTTGCGCGATTCCGTCTGGTTGAGCCGCGTATCGCTGACGTAATGGCGGCAATCGATTTTCATCGCTTCTATCAGGTTTCATACTGGGATGCGCTGGTGATCCGCATGGCGAAACAGGGGGGCTGCTCCGTGCTGCTGACAGAAGATATGAATGACGGTCAGGTAATCGACGGCGTGCGGATCGTGAATCCCTTTGTATAGAGGATGTCCGCACCTCGATCTTGACCATCAGCATCAAAAACAGCGGTACAATAAAAGACGTGATGGCCCTGCACCAGCCCATTCCGGCTCTCCTCTAGCGGCGCCCGCCGCCTATACGTGTTCTGCGCTTTTTCCCCGATTGAAAAACTCATCCAAAAGTTCGCCCCACACCGTGGGCGGGAGAGTGTCATGCTGGATCGTCTGGAACAAATGGAAGAGCGGTATTCGGAGCTGCAAGCGCAGTTCGCGCTGCCGGAGGTCATCAACGACCACGAGCGCTATACGAAGACCGCAAAAGCGCTGCGCGAGCTGGAAGAACCTGTCGAGAAATACCGCGAGCTGAAGCAGGCCAAACAGGGCCTGGCCGACGCGCAGGCAATGCTGAGCGAAACCGATCCGGAGATTCGCGCGATGGCCGAGGAGGAGATCGCAGCGATCGAGCCGCGCATTCCCGCGCTTGAGGAAGAGCTGAAAATTCTGCTGCTGCCCAGAGACCCGAACGACGAGAAGAACGTCATTCTCGAAATTCGCGCAGGCACGGGCGGCGACGAGGCCTCGCTGTTTGCGGCCGAGGTCTTCCGCATGTATACACGCTTTGCCGAGCAGCACCGCTGGAAGGTCGAGGTCATGTCGCTTTCGGAGAGCGGCGTGGGCGGCTATAAGGAAGTGATCGCGATCATCGAAGGCGAGCGAGTGTACTCGCAACTGAAGTGGGAGAGCGGCGTGCACCGCGTGCAGCGTGTGCCGGCGACGGAGACGCAGGGGCGCGTGCATACCTCAGCGATTACCGTGGCGGTGCTGCCGGAGGCCGAGGATGTGGATATCAAGATCGAGGCGAAAGATATCCGCATCGATACTTTCTGCTCGTCGGGTCCGGGCGGCCAGAGCGTGAACACGACCTACTCCGCCGTGCGCATTACACACCTGCCGACCAACACCGTGGTGAGCTGCCAGGACGAGAAGTCGCAGATCAAGAACCGCGAAAAGGCGATGCGCGTGCTGCGCTCGCGCCTGTACGAAGTGGAGCAGGAGCGGCAGAATGCCGAGCTGGCCGCGGCGCGCAAGTCGCAGGTGGGCTCGGGCGACCGCTCGGAGAAGATCCGCACCTATAACTTTCCCCAGAACCGGCTGACCGACCACCGCATTGGCCTGACGCTGCACCAGCTCGACCTGATTATGGAAGGCAGGCTGCAGCCGATTGTGGACGCGCTGATTGCGCACTACCAGGCCGAGCAACTCAAGGCCGAAGCCACACAAGCCGCCTGATGCGCCTGCACGACGCGCTCAAGAAAGCTGAAGCCGTGCTGCGCGAAGGTCCGCACGCTGAGCGGGCGCGGCACGATGCGGAGACCCTGCTGCTGCATGCGGCAGGGTTGACGCGCGCGGGGCTGCTGGCGCATGGCGAAGACGAGCTCGATGCCTCGCAGGCGGCCGCGTTCGATGCGCTTGTCGAGCGGCGGCGTGCGGGCGAACCGATCCAGTACATCACCGGTGAGACCGAGTTCTACGGGCTGCCGCTGCGCGTGACGCGCGACGTACTGATTCCGCGGCCGGAGACCGAGCACCTGGTTGAAAAAGCCGTCGAGCTGGCCACGCAGTTCCCTGCCCCGCGCATCGTGGATATCGGCTCTGGCTCGGGTGCAATTGCCGTTGCGCTGGCGCACGCGCTGCCCAAGGCGCAGATCACGTCCATCGACGTTTCCCCGGCGGCGCTGGCAGTTGCACGGGAAAATGCGACACGGAATCAAGTTGAGATTCGCTTTCTCGAAGGCGATCTGCTCGGGCCGGTTGCCAGCGAGCAGTTCGATCTGGTTGTGTCGAATCCTCCGTATGTGCCGGAGACAGATCGCGGATCGCTTGCCGTGGAAGTGCGCGATTATGAACCGGGGCTGGCGCTGTTCGCGGGCGCGGATGGTCTCGCCGTCTATCGCAGGCTGATTCCGGCGGCGTTTGCGGCGCTTGTACCAGGCGGATGGCTCGTTCTCGAGATTGGCTACGGGCAGGCCGATGCGATTCGCGCATTGCTGGCCGAAGCCGGCTTCGCGCAGATCGCATTTACCCAGGATTTACAAAGCATCCCGCGTGTCGCCTCGGCGTGGCGTTCTTGACATGCGGCCCGGAGCATCATTTAAGGTCGCACCAGCTATGCGCCTCACCGAACAGGCTGCCGCCATCCTCACCGACAGCCACTTTCTCATTCCATTGATCGTGTTCTGCCTCGGGCTGGCACTGCTGGTCACGCTGCGCTAGCCGCGCCCGGAAAGGATCGTCATCGCCACCCAGCGCACAGTGCAGAAATCCGGCTCCGCGGCGGGCTTTGGCGCGACGCACGGCATTGGCGTGCTGTGCGCGCTGGGCGCGGGCGCATGGCTGGGCGCGGCGGAGGCCCCGACGAAGCTGGTCAACTCCGGCCTGTCGCCGTATGCCATCTCGCTGTGCATGGTGGCGGGCGTCTTTTGCGCGCGGTGGACCGTGCCCACGTTGCTGAAGGGCACGCGGCAGGTGTTCGCGGACCTGAGCGAGCACCGGCACCTGCTTCCCATCGCGATTCTGGCGGGCATGCTGTGGGCCGTGGCCAACACGCTGACGGTCTTCGCCATCCGCGATGTGGGCCTGGCCATCGCGTTTCCGCTGTGGAATACGAATTCGCTGGTGGGCATCTTCTGGGGCCGCGTGCTGTTTGGCGAGCTGAAGGGCGCAAGCCGCGACAACGTGGTGAAGGTGGTGCTCGGCTCGATGGCGATTGTGGCGGCGGCCGTGCTGCTGGGGTTCAGCACGATCCACGGCGGCGGCCCGCGCGCGGGCCACGCGGCGGCCGGCGTGCTGGCAGCCGCGGGCGCAAGCCTGCTGTGGGGCACCATGTACATCCCGTATCGCAAGGCCTATATCAGCGGCATGAATCCGCTCTCGTTCGTCACCGTGTTTACGATTGGCGAACTGGGAGCCGTGCTGTGGTTGGCGCTTGCATTCGACCGCTCCACAACCATGACGCTGATGCACTCCACAACCGTGCGGCCCATGCTGTTCTGGCTGTTTCTGGGCGGGTTTGTGTGGGTGGTGGGCGACATCTTTCAGCAGTACGCGACCAAGTATCTCGGCATCGGCCGCGGCATTCCGCTCTCCAATACAAATCAGCTCTGGGGACTGGCGTGGGGCGCGCTGGTGTTTGGCGAGTTGGCGCACGCCGATGCCACGCAACGGCTCTTCGTGGTTGCCGGATCGCTTGTGATGATTCTCGGCGCGCTGGCGGTGAGCACGGCTACCGCCACGGAGCGCGAGCATGCCTCCACGCACGAAGCGCTGGTGCGGGAGTGCGAACGCTACCAGCTCGATTACGCGCAGGTGCTGCGCTCCTTCAGCGGCGTGCCGGCGAGCTCGCTCTCCTCGCGGCGGGCCTGGTGGGATTACGCGATTCTGCTTGCGGCCATCGATATTTTCATCTGGCTGGGCGTACAGGCGCGCGTGCCGCAACTGGGCATGAACCTGGCCTGGGCGGGCGTGCTGGCAGCGGCGCTGGCGGCCACCGCAGTGGTGTGCGCCTGGGGACTGTGGAAGGCGACCCGTTTCTCCTGATTCTGCTTCCTGAGAGCCGCTTGTAACGGGGCCGCTACAATAGTGTGGATATGACTGAGCTGCCGCTGGTTGATCTCGTGGGTGTGGGACTGAACGCCACGGACACCATCCTCTCCCTGCCTGCCTTTCCCGAGCGCGGCTCCAAGATTCAATACTCCCACGCGCATATCCTGCCCGGAGGCCAGACGGCTTCGGCGGTGATTGCGTGCCAGGCATGGGGACTGACGACACGCTATGTGGGCAAGCTGGGCGATGACGACGCCGCACGGCTGCACCAGCGCGAGTTCGAGCGGGCGGGCGTGGATGCGCGCATTGTGACCGTGCCGGACGCACGGAGCCCGCAGTCGCTGATTCTTGTGGATGGCGGCGGCGAACGCACGGTACTGAATCTGCGCGAGGACCGGCTGCTGCTGCAGCCCGAGGATTTGCAGCGCGAGTGGATTGTGCGGGCGCGGGCGCTGCACGTGGACGGGCTGGAGACGGCCGCGGCCACGCAGGCCGCGAGCTGGGCCCGCGCGGCGGGCATTCCGGTGATCGCCGATCTGGATGAACTCTACCCTGGCGTTGAGGATCTGCTGGCGAATATCGATTACCTGATCGTGAGCCGCAACTTTCCCGCGCTGGTGACCGGAGAGCGCAGCCTGGAGCAGGCGCTGCGCCGGATGAAGCGGCGCTATGGCTGCGCGGTGGCCGCGGCCACGCTGGGCGAAGAGGGCGTGCTGGCATGGGACGGCAGCCGCTTCCATCTGCGGCCGGCGTACCGGGTGGATGTGACGGACACGACGGGCGCGGGCGATATTTTCCACGCCGGCTTTATCTACGGGCTGCTCAAAGGCTGGCCGCTGGAGCAGCAGCTCGACTTTGCCTGCGCGGCAGCAGCGCTGAACTGCACGGCCAGCGGCGCGCGGGGCGGCATTGGGCCGGCAGAGCGCGTGGAGGCGCTGATGGCCTCTGCGCCGCGCCATGCCCCGGCTCCCGTGGCCAACTGAATTTCACTTTCGCGATCGAGGTTTTCATGATGAGCGCAGCCCGGCAGCGTTGTGCATGGTCAGAGAGCGACCCGCTGATGCAGCAGTACCACGACGACGAGTGGGGCGTGCCGGAGCGGGACAGCCGCGCGCTGTGGGAGTGCCTGATGCTCGAAGGCTTTCAGGCAGGCCTGGCGTGGATCGTGGTGCTGCGCAAGCGCGAGACGTTCCGCAAGGCGTTTCGCGGGTTCGACCCAGCGAAGGTGGCGCGGCTGGGCGAGAAGGACATCGTAAAGATGCTCGACGATCCGGGCATCATCCGCTCGCGGGCCAAGATCGAGGCAACGATCGGCGGCGCGAGGGCTTACCTGGATATGCAGTCGAGCGGGCTGATCTTCACCGACTTCGCGTGGAACTTCGTGGACGGCAGGCCGATCCTGAACAAGGGGCCGGTGCCTGCATCGACGCCGCTCTCCGAGACGATCTCGAAGGAGCTGAAGCGGCGAGGCTTCAAGTTTGTGGGGCCGACGATTGTGTATGCGTGGATGCAGGCTGTAGGCCTGGTGAACGACCACACAGAAACGTGCTTCCGGCGGAAGGCCGCGGGGCGGCGCTGAGTTTTCCAGCAGTACGTTGCCTGGGGACCGGCTGGCGGCTTAGTATTCCGGTGCAGTTGAAATCGTTTTCAAGGAGTGCGCCCGTCATGCGCCTTTCCGTTGCCCTGTCCTTTGCCGCCCTCAGCCTTGCCTCTCTCACTGCCGCCGCACAGGTGGCGCAGACGCCGCCGATGGGCTGGAATAGCTGGAACTACTTTGCCGGGAAAGTGGACGACGCGGGCGTGCGCGCCGCCGCGGACCAGATTGCGGCCAGCGGCATGCGCGATGCCGGATACGTCTACGTGAACATCGACGACACGTGGGAAGGCCAGAGGGACGCGAACGGGGTGCTGCATCCTAACTCCAAGTTCCCGGACATGAAGGCGCTGGCCGACTACGTGCACTCGAAGGGGCTGAAGCTGGGCATCTACTCCTCGCCGGGGCCGAAGACCTGCGCGGGCTACGAGGGCTCGCTGGGGCACGAGGAGCAGGATGCGCAGATGTATGCCGCGTGGGGCATCGATTACCTGAAGTACGACCTGTGCAGCTTTATTCCCGCGGTGATGCAGAAGCAGGCGCCGGGCGACGAAGCGGCGCAGATGCGGCTGATGCACGCGGCTTACGACAAGATGGCCAAGGCGCTGAAGGCGACGGGGCGTCCGATCGTCTTTTCGCTGTGCCAGTACGGCTGGGACTCGCCGTGGGAGTGGGCACCGGCGCTGGGCGGTAACCTGTGGCGCACGACCGACGATATTCAACCGCGATGGCAGAGCATCTACGACCTGATGAACGAGAACGAAGGCAACGCGGCCTACGCCGGGCCGGGACACTGGAACGACCCGGACATGCTGGAAGTGGGCAACGGCAAGCTGACGCTGGCGGAGAACCGCAGCCACTTCTCGATGTGGGCGATGATGGCCGCGCCGCTGCTGGCGGGCAACGACCTGCCGCACATGAAGCCGGAGATTCTGGCCATTCTGACCAACCGGGCCGTGATCGCCATCGACCAGGACAAGCTGGGCCAGCAGGGCAGGCGCATCTACTCCGATGGTGAGGTGGATGTGTGGACCCGGCACCTGGAAGACGGCGCGCTGGCCGTAGCCATACTGAACGCGGGCAGCGACCGGGTGGCGACGCATCCCTTCCACCTGAACCTGGACAAGCTGGGCCTGCACGGCGCACAGACGGGCAAAGACTTGTGGACGGCCAAGGAGATCGAGCTGACCGACAACATGCCAATCACGCTGGGCAGCCACGACATTCTGCTGGTGCGGATCGCGCAGCCGAAGTAAACGCAGACCTTTCAGGACCGGAGTAAGACGGAACGTTACCCCTGCACAGGGGGGGAGGGGATCTGGCCTCTTCCCGGTGCGTTCTACAGTTCATAGTTCGTAGTTCACAGTTCGTAGTGAAGACTATGAGACCAGTATGCGCCCGGGAGCAGAAATATTCTGCAAACCCGGGCGGTGCTTTTTAGCGAGAAGAATGAAGGAGATAGAAGAAATTGCAGGAACGAAGGGGTTGACAGAGCGCGCTACTCGACGCGGGCGAGGCAGACGGCGAACCAGTTGCGGCGGTCGGTCCAGGTGGATTCGAGAGTGAAGCCGCCGGCTGTGAGCAGACGCCCCACCTGGTGGAGGCGGTATTTGTAGCTGTTCTCGGTGTGGATGCGCTCACCGCGCGCGAAGGGCACGGCAAGGTCGAGGCCGGGGATGTGGACGGTCTGCGCGGTGCGGCTCTCGAGGTGCATCTCGATGCGCGACTCGGCGGCATTCCACACGGCGCGATGCTCGAAGGCGGCGGGATTGAAGTCCGCGCCGAGGTCGCGGTTGAGGCGGAAGAGAATGTTGCGGTTGAAGGCGGCGGTAACGCCGACGGCATCGTCGTAGGCGGGGAGGAGAATCTGCTCGTCCTTGACAAGATCGACGCCGAGCAGCAGCGCATCGCCGGGACGCAGCGCGGCGCTGACGGTGCGGAGGATGCGGACGGCTTCCTCGGGCTCGAAGTTGCCGATGCTGGAGCCGATGTAGAGCATGAGGCGGCGCTCGCCGGCGCGGAGGGGATGCAGGTTGAGCCGGACGGTGTAGTCGGCCACCAGCGGGGCGACGGTGACCTGGGGCAGCTCGCTCTCGATGCGGTCGATGGCAGCATTGAGCGCGGTCTCCGAGACATCGAGCGGCTCATAGATGAGCGCGCGCTGGCGGCGGACGGCGGCGGCGAGCAGCAGGCGGGTCTTGTCCGCGGAGCCCGCGCCCAGCTCGGAGATGCGCAGACGGTCACCCGCGGCGGCGTGAGCCACGATCTGCCCGGCGAACTCCGCGAAGATGGCACGCTCGGTGCGGGTGAGGTAGTACTCGGGCAGCGCGGTGATCTGGTCGAAGAACCGTGAGCCCGCTTCATCGTAAAAGAGCCATGGGGGAAGAGATTTGGGCGTGGCAGCGAGGCCATGACGGACCGCCTGGGCCATGCGGCCGAAGACGCGTTCCACTGCCGGAGAAAGAGCCGAGATCGCCATGCTGGGTCCTGTGTTTGGAGGCGTTGGAGAAAGCGTTATTGTGCGAGGCGGATGCCGGAGAACTGCCAGCGCGTCTCCGGCGCGAAGAAGTTGCGATAGCTTGCACGGATGTGAGCCGCGGGGGTGACGCAGGAGCCGCCGCGAAGAACCATCTGGCCGCTCATGAATTTGCCGTTGTACTCGCCGAGGGAGCCGGGGAGGGCTTTGAAACCGGGATAACCGAGGTAGGCGCTGGCGGTCCACTCCCAACAATCTCCCCACCACTGCGCGGGGCCTTCGTTTTGGAGGAGATTCGAGGCGGGGAGTGGGGTCAGGGCGTCGGTATCCAGGAGGTTGCCCTCGACGGGCCGGTCCTGAGCGGCAACCTCCCACTCGAACTCGGTGGCGAGACGCCTGCCTGCCCAGCGGGCGTAGGCATCGGCCTCGTAGTAGCTGACGTGGCTGACGGGGGCGGCGGCAACTGCTGCCAGCGGACGCTCGCCGCGCAGGGTGAAGACGGTGCGGGCGGACTCGGAACCGGATTCGGGACCGGACCAGTAAAGCGGGGCACGCCAGCCCTCGCGCTGCACCGTATCCCAGCCTGCGGAGAGCCAGAACTCGGGACGGCGGTAACCGTCGTCGGCGACGAACTCGGCGAACTCGCCGCAAGTGACGAGGCGCGAGGCCAGAGCGAAAGGCTCCAGGTAGACGCGGTGGCGGGGCTGCTCGTTATCGAAGCTGAAACCGGGGCCGGTGTGGCCAACTTCGCGCAGGCCGCCCGCGAAAGGAATGAACTCCAGAGGAGATGACACGGCAGCCATAGCGCTGCCGTCGTCTTCGCGGTAGGCGGGGCGGAGGGGATTGGTGAAGAAGGCGTGCAGGATGTCGGTAAGCAGGAGCTCCTGATGCTGCTCCTCGTGGTTGAGGCCAAGCTCGATGCGGATGAGAGCCTCGGCGGGCGGCTCCTGCTCCAGCAGGCGCTCGATGGCCTGGTCCACGTGGGTGCGGAAGGCGAGAATCTCGCCGATGCCGGGGCGGGAAAAGGAGGAGCGCAGGCGCTTTTCCGGGAAGGCAGCGAAGGTCTGGTAGTAGCTGTTGAAGAGCCAGGCAAAGCCGGGATTGAAGACGCGGTAGCCGGGCAGGAACTCGCGCAGAATGAAGGACTCAAAGAACCATGCGGTGTGGGCGAGATGCCACTTGACGGGCGAGGCCTCAGGACAGGACTGGACCATCATGTCCTCGGGCGTGAGCGGGGCCACCAGCTCGAGGGTGCGGCGGCGGACACTGCGGAAACGCGCGCCGAGATCAAGCGCGGGACTGGCCAGAGCTGTTGTGGTCACAAGGTTCTCCCTTTTGTGGGATGCGCGCAGTTCCGCCGCCGATGCTGCAATTTTTCCAGAGCTTTGCGGCCCTGCGGCTCATGATAGACGCCGCAAACGGCATGCACGTTACAGCCGCAGCGCGCTGCCCCTGGGCGACCTGCCCGGAACGACGCCCTGAGGGCCGCTCTGCCTCACGAGGTTACCGGTCTGCAAATCTTGCGCAGATGCCGTGGCAGGCGGCGATGAAAAGTGGTTTAATTCCGTCGGACGATTGATAGGGTTTGTCGCCCCGAATCCCGATTCCGAGGAGGCGATATGCACAGGTCCGACCGATGCCATGCCCTGCGCGCAGCCGCCGCCTGCGGCCTGCTGGCCGCGGCCGCACTGCCCGCGCAAAATGCCACGGAAGCTGCCGTAACCCAGCCACCCGCGCCCACAGCCGTGGTGCAGCCGCAGACGCCTCCGGAAGAGCTGGGCGACTCGCTGATGGCGCACAAGCGGTACCAGGCGGCAATTGAAGCCTACAAGCAGACGCCGAAGCCCTCCGCGGCCGTGTGGAACAAGATGGGCATCGCCTACCAGATGATGTACGACCTGGACGATGCGATGCAGTGCTACAAGACCTCGCTGAAGCTGGAGCCGAAGAATGTGAACGTGCTGAACAACCTGGGCACGGTGTACGACTCGCAGAAGGACTACAAACGGGCGGTGAAGATGTATCGCAAGGCGCTGAAGGCCGATCCGCACTCGGCGCTGGTGCTCAAGAACCTGGGCACGGACCTGCTGGCCCAGCACAAGTACAAGAAGGGCTGGCAGGTGTATCAGTCGGCGCTGGTTGCCGACCCGCAGATCTTCGACCGGAACATCGGGCCGCGGGTGGAGAACCCGGCTTCCCGGCAGGACCGCGGCGCCATGAACTACTACATGGCCAAGGGCTGCATGCGCGCGGGCAGAAACGACCGCGCCATCGAATACCTGCGCGCGGCGCTGAACGAGGGCTACATCAGCCCGAAGAAGATCGAGACCGATGTGGAGTTTGCCGGGCTGCACAACCTGCCTGCCTACAAGCAACTGATGGCCGAGCAGGAAAAGCAGTAGCACAGGCCGGGCGGGCACGGGCAGCGTCGTCTTCCGCGGGCCTGGCTCCGTCTATGGAGATAGACTCTCGATGAGTTGCCCGGAGCGTGTTATGCGATTGCGTCTTCTCTCCATCATGTTGCTTGGCCTGGCGGTGTGTGCCGCCGGAGCGCAGGATGCGTCCGGTCCTCCGCAGGGACAGTGGGGCGGCGGGCAGCGCGGGGGACGCGGCGGCGGGATGTGGGGCGCGGGACGTGGCACTGTGGGCACCGTGACGGCGATTGCGCCGGACCACTTCACAATCAAGACCGAGCTGGGCGAGACCTACACGGTTCACTTCAGCGTGAACACGCGCATCCTGAAGCAGCCAGCCGGGCCGCGCCGCCCACGCGGCGAAGACGGCGAGCGCACGCCTCCGCAGGCGATCAAGGCCAGCGATATTACAGTGGGCGACGCGATCATGGCGGCGGGCGAGGTGGATGCCGATGCCAAGTCCGTGGGCGCGGTGATGATTCTGCTCATCGACCCGGAGCGCGCGAAGGAGATGCGCGCGATGGAAGCCAACTACGGCAAGACCTGGCTGATGGGCCGCGTGGCGGCGATCAACGAGGTGCGCGTGACGCTGGAGGGCGGGCCGGACAAGGCGAAGCACGACTTTGTGGCCGACGAGAATACGACCTTCCGCGAGCGGCGGGAGCCGATTACGCTGGCGGACATCAAGGTGGGCGACATGGTGCGCGTGGAAGGCGCGGTGAAGGACGGCACCTTTGTAGCGGCGACCGTGGCCGTGATGGGCCCGCCTCCGGGCGGACCCCGCGGACAGAATGGCGATGCTCCGCCGCCTGCGCCGCCGCAGTAGTGCGGCTCAGCCGCCCATGTACATGCCGCCGTTCACATCGAGGACGTGGCCGGTGATGTAGGCCGCAGCATCAGAGGCGAGGAAGGCAACGCTCTGCGCGATCTCGGTATCGGTGCCGGGGCGGCCCAGGGGAATCTGCGCGACCATGGCGGTGCGCAGCTTCTCATCGAGCACGGCGGTCATGGGTGTTTCGATGTAACCGGGGGCGACGGCGTTGACGGTGATGCCGCGCGAAGCGACCTCACGGGCCAGGGCGCGGGTGAAGCCGATCATTCCAGCCTTGGAGGCAGCGTAGTTGACCTGGCCCTCCTGGCCGGTGCGGCCCACGACGCTGGTGATGTTGACGATGCGGCCCCAGCGGTTCTTCATCATGGGGCGAAGCAGGGCCTGGGTGAGCAGGAATGCGCCGGTGAGGTTGGTGGCGAGCACATCGTCCCAGTCGGCGCGCTTCATGCGCATCATCAGGTCGTCGCGAGTGATGCCCGCGTTGTTGACGAGGATTTCGACTTTGCCGAACTTGTCGAGGATGGCTTTGGCGCCAGCGGTGATGGAGTCCGCGCCGGCAACATCGAGAGCATATGCCTCGGACTGGCCACCCGCGGCGGCGATTTCCGCGGCGACTTCGGCGAGCTTGGCCTCGTTGCGCGCGGCCAGCGCCACGGTTGCCCCGGCCCTGGCCAGTTCCAGCGCGCAGGCGCGCCCAATGCCCTGACTCGCGCCGGTGACCAGCGCAATTCTTCCCTGCAGATTACCCATCGTGCGTTCGATTCCTTCCAGCGTGCGCTTGTATGCGCTGCCCGAAGGCCATTATAGGGATTGCGGCCTAGGCCGAGGGCATGGCCTGGGCGGGAATGCGCTGGCGGGTGCGCGCGGGAGCAGCGAGCTCCGGCGGCCACATGTAGACGGCGAGACGGCGGGAGTAGTAGAGCACGGGGTCCTGCGCGCGAATCTCGATGCCGAGGACGGCAGGCAGGTCATTGCGCTCGATCTCGGCGCGGGCTTCTTCCAGAGGCCAGGGAATGTGGTGCACGTTGGCGCGGATGAGCTGGCCGAGACGGTTGTGGGTGAAGAGGCAGTAGCGCTCGGTGAGGAAGTGCTCGAGGGAACCGACGCGACTCTCCGCCAGGCGCGAGGAGGGACCGAGGCCGCGATAGCGGGCCTTGAAGACGATGGATGAATGCGCGAAGCGGCGGCGGCTGTAAAAGGAGAATTCCTGGTTGCCGCGGTCTTCCATGCGCATGCGCGCCCAGTAATAAGGCAGATGGTAAAAGCTGCGCGCGACCATGACGCCGAGCAGGTTGGCGCCGTCGAGCGAGAAGAAGTAGACGCCGGGCGTGTTGGTGCGCAGGTCGCGGACGTAGGTGCGCATGTTGAGCTCGGGAAAGGTGCGCGCGCCGGGAATGGTGGGGATGCCGCGGACCTTGATGCGGTCCATCCAGAAGGGAACGACGCCGAGCCAGGCTGAGCCGTCGAAAGTGTCGACCACGACGCCCTCGGGCAGCAGCGGAGCCACCTGCGCGGCCTGCACACGCCAGTGCGCAAAGAGGAGATCGTTCCAGCGCTGGGTCATGGCCCAGCGGCCGGCGGGCAGCGGCCTTGGCCGATCGGACGTTCGCAGCTTGATCTCTCGCACTCGTCCAGCCCTCTGCCGGGCAGGTACCCAGGTATGCACAGGATGCCCAGCGCCTATGCCGTATTCTGGTCGCGAGTCCAATCGAATGTCCAGCGAATCTTTCCCTTCCACAGACGCACGTAACCAAACCGACGTGTTCGCGGTGCACGGCGCCGACCCGGAAGTACTCGCCTATGCGATGGCCAAGTACTCCCGTTCGGCACTCTCCATGCGCGAGTCGCTGACCGAGATCAGCGCGCAGCGGGCCGAGCAGTTTCTGAACACGTTCTATTTTCAGTACGGGCACCGCTCGATCGCCGACCTGGCGCATATCGCCTTTGCGGTGGAGCGGCTGAGCCTGCTGGCGGCGATTGTGCTGGTGGACGAGCAGCGCTGGGATGGGCAGGAACGGTCGACGCGGTACCAGAACTTCAAGAAGTCGGGGTGGTTTTTCCCTGATTTTGGCGAGGATGCGGATTCAAAGAAGCTGTACGCGGAGACGGTTGAGAACCTGTTTGCCGCCTACGAGCGGACAACAGCGGCGATACACGACGCGCTGAAGGAGCGGGTGGCGCGGCCGGAGGCGATGAAGCCCGAGGCCTACGAACGCACGCTGAAGGCGCGGGCCTTCGACGTGGCGCGGTATCTGCTGCCGCTGGCAACGAATACCTCGCTGGGGCAGATTGTGAATGCGCGCACGCTGGAGACACAGGTGTCGCGGCTGCTGTCGCATCCGGCGGCGGAGGTTCGGGAGCTGGGGCAGAAGCTGCGCGAGGCGGCGATGGGCACGGCGTGGAATCCGAACCCCGATGCGCCGGAGGTGAAGGTGGCTCCGACGCTGGTGAAGTATGCGGAGCCGAATCCCTACCTGATGGAGACGCAGGCGGAGCTGGAGCAGGCCGCGGCGGAGCTGCTCAAGGGTGTGGCGATCGAGGCGGCTCCGGTGGTGGACCTGGTGGAGCGCACGGAGACGCTGGAAGTGGAGCTGGCGGCCACACTGCTCTACTCGGCGAGCCATCACTCGTACCGGCAGGTGCGGGACATGGTTGCGAACTGGCCGGAGGCGCGGATTGCGGAGATCCTCGAGATTGGCCTGCGGCATCGCGGACGGCACGACGAGGCGCTGCGGGCTTTCCATGCGGGCGCGGCGCTACGGTTCGACATCCTGATGGACATTGGCGGCTTCCGCGACATGCACCGGCACCGGAGGGTGACGCAGATCCGGCAGGGCTTTACCGCGCTTCACGGCTACGAGACGCCGCACTCGGGCGATGCGGCGGGACTGGAAGAGGCGAGCGTGCTGGGCGACTACCAGGCGGCGACGGAAGCGGCCCACGCGGCCAGCGCGCGGATCGCGGCGGGCGCGGCTCCGGAGGCGGCGCAGTCAGCACTCTATCTGCTGCCGCTGGCAACGCGGGTGCGGTGCCTGTTCAAGATGGACTTTGCCGAGGCGCAGTACATCAGCGAGCTCCGGTCGGCTCCGGCGGGGCACTTCAGCTACCGGCGGGTGGCGTGGGAGATGTATCTGGCGCTGGAGCGGCAACATCCGGCTCTGGCGAAGTATGTGCGCGCAACGGATTTTACGCAGCCGATCGATCTGCTGCAGCGGTGACGGCTGGGAGCTAAGATTTTGCCACCCGCAATTTAATGAGGAGCGACTGGTTGCGGCTCTTCCGCAAGCTTGCCGCGCAGGGCCGCAGCGGTGAGGGCGTCGGCGCGGCGCAGGTCGGGAAACAGGACGGACCAGAGTCCGGCAACGGCGAGTGAGCCGATACCGCCGAAGATGGTGGCGCGGACAGCTCCCCACCACTGCGCGGTCAGGCCGCTTTCGAACTCGCCCAGCTCGTTCGATCCGCCGATGAAGAGGGCGTTGACGGCGCTGACGCGGCCGCGCATCTCCGGCGGCGTGGCGAGCTGGAGAAGCGAGCCACGGATGATGACGCTAATGGTGTCCGCAGCGCCGCCGATGGCGAGCGCGACGAGAGAGAGCCAGAGGTTGCGCGAGAGGCCGAAGAGCACCGTGGCCGCGCCGAAGATGGCCACAGAGACGAACAGCCTGCGGCCGGCGCTGCGGGAGATGGGAAAGCGGGCCATGATGAGCGACATGGTGAGCGCTCCCAGAGCGGGCGCGGCGCGCAACAGGCCAAGGCCGCGGGGGCCGGTGTGCAGAATCTCCTGCGCGAAGATGGGCATGAGGGCCACCGCGCCGCCGAGCAACACGACAAACAGATCGAGGGAGAAGGAGCCGAGCAGCAGCTTCATGCTCCAGACGTAACGAAAGCCGGCGAGCACCACCTGCAGCGATGCGCCGCGATGCTCCATGCGGCCGGGGCGCACGTGCAGGCTGCCGATCAGCACAAGGAACCAGGCGAGCGTGACCAGGGTGAAGATGTAAACGATGCCCGGACCTTCGAGGCGCGTCGCAGGCCAGACGCTATGCAGCGGCAGCGTGTAGAGCAGGCCGCCGAGCGCCGGGCCGGTGAAGTTGGCGAACTGCCAGATGGCTCCGCCCCAGGTGACGGCATTGACGAAGTGCTTTTCCGGCACGAGGTGCGGGATGAGCGCGGAGCTGGCCGGCCCGGAGAAGGCGCGGCCCGTGCCAATGAGAAACAGCACCATGTAAATGGGCAGAACGCGATGCAGTCCCTGGCGCGCGAAGACCAGCAGCGCTCCGGTGCAGAAGATCTGCAGGCTATAGCAGACGAGAATCACGAGGCGTCGATCGAAGCGGTCGGCGACATGGCCCGCGGGCAGCAGAAACAGCAGTCCGGGGAGAAAGAGCGCGAGGCCGGTATAGCCCAGATCGAGCGCGCGATGGGTGATGGAGTAGACCTGCCAGGCAACGGCGACGGCCTGGGCCTCCGCGCCGAGGATGACGGCGGAGCGCGCGAGCTGATAGCGGCGAAAATCGCGGAAGGCGAAGGCTTCCAGTCCGCGGCGGGCAGGGCCAGATTGTGCAGGCTGCTGGGAAGGGGAATCCATCTGCGTCTAGGGTATCGTTCCGGGCAGCCGCGCACCAACCGGCGGCGCGGCGCAATTTATCCTGAATTTTGACCTCCACCGCACAGACCCGCACTGTTCCCGGTTCCCTGGCCTCGGCCGCCGTGGCGCTGTGCGGCGTGTGCGCCTTTCTGGAGCTCTACTGCACGCAGCCCCTGCTGCCGCTGCTGGCGCACGTCTTTCATGCCTCGAAGACCGGAGTAGGCATGACGGTCTCCGCCGCGACGCTGGGCGTGGCGCTCTCCGCGCCCATCTTTGGCGCGCTCACGGAGCGGCTGCCGCGCAAGCGGGTAATCGTGGCGTCGCTCATCGGCATCTCGCTGCCCACGCTACTGGTGGCCACCTCCACTTCGCTGGCGCAGCTCATCTTCTGGCGGTTTCTGCAGGGCATCGCCATTCCCGGCGTGATCGCGGTGGTGGTCACCTACATCGGCGAGGAGTGGCCGCCGGAGCGGGTGGCGCTGATCATGAGCTTTTATGTGAGCGGCACGGCGCTGGGCGGATTCACGGGACGCATTACGGCGGGTTTTCTCGCGGACTGGCTGAACTGGCGTTTGAGTTTTGTGGCGCTGGGGGCCATGGCGCTTGCCGGAGCCGCCGCGGTGGCGGCCTGGCTGCCGCACGGCAGGCGACGTCCAGCGGCTCCTCCGCTGGCGCTGGCGGAGGCAGGCTTTGTGCGGCAGATTCGGCTGCTGCTGCGCAGCCGCAGGCTGGTAGCGACTCTGGCCGTGGGCTTCAACGTGCTGTTTGCCATGGTGGGCGTGTTCACGTGGATCACGTTTCACCTGAGCGCGCCGCCCTTCAACCTCTCCACCGCCGCGCTGAGCTCGCTGTTCTTTGTGTATCTCGTGGGACTGGTGGTGACGCCCGCCGCGGGATACCTGATTACGCATGTGGGGCTGCGCGCGGGCATCGGTGGAGCCATGTGCTGCTCGATTGCCGGCGTGGCGCTGACGCTTGCGCCCTCGCTGCTGGCAGTCATTCTGGGACTGGCGATGCTTGCAAGCGGCGTGTTTATTGCGCAAACGGCCACGCAGAGCCACCTGCATGTGGCCGCGCCGGCCGGAGCGCGGGTGACGGCGGCGGGACTCTACCTGACCTGCTACTACCTGGGCGGCACGGCGGCGGGCGTGGTGCCGGGCCTCTTCTGGGAGATAGGCAAGTGGCCCGCCTGCGTGGGCTTCATCATCGCGATGCAACTGATCGGGCTGGCCATCGCGCTGATCGGGTGGCGGCCGGGCGGAGACGCCGAGGCGCATGCCGTGTAAACGGCGCGCGACCGTA
>DASZRQ010000227.1:0-16999 GCA_035549115.1 Occallatibacter sp. | reverse complement strand
GTCCAGGCCGCATGCTCGTAGGCCTGCGCCGCTTCCCCGTAGTGGCGCTGGCCGCGCAGGGCGTCGCCCAGGCCAAAATCGGCCAGCTCCAGCCGCGCCTCGGCAAAGTAGCCGGGCTTGGCCGCATCGGCCAGCAGATCGCGATAGGCCGCGACTGCCGCCATGCCCTGGCCATCGTCCTTGCGCAGGTTGGCCTCCTCGAGCCGGAAGAGATAGTCGTGGGGATACTGGCTCTCGAGGCTGCGGACCACCTGGATCGCTTCCTTGTACCTGCCCTCGCGGCGCAGAAAGAGCGCGATCACCGTGCGCGCCTCCACGCTGGTGGTCACGCCGCGGCGGCCATCGTCGTAGAGCATCTCCAGTCCCTTGCTCTTGGAGCCGGTGACCCCGGCAAACCCGATGAGCAGCTTGAAGGGCCATGGCAGCGCGCCGACGACATACTCGTAGACGCCCACCACCAGCTTGGCGTCCACGTAGTTCGGATCGAGCTGCAGCACCTTTTCTTCGTCATCCTTGGCCTTGGTGGCCAGCCGGAAGCCGCCGGCAAAGCTGCGCTCCACCATAGCCACGTAAGCACAGCGCAGGCTGCGCACCCAGCCCCGCGCATAGAGCGCGTCGATGTCGTTGGGGTTGCGGTTGATGCGCCAGTCGGCCTCGCGCACCGCCTCGTCGGCCAGCGCAAAGATGCGGTCCCGTACCTTCGGGTCTTCTTCCGTGGCATGCTTGCCGCTCAGGAAGCCGTCGTTGGCGTAGAAGGTCGTGTCCAGCAGGTCGAGCCGGTAGAGTTCCTGAAAGATGACCGCGTTCAGCAGCAGCGCCGTGGCCTGCGGGTCGCCCGGATGCTCTTCGTGGAACTTCTCGAACCGCTCCACCGCGCCGGCATAGTCGAGGTTGTAGAAGTGCTCATAGGCCTCGCGGACCAGCGGCTCGCGGTTCAGCCCGTTGGTGTCCACGGTATCGGCACGGCACGGCAACACGCTCACAGCCGCCGCAACGATCAGCAGCACTCCCAACCTCCGGCATCCGGCTCGTGTCACAACTCTCTCCATGCGGCCCGCGCAGGCAGGGCCGCGGCGTGCTCTCTTCTATTTTCTGTCATGGCTCCGCCCCTGGGAAATCGCGGCCATCCGCAGGCAAAGATCAGGTACCATGGAGATATGGCGCAGACTACCAGCCCCCTCGCCACTCCCTCCGGCAACACTACCCACAATTCCCTTGAAGCGGCCCGCGACCGGCTCATCGTCGCCCTCGACGCGCCCACGGCAGCCGACGCCCTGGCCCTCGTGGACCGGCTCGAAGGCACATGCCGCTGGTTCAAGGCTGGCCTGGAGCTTTTCACCGCGTCCGGGCCCGCGATCCTGGAGCCGCTGATTGCCCGCGGCCACTCCATCTTTCTCGACCTCAAGTTTCACGACATTCCCAACACCGTTGCGGGCGCGGTGCGCTCCGCCGCCGACCTTGGCGCGCGCATGCTCACCCTCCACGCAGGCGGCGGCCCGGCCATGCTCTCCGCCGCGCGCGAGGCGCTGGCCAGCATCGCCGATCCGCCGGAGCTGCTGGCCGTCACCGTGCTCACCAGCATGGATGCGGCCCAGTGCGCCGCCATTGGCATCACCCGTTCGCCCGCCGAGCAGGTTACCCTGCTGGCCAGCATGGGACTGGGCGCAGGCATCCGGGGTTTTGTCTGCTCACCGCAGGAGGTAGCCACGCTGCGCGAACTGACCGGCCCCGCAGGCGTGCTGGTCATCCCCGGCATTCGCCCGGCTGGCGCGGCCACCGGCGACCAGAAACGCATTGCCACGCCGGCCGACGCCCTGCGCGCCGGAGCCAGCTATCTCGTGGTGGGCCGCCCGATTACCCAGGCCGCCGAACCGGCCGCCGCCGCCGAAGCCATCCTTGCGGAGATGGCCGCGGTTCTCTGAAAAGCCCTCAGCGCAGCAAAGCCCGGCGCTCAGGCCGGGCTTTCCGCTTCTTCAGGACCTCAACTGACGCTTAAAGCTTTTCGTAGAAGTCGCACGCCGAGCAGGAGATATACACTCCACCCGGAACGCCGCGCTCGCGGTCCTTCACGCGCTTCACAATCCGCGTCGGCTTGCTGCACTTGGGGCAGTCCGTGGACTTCGTTGTGTCCATTACCTTCTTACGATCACCGGTCTTGGCAATTTTGGCCATGCTGCTGGGTTTCTCCTTCGGAATTGTCTCTGCTCACGCGCGCAACGGGATTGCCGCGGCTTCAACGGCGCGGCACCTCACTCACACCGCATGCTGACGATTGTCTGCAGGGACGAAGCGGGACTCGCCTGTCCAGTTTACCGCAGATCGGGGTTTACCGCTGGGGCTGGGGCTGGGCCGGAGCAGGCGCGGTGCTGGGCGGGCTGGCCTGCGAGGCATCCGCCGGGGGAGCGGCTGCGGCCGGAGCCTGCTGCGCTGCCGCCGAGCCCGCTCCGGAATTCGAGCCGGAGCCGCCGGCACCGGAACTGCCCTGCGGCTGGTCGCCCTGGTGGGCCACCGGATGCTCGTCCGGTCCCTGTCTGGGAAACTCCACCGGCTTCATCACACCCACGCGGCTGTCCTTGGAGTTATCCGTGGGCAGCGTTTCGCCGGGGTTGCGCAGGCTGGGCGGAGCCGCGGGTGCCTGCGTGTCCGGATTGCGCGGGACATCACCCATCTCCACCGTGCGCACACCGGCCTCGGCCACCGCGGGCGTGCCGTCGGTGCGCATCATGCCTTCCACCTCGTCCTTGGTGAAGATCACCGGCGTCTGGCCCATCTTGGCCACTTCCACACGAATGACCCGGTTGCCGTTGATGCGCACAAACTCCACGTCCTCGGGCGGCTTGCCGTAGATCCATTCTTCAAACGGCATCTGCCCATCCATCTCGCGGACCTTGCGCTCGGGCCTGCCCTTGGCAAAGAGCACCATGTCGGTGTTCATGCCCACCAGCACGTTGTGGTTCAGGATCGCCTGCCTGAGCTTCGGCGGCAACGTGTCGGTAAAGGCCTGGATGGGCGTCTTGACCTCGAAGGAGATCAGCGGTTCGAGCAGCGCCTCCACCTGCTTGCCTGTCAGCTCCGGCACGTGATCCCGGAAGGTCAGCGTGAGCCGCGCGCCGGTGGCCTCCTGCCCGTCGTCCTGCACCACGGGCGTCATCACCGTGCCACCGCCCAGCTCGATGTGCCGCAGGAAGCGATGCTTCAGGTCAGGCCCGCCATTGAGCAGAAGGATGATCTTCGCGCGTTCGATCTTCACGTCGGTAATCACCACCCGGTCGCCGGGCTTGGCGGAGAGGCCCTGTGCCGTCACCATGCTCACGTAGGCTTCGCCGGCGGGGTCCAGCTTGCCGTTGGCCTCGAGCGTCAGGCCCTTGTGCCCGCGCGGAAACGGGCGCATGGCAAAGCCCTGATCGGCCTGCAGAAAGCGAAGCAGCTCGTACCGGGTCCTGGAATCGAGCTGATTGCCGGGCAGATCCACGTGAGTGGGCTGAATCTGGGCGAAGCGGCGGTCGATGCCGGCTTCCTGCCCGTTGGCGATGGGATGGCCGCCCTTGGTATCGATGGTCAGGACCTGACCGGAGGCCGCCGCGGAAACCAGCAGAAGCGCTGCCGCCGGCAGGCACAACAAATTCCGCCCTGCCAGCAACCTGCGTGCCGCAGGCAGGGCGCGATTCCCGGTCTCGATTCCCTTGCCCGCCACCAGAAACGCGTTGTGCATGGGAGCCCTCCCATGAGTGCAAACAGGATGGCGCAAACCGATGCTTCCGGCAAGCCCCGCGTGAAGAATTGTTCCGAACCGGTCACACCATGCCGGTGGTCACCAGGCGGCAGCCGGATGGAGCCTTTACGGCCGGGAGGAGTCCGCGCCGTCGCCGCCCTGGCTGCTTGCCGGGTTGGATGCGGGCGGGACCGAAGCGGGCAGAATCTGCACCAGCGCCGGGGAGGCGGGCTCGGCGCTGCCCATGGCCGCCTCGTGCTGGCGGCGGGCGGCGGCGTCGATGTCCACCGGGATGCCTCCGGGCACAAAGACTGGCGCATTGTGGACAAAGTCCAGCTCGCGTGTGACCCGGTAAACCACGACCAGCGCAAGCAGCAGAACGAAAAAGGCCAGCCAGCTTGCATCCAGCCCGAAGCCGCCGCCGGTGAGGCCCAGCGGCCCCATCGGGTCGCCCTCCACCACCGAGGAGTGGCTGCTGACCCCGCTGACCGTGAGCCCGAAGAGCAATGCGCGGCTCGCCTTCCAGCCGAAGTTGATGCCCCAGCTTACCCAGAGCGCCCTGGTGCGCACGTAGGCCAGCGAAAGCACCAGTCCGAGCAGGAACGAGACCAGAAAGCTCAGCCGCGAGGCCCCTGGCAGCATGGCCTGCATCAGGGCGTAGAAGAACGCATAGCCCAGGCTCGCACCCAGCGAGCCGACAACCGCTTCAAATCTCTGGAATCCGTATCCCCGGAAGGCGACTTCCTCGGCCATCGCCGCCAGCGCGAAGAAGGCCGCATCCGCCGCCAGCCAGCCCCAGGACTGCAGCCCCGGCGTGAGCACCACGGCGATGCCGCCGAAGACCGTAAGCGGCAGCACGCAGGCCACGGCCACGCTCCAGCCGATGGCCAGCCCCGTTCCGGCTTCACGTGTCCAGCCGCTGCGCAGCGGCAATCCCTGCGCGGCAACGGGGTTCCTCTGGCGATCGAAGACGAGGCCGAAGGCGGCAAAGGCCACCACCAGCAGGACCAGCAGGGAACCCTGCTCCACCAGGGGCGACCATGCGGTGCCCGCGCCTATAGCCACATGCTGGGCCACTGTCCGCGCGAAGAGATAGAAGAGGACCGCGGTAATGAACTCGAGGTAGGCGCGCACACGGCCGCCATGCGGGGTTGCGGCACTCATCGCGAGCCTCCCAGGCTTGTCCGCGCACAGCGCGGCGCAAGCGGCTCAGCCTCGGCATGCGTGCGGCGCGCCACTCCGGTTAACCTTCCGTGTAGAATTGGGCAATTTTGCGGAACTTCTCCTGCCGCGCCGCCACGAGAGCATCGATGGGCTGGGCCTTGAGCGCAGCCAGATGCCGCTGCAGGGCCATGCCCAGAATGCCCGAGCCGGCTTCGTGATCCAGGTGCACTCCGCCCTCGGGCTCGCCGATGATCTCATCCACGCAGCCCAGTTTGGCCACCTCCGGCGCGGCGATGCGCATGGCGTCGGCGGCAAGCTGCTTCTGGTTGGCGTCGCGCCACATGATGGCCGCGCAGGACTCCGGTGTAATGACGAAGTAGAGCGCGTTCTCGAGAATCAGCACGCGGTCGCTCACGGCCAGCGCCAGAGCGCCGCCCGAGCCGCCTTCGCCGCTGATGACCGAGATGGTGGGCACACGCAGCCGGGCCATCTCGCGGATGTTGCGGGCGATGGCCTCGGCCTGCCCGCGCTCTTCCGCGCCCAGGCCGGGATAGGCTCCCGGCAGATCGATGAGGCTGATGATGGGCCGGTTGAACTTCTCGGCAATCTTCATGCAGCGCAGGGCCTTGCGATAGCCCTCCGGGTGAGGCATGCCGAAGTTGCGCCGGACGCGCTCTTTGGTGGTGCCGCCCTTGCGGTTGCCGATCACCAGCACCTCGTCGGCGCCCAACCGTGCCATGCCGCAGGCCACCGCCTCGTCGTCGCCAAAGGCACGGTCTCCGTGAATCTCGCTGAAATCCGTGAAGATCCGCTCGATAAAATCCATGGGATATGGCCGCTGGGGATGGCGAGCCTTCTCGATTCTGGCCCAGGCAGGCGAGATAGCCTGCGCCCCTGCACTATTGCCTGTCGCTTGTTCGCTCATCGCTGCTCTGTGCCGGAGAGACCGGAGGCTCGCTGAGCTTCCGGCGGTCCGTGGCACTCCTGTGATTCTACGGGCTGTAGCCGGATGGGACAAATGCCGGCGCTCCGGCTGCGGACAGGAGAACTGTATAGTGTCCCTATCTCCGCTCCTGAATCGCACGCGCACCCCAGTCCGAGGACACCCATGAAGCCCACCCGCAGAGACTTTCTTGCCCTTGGCTCGCTCACGCTTGCCGCCTCCGGCCTGCCCGCGCAAACGCCCGACCAGACTCCCGGCCAGACTCCCGGCCAGACGCCGCCCGCGACGCCCGGCATGCCGCCGGCCTTTGGCACCGCGCCCGCCGCCGGGCCGGAGGTGAGCGCCGCCACCTTTGCCGAGGCCGAAAAGCTGGTGCAGGTGGAGATGACGCCGCACGACCTGGCCCAGGCCGCAAGCAACTGGCGCATGGCCATGGCTCCGCTGTATGAGCGCCGCACGGGCCCGCGCACGGTGGCCCTCGGCGCCGGCGATGCTCCCGCCTCGCACTGGAACCCGGCTATTCCCGGCGCGCCGGTGGCACATGGCGAGAGCCACTTTGTCCGCAGCGCCGATACGCACCTGCCCCTGCCCGCGAACGACGCGGACATCGCCTACGCGCCGGTGCACCAGCTTGCCCGCTGGATCGAAAGCCGCCAGCTCAGTTCCGAGCGGCTGACGGGCATCTATCTCGACCGCATCGAGCGCTTCAACCCGAAGCTGCGCTGCATCATCACCCTCACCCGCGACCACGCCCTCGAGCAGGCCCGCCGCGCCGACGCCGAGATTGCCGCCGGGCGCTATCGCGGGCCGCTGCACGGCATTCCCTGGGGCGCAAAAGACCTGCTGGACACCGCGGGCATCCCCACCACCTACGGCGCGGAGCCCTACCGCAACCGCGTTCCCGCAGCCGACGCCGCCGTGACCGCGCGCCTGAACGAGGCCGGAGCCGTGCTGATTGCCAAGCTCAGCATGGGCGCGCTGGCGCTGAATGATGTGTGGTTCGGCGGCCAGACCATGAATCCCTGGCTGCCCGAGGAGGGCTCCTCCGGGTCGAGCGCCGGGCCGGGCGCGGCGACCGCGGCGGGGCTTGTCGCCTTCGCCATCGGCAGCGAGACGGACGGCAGCATCGTGAGCCCCTCCATGCGCTGCGGCCTCACCGGCCTGCGTCCCACCTTTGGCCGCGTGGCCCGCACCGGCGCCATGACGCTCTGCTGGTCGCTGGACAAGCTCGGCCCCATGGCGCGCTCGGTGGAAGACACGATGCTCGTGCTCAACGCCATCTCCGGCCCGGATGCGGGCGACAGCTACTCCGTGCCCTCGACGCTCCGCTTTGACGCGGCGGCCAGCGTGCGCGGCCTGCGCGTGGGCTACTTTCCCGCGTGGATGAAGCAAGCACCCGCGACCGATGTCGACCGCGCCGCGCTCGAGACTGTGAAAAAGCTCGGCATGGAGCCCGTCGAGGTCGCACTGCCGGACTGGCCCTACGACGATCTCGCGCTCATTCTCTTCGCCGAGTCCGCCGCCGCGTTCGAGGAACTGACGCTCTCGCATGGCGTCGACAAGCTCAGCGCGCAGACGCCGGATGCCTGGCCGAATACCTTCCGCCAGTCGCGCTTTCTCTCTGCGGTGGACTTTGTGCAGGCCGACCGGCTGCGCCGCCGCGTGGCGCAGGAGATGGCGCGCGTGATGGCCAGCGTGGACCTGCTGCTCGTCCCCTCCCTGCGCGACGAGATGCTGGTGATTACGAATTTCACCGGCCACCCCTCGCTCACGCTGCGCGCAGGCTTTGTGGAAGTGACTGAGGCCCGCAGCGACTGGGCTCCCGACCCGGCGCATCCGCTGCCGAAGTTCGCCACGCCCCGGCGTGTGCCGCACGGCGTCACGTTGATTGGCAGATTGTTCGACGAGGGCACGATTGCGCAGGCGGGCCTGGCAATGGAGCAGGCCTTCGGAGTCTCAGGAGAGCATCCGCCGCTGTTCTAGCTCAGGATGGTTTCCTGGTGGATGATTTGCGGATGCCGGCTTTCTCGATCCCCTCGTGCCGCGCTTGCGCATAGGCGCGCCAGAAGGTCTCCGCCGCCTTCGGTCCGATATCCGGAACCTTCTCCTGCCGGTCTTTCTGGAAGATGTGCGTGTAGAGCACCGGGCCCAGCAGCAGCGAGATGGCCGCATCGACATCGAGGCCCCGCGGCAGCAGCCCCTGCCGGATGCCCCGCGCGAGAATCTGCCGGATGCACTGCCGCGGCGGCTCCATCACCCGGTGCCGCCACTCGCGGCCGAACTCCGTGTGCACGGCCGAGTACGCGATCAGCGAAGGCGTCATCTTCGTGCGCACCGCGTCGAACTCGTCCGGCGGCTTGCGCGTGAGCACGATGGTCAGGTCGCGGCGGATGTCGCCCGTGTCGATGCACTCGGTCTGCCGGCCGATGCCATGGATCATCTCCATGACCTCCATCAGCAGGGCTTCCTTGTCGGCCCAGTGGTTGTAGATGGTGGCCTTGCTCACGCCGGAAGCCTGCGCGATCGCGTCCATGCTGGTCGCGTCGATGCCGCGCCCGGCGAAGAGCTCGAGCGCGGCCCGGAGTACTTTGTCGTGCGCTGCGTCGCTGCGCGTGCGTGCCATGGCTATATTTCGATTTTAGAGAATCGCTGCGCCCCGATGACGAGAAGCACCGCTCCGACCACGGCCAGCACGGCAATATCGGTTACCGGACTGAAGGCCGACTTGGCCAGCAGCACGGCGCGCATGCCGTCAATGCCATACGACAGCGGATCGAGCCTGGTGACGAAGCCAAGCACCTTGGGCAGCCCGGTGAGCGGAAACAGCGCGCCGGAGAGGAAGTAGATCGGCATGACCAGGAAGTTCATGATGAGCTGAAAGCCCTGCATGTCCTGCAGGCCCGAGCCGATGGCCACGCCCAGCGCGGCGAACACGATCGCAATCGCCACCATGAACCCCAGCGTCAGCGGCACCGCCATCAGGCTCACCGGCCGCAGCCCGGCCAGCAGGCAGATGACCGTGACCAGCAGCCCCTGAATCACGGCCACCGTCGCGCCGCCCAGCGTGCGCCCGATCATGATCTGCAGCCGCGGCACCGGAGCCACCAGCGTCTCCTTCAAAAAGCCGAACTGGCGGTCCCACAGCAGGCCAATGCCGGAGAAGATGGACGAGAACAGCACCGACATGCCGATGACGCCCGGCGCGACGAACTGCAGGTAGTCGCCATTGCCCGCTCGCTTGAACACCGGCCCCAGGCCGAAGCCCAGCACCAGCAGGTACAACATGGGCTGGCCCAGCGAGGCCGCAATCTGCGCGCGCGAGCGCACGTAGCGCTTCAGCTCGCGCAGCCACAGGATATAAATCGCGCTCATCGTCTGCCTCCTTTTTGCCACATCTGCGCGAACTGGCGCATCTGGTCGGTCGAGCTGGCCGACTCGTCGCGGATGGTCGAGCCGGTGAGCGCGAGAAATGCATCCTCGAGGCTCACCGCGCCGGTCTGGTCCTTGATGGCCTGCGGCGTGCCCTGCGCCACCAGCTTGCCGTGGTCGATGACGCCGATGCGGTGCGCCACGCGGTCGGCCTCGTCCATGTAATGCGTGGTGAGGAAGACGGTGACCTTCTCCGTCTCGTTCACACGCTTCACGTGGGTCCAGAGCTGGTTGCGGCTCTGCGGGTCAAGGCCCAGCGTCGGCTCATCGAGGAAGAGAATCTTCGGCGTGTGCAGAAAGCCGCGCGCAATTTCCAGCCGCCGCTTCATGCCGCCGGAGAACTTCTTCACCTGGTCGCCGCGCCGCTCCCACAGCTCGAAGAGCTTCAGCAGCTCTTCCGTGCGCCTGCGCCGCAGCTTGTGCGGCACGTGGTAGAGCACGCCGTGGACTTCCATGTTTTCCCACGCCGTCAGGTCGCCGTCGAGGCTGGGATCCTGAAACACGATGCCGAAGCGCTTGCGCACCTCGTTCTGGTGCGTGCGCGGGTCGAGCCCATCGAGCTGGATGGCGCCGCTGGTGGGCTGCAGCAGCGTGGTGAGCATCTTGATGGTGGTGGTCTTCCCCGCCCCGTTGGGACCAAGGAAGGCAAAGATCTCTCCTTCGGCCACTTCGAACGAAACATCGCTCACGGCCGTGAAAGACCCAAAGGATTTGACGAGATTCTGGACACGAATCATCGATCGGCCTCCAGAAAAACAATACTGAACGGTTCAGTTTAGTATTGTCAAGCCGGAATACCGGTTTTCCGAGGAAATCAGGGGTTACAGGTCTTCCTCGTCCTCGCTGGATGGCGCAACCCGGACAGGCTCAGGCGCTTCCGGAAACTCCTCGGCAGTGTCCAAATCGTCCTCCGTCGCTGCCTTCTCAGGTTGTGCATCTTCCTCCGGCTGCGCCGGAGCCGTCAGCACATCAAGCCTGTAGCCTGCGGCTTCGGCCGCGGCGATACCCTGCCCCACGCGCTCGACTACGGCCTCGATCGCGGAGAGCGCCGGCTTCTCCTGCGCGGCGATGCGCATCAGCATCGGCAGTTCGAGCCACCACAGCAGTTCCTCATAGGGCTCGCGCACCAGATACTCGTGCTCCTCGGCCGCGTGCACGCCGCACAGCCAGCGCACATCGGGATCACTCCACTGTTCGCCACTCAGGCCGGGCTGCGTGCGTTGTTCGCACTGCAGCAACACTCTGACCCGCGCCGCGGCGCGCCAGCCGTCCTCGCCTTCGATTCCGAGCACCTGAAACACTTCGCCCAGCGGCTGCCGCAGGCGAAGACGGCCAAAGAGCGCGGACGCCCAGGACGCGGCATTTGCGCCATGGACATACTTTGCCAGCAACTGCACCGTGCAGTGCGCCAGCACCGGCCCCCACAGGGCCGTGGCCGCACGCTGCGGGCTCGCGCTGGGCAGCACGCGCCGCGCCGCCGCGGGCCATGCGCCATTGGCCAGCTCTTCCACCGCAGGCAGATGCACCGCCGCATGCACGCAAGCGCGAAACTCTTCCGCGCATCCAATCGGATCCTGGTGCACATGCAGCACAGCCTGCACCGCGGACAGCAGAGTCTCCGCGCGCCCCCAGAGCGCGTGCCAGACCTCGTCGCGCTCCCGCGCGGTCTTCTTTTCCGCCGCAGGCGAGCCCTTGGGCAGCGCGGCTACCGTCGCCACTGCGCGCACCATCTCCGGCGCCAGCAGCGCGCGCAGCGCCGCGTGCACCGGCTCCAGTTCGAGCAGCACCATCGCTTCATCCAGGCTGGGCACGCCCGCGCCGTTCAGCCGGTCGCAGAGCCTGTCGATGGGCCACTCGGCCGTGGGCCACATCTCGCGCCAATCGAGAAAGACATGGCTCTGGTAGGCGTGCAGCTTCAGCGTCAACCCGCGCTGGGCCAGGTCGCTGGCGCGGCGCAGATATTCGAGGCCGGTGAGGGAGTCCCGCCATGCAAGGATGACGCCGTCCTCGTCCGTCAGCCCCAGACCTTCGCGGAGCCGCCGCTGCCGCAGTTGGCCGCTGCCCTTGTCGGCATAGGCCGCCGAGATGTCGATGGTTCCCTGCGTCTCACCATAGCGGTTGTTGTAGACCACCAGCACCCGCTCGCCGCCGCTGCGATTGGAGTAGGCAAAGACGTTTTCATCCACGCCGGAAGCGCTATACAAGTCGTAGAGCAGAAACTCCGCGCTCTCCGCGAACAGCCAGCGCTTCTTGAGCAGGGGCGCAATCTCCCGCTGGTGGCGTTCCACCAGCCACGGATTGGGCGACTCGTCGTATCGCGGCCGCTGGTACTCCATGCCGTACTTCTCGGTGAATCCCTCCACCTGCCCGTGGCCGAACATGGGCAGCCCCGGCAGCGTGCTCATCATCACGGCCACGCCAAAGCACTTGTCGCCGGTGCCGTACTGGTCGATTGCGGTTCGTTCATCGGGATTGCTCATGAAGTTGACGTAGCGCTTCATGATGTCGACATCGAACTCCAGTGTGTTCTTGATGACCGCGCGGTACTTGGCGTTCTCCTCGTCGCGCATCATGTTCATGAAGGCGCTGTTGTAGACGCGGTGCATGCCCAGAGTGCGGACGAAGTAGCCCTCCATGAGCCAGAAGGCCTCAGCCAGCAGCAGCGTACCCGGCACCTCCGCGGCCACGCGGTCCACCACCTCGCGCCAGAACTCCTGCGGCATAAGGCGGTTGAACTCCTCGTCACTCATCGAGTACTCGGCCCGCGAAGGAATAGCGCCGCTGGAGCCCGGCCCCGGAAACCACAGCCGGTGAAAGTGCCGCTTGGCCAGCGTCATCGCCGCGTCGAAGCGGATGACCGGGAATAGCCGCGCCACGTGCAGAATGGTCTGGATCACCTGCTCGCGCACCGCCGGGTTCAGGTAGTCGAGCTGCGCGGTGTCGTTCCACGGAAAGCTCGTTCCATCGTTGCCGTGGTAGATGTAGCGGGTCTCGCCGCTCGATTTGTCGCGGCGCCGGAACACCACCGCCGCATCCGTCTGCTCGTAGTAGTGGTCATCGATCTTGATCTCGACACGGCCGTCATTGGAGAGGTCCGGCCCATCGAATTTGTACGCGGGATACGGCGAGTGTTCGCGGGCGATGAACCACTCCGGATGCTCGACAACCCACGGCGAATCGATGCCCATGTGGTTCGGCACCATATCGCTGGCCAGGCGAATGCCGCGGTGATAGGCGCGGTCGCGCAGATTGATGTAGGCCGCCTCGCCGCCGAGATCGTCGGCAATGCGGTAGTCATAGAGCGAGTAGGCCGAGGCGACCGCATCCGTGTTGCCGCACAGCAGCTTGATGGTCTTCGAGGCGCGGCTGCGCTCCCACACACCGATCAGCCACAGCGAGTTCAGCCCGTGGTCGGCGAGCAGTTGCAGCTCCTCGTCGGGAATTTCATCGAGCCGCCCGATGTGCCGCCCATACTGCCTGCTCAACTGGGCCAGCCACACATACGTGCTCTTGGCGATGAGCACCGTGCTCGGCATCCACGCGGTGTCCGCGCTGAACTTCTCGTACTCGTAGGCCGGATCGCCGAAGACCGGCACCTCTGACTTGCTCACCAGCGAGGGCCACTGCTGCTCGCTGCGCTCGCGACGGCGGCGCGCGGCCTCCTCTGCGCGGGCCCGCGTATCGGCAGCGGCGGGGTTGAACTGCATCCAGATGGCCAGCTCTTCCTCGCGCAGAATCTCGCCGGCCACCTGCAGAATGCGGTCGAGCGAGTCGCCGAGGAGGTTCTTCCATAACTGCCGGATGAGGTCGAGCTGCTTGCTGAGCGAGGTAGGCGCTCCGGCCGCAGGCGCACGCAGCAGGTCCAGCAGGTTGACCCGCGCACCCTCAACCGGAATGAGCGGCCGCGTGGCGAAGTACTCCGGCAGCGCGCGCGTGACCTGCTTATAGACAGTTCTTTCTTCTAGCGGCTTCTCTTCAAACAGTTCTTCAAACGGCTTGAAGGCCTGGTTGCGGTTTGCTGTCCACAGCATCAACAACTCTTCGAGAGCCGCCGCGCGGTGCGGGATGCCCCCGGTTGAGCCGCGCAACCACTGCCGCGGCGTTTCAAGGCCGCGCATCACACTCTGGCCGGGGAAGTGCTCGACAAAGGTGAGCAGCAGCCGGTCGAGTTCGGCGGAGCCGACCTGCACGCCGAACCAGTCGAGCGCGGAGGTCATGACTTCAGGGTCGAATTGTTTGCGATACTGCGCGAGCACGGCGTGGCTGGCCTCGTCGATCAGGCCCATGGCGTACAGCGCGCCCGCGTGCACGGCCCGCTCCGGATACCTTGCCGCCTCGCGCACGTCGTTCATGCGGTGCGCAAAGGCGCGGCAGGCATCCAGATCGGCAAAGACCACGTTGCCGTTATAGGAGAAAAGCGTCTCCGCAAAGCGATAGCGCTCGCGCGCCTTTCGCGCAATGTGAAATTCCATCATCGAGCCGTGCTCCCGAACCCTAGGATGCCGCCGGAGCAGCATCTGGCCGCACGCGCGCCGCAGCCCGCGCGATTTCGACCAAAGGGTACAGTATCACCCGGCCGCCGCCTCGTGCTGCCCGCACAGATTGTTGGATTTCGATGAAACGAAAGTGTGCAAGCGGCCCTCAACCAACCAGACGCTGCATGACGCGCCGGGCCTTGTTCCGCACACGGCGCACCTGTTTTGCCGCAGGCAGCGGCAGCGCATAGAACCACGACTCCCGCCGCACCGCGCGCCAGATGGCGGGATCATGGACCGCCTGCTGGCGCAGGTAGTCGCGCAGCCACTGGAAGTAGTAGCGCCGCGCGGCCTCTTCCTTCCGCATGTTCTCCGCCTGGCGGGTCATCGAGTGCGGACTGCAGCGGTTGCGGTCCAGGCAGGCACTGCTGACGTAGACCGGAACGTGCAGGTACAGCTTGGTGAGAAACGCCACGTCCTCATAAAGCTGGAATGTCGCCGGGGCAAAGGCTTCGTCGAAGCCGCCCACGCGCTCAAAGGCCCAGCACCGCAGCAGAAAGCTGCATGGACAGGCTGCGCCATACTCGCCCAACGGATAGCTGAGCGCCGCAAGCGCCGGCGGCGCATAGACACGTTCGCCGGGAGCCAGCGGCGGCGTGACATCGTTCCTACCGCGGTTCCCCACCGGGTCCCACTCGTACCAGTATTCGGTCGAGCCGAACAGCAGCCCGGCTTCCGGGTGTTTCTCCAGCGCGGCCACGCTCTCTTCGAGCTTGCGCGGCAGCCATAGATCGTCCGAGTCGAGAAATGCCAGATACTCGCCCCGCGCATGCCGCGCACCCAAATTGCGCGCCGCGTTCACGCCGAGGTTGCGATGCCCTTCATGCTCCAAATAGCGGACGCGCAGCGGCTCGCGTTCTGCGTAGGCCTTTGCCAGCGCGGTGCTGCCGTCGGTCGAGCCGTCATCGACGAGCAGCAGCTCCCAGTGCGCGTAACTCTGCGCGCGCACGCTCTCCACCGTCTCGGCCAGAAAGCGCTCCGCATTCAGAAACGGGATCGTGACGGAAACCAGACCGCGCACCGGCTCCATCGGTCAGCGCTCCGCCGGCCTGGTCGCGCGCACGGCCACGATCATCTCGTAGTCAGGATCGTGAGACTCGAGTTCCTCGCGGGTCAGCTCCTCCTGCACCAGCCCGTGCAGAAAGGCCGTGGCCGCGAGCACGTTGCCATAGGTCTCGACGCGCACATTCTCCGCGCCGAAGACCTCAGCGAACGCATACTGCGCGGAGCGTCCGGTGAACCGCCACCAGTCCTCGCCCTCGCCGGCCACCAGCGGCCCGCGAATCACGGGGCAGATGCCCGGCACCGTCACCAGCAGGTCGCCGCCAGGCTTCAGCATCCTGTAGAGCGTGCGAATCGCCGCCGGATAATCGCGAATCAGCAGCAGGGTCTGCGTGCAGATGGCGCAGTCGAAGGCGTTCTCCGGCGCTTCATCTGTTTGCGTCAGGTCCAGCGCAAGCGTGCGCTGCTCGTTCGCGGGGTTGATGTCGAGGATGTCGCACTTCGTCACGCGGCCATCGCCGAACATCACCGTGTATTCGTCGCTCTGGATTTCGACGACGTGTCCGCGGATCGCCTCGCGGTGGCGCGCGAGAAAGGCCTCGATGTAGAAGCGGTCGATGTAGCTGCCGCGCCGCCCGCCCAGGCCGCTGCGATACGGCGTGGTGCGGCGCAGCACGCCCCAGTCCGTCACGCGGTCCAGCACCAGCAGCTTGCGATCCAGCGCCTGACGCCTGCCGCGCAGCCATGCACGCACCGGCTTTGGCAACACCTTCTTCAGCACGGCTTTTCTCCCCGTCGCAGGCGCATGCAATAGTAGATTGATTCTACATTTCGGTTACAGCCGAGTTTGGTCCGTTCCGCACTGAGCGCCCGCGCATGAAGATCTCCGTCGTCATCCCCACCTACAACCGGCGAGACCTTGTGCAGCGCATGCTCTCCACGCTCTTCGCGCAGCGGCTTCCCGCGTCCGAAATCATTGTTGTTGTCGATGGCTCCACCGACGGCACTGCCGAGGCGCTTGGCGTGCTCGCCGCGCCTGTTCCCCTGCGCGTTCTGGAGCAGCCGAATCGCGGCCCCTCCGCCGCGCGCAATGCCGGAATCCACGCCGCCGCGGGCGAGCTGATTCTGTTTCTCGACGACGACATGCTCTGCGACCCCGGCCTGATTGCCGCGCACGCCGCCGCGCACGCGGATGCCGACGATCTCATCGCGCTCGGCTCGCTTACGCTGAGCCCGGACAGCCCACGCACCCTGGCTGCGGCATGCTTCGAGCAGGAATTCGCCGCGCGCAACCTGACCTGGACTCTCGAATCCACGGACGGCTGGATCGATATCCCCTCGATCTTCAGCAACACATCTCTCCGGCGCGAGTTTCTTCTCCGCGCGGGCGGCTTCGACGAAGCCTTCCGCATGCGCGAGGACCTTGAGCTTGGCTACCGGCTGCTGGCTGCGGGCGCGCGCGCTGTGGCGGTTCCCGAGGCCGTGGCCCGGCAGCACTACGACAAGTCCGCCGCGACGCTCGTCCGCGATGCGCGCATCTTTGCCGCAGGCGACCGGCTCTTCGCCCGCAAGCATCCGGAGAATCACGTGCGCGGCCAGCTCAACTGGTTTGCCGCACAATCCGGCCCGCGCCTGCAGCTGCTCCGCGCTGCGGCCACAGCACCCGCGCTGGCCGATCTGGCGCTTGTTCCGCTCTGCGGTCTGGCCCAGGCCCTGATCGCCCTTCCCTTTTTCCGGGCGTTGGGCGTTCGCGCCCTGCAGTTTCGCCGCAGGATTCACTGGCTCCATGCGATTCAGCATCTGAAGGACTGATTTATACTTTTGAATGAATAACTTAGATGATGCGGTGCCTGCATTTTCGTAAAATATGAGCATAAGTCACTCACATTTAATCTTGCGCGCTTGACAAGTTGAGCCGGGATTTCCTATCGTTAGCAATTGGAAGGCAAGACTGCTAGCGCATTGCCAGCGGAATTGCCAAAGGCCCTTTGAGCAGTTTTGGATGGGCCGGTCCGAAGTATCTGCACTCACTCTCAACCCAAGAAACCCGCGGCCGGGGCGCGACCCTGCCCGCGTGTGAAGGAGAAGCGAAGCAATGGCAGCAACATCCGTGACCACCACCTTCACCCCGCTCCATGACCGCATCCTGGTCCGCCGTGTCGAAGAGACCGAGACGGTCCGCGGCGGCATCATCATCCCGGACAGCGCCAAGGA
>DASZRQ010000226.1:0-12113 GCA_035549115.1 Occallatibacter sp. | reverse complement strand
GGTGCATGGAAGGCGCTGGCAAATTGCGCAACTGCTACAATGCAACAAGCGCTGGATTCAGGCGTTTTCCCTGGCCGGGATGGCGGAACTGGCAGACGCAGCGGACTCAAAATCCGCCGGCCCTTGCGGTCATGGGGGTTCGACCCCCCCTCCCGGCACCAAGTATTAGTACGCTCTGAACAGAATTCCGGCGGGAACCGGCTGCAGCTCTGGTTACTGAGGTATCTGGGCAGAGCAGTACCTGGGAGCAGTTGGCGGTAGCCTGGTTTCTAATCGGCAAGCGCGCTGGCACTATACTGGTGCGAAGACTCAAGCTTCTGGATGTTGGTATCAAGAGTCGATAATCAGAAATGCTGGCACTAGAAGGCTTGTACATACCTAAATGAATGAGCCCGGCTCTTCAGCGAGAAACCAGCCAAGCGATGGTGCGGCAGCGCACAGCCTGATCTCTCTGCTCAAGGCGGATTTGCTGCGGCTGAGCCCGTCTGCGGGAGTCTTCCGCTTTTTCTACCTTTTCCTGCTGCATCCTGGATTCAAGGCGGTGGTGTACTACCGGCTGGCCCATTGGTTTTATCTGAAGCGAATCAAGCTGCTCCCGGCCATCCTGAAGGTGATGTCGGTCTCCCGGACTGGAGCGGAACTCTATTCAGAATGCCGGATTGGCCCAGGCTTGCTCATTTATCACCCGGTCGGAGTCGTAATAGGACGCGGCGCAGTGATCGGGGCAGGGGCCACTATCCATCAAAACAGCACAATCGGAGAGGCGAACTCGCATAGCGGCGGGGCCGCTTACCCAACGATTGGCAACAATGCGTTTATCTGTGCCGGCGCGGTGTTGATTGGCTCTATTGTTGTTGGCGACGATGCAATCATAGGTGCGAACAGCGTGGTGCGGGATGACGTTCCTGAAAAGACAACTGTTGCCGGCGTGCCCGCGCGCATCGTTCGTGACCGGCGCACATCTTGATTGTTGATTGCCCATCAGGAGCAGCGGCTTCCGTTGTTAGCCAATCCATCTGATGCCGGGCGTTCCTTCTCTCATTGGCTGAAAAGATGCCATGCACTCCGCGGGTCAGGCGGTGCTGTGCGTGGGTAAGCGGCTGCCCCAGAAGGCATAGGCCGCGACGCAGAGATAGCAGGCCAGCGGCACGCCCATGGCGAGAGCCATGCTGTGTGCGGCCTGGTAGACGAGCGCAATGAGCGGTGTGAAGACAGCTCCGCCAATGATGGACATGACGAGCAGCGACGCGGCGGGCTTGGTGTGGGGACCGAGGCCGCGAATGCCGAGCGCGAAGATGGTGGGGAACATGAGCGACATGAAAAAACTGGTGAGGAAAATGGCCCAGAGGCCGATCCAGCCGGGCAACAGCATGCCGATGGCGACCAGCACAATGTTGGCGGCGGCGAAGATGCCCATGAGCGTGCTCGCCGGGATAACGCGCATCAGTTGACTCGATAGGAAGCGGCCAATGCCGAAGCCTGCCAGCGTGCCGGTGAGAAAGTAGCCGGCGGTCTTCTCGGGCAGGTGGGTGTAGTCCTGCACGTATTGGATGAAGTAGCTCCACGTGCCCACCTGTGCGCCCACGTAGCAGAACTGTGCGACCACAGAGAAGAGAAAGTTGGGATAGCGCAATAAGGCACGATAGCTGCCACGAGGCTCGGCGCTCGCATCAGGCGGAGCTGTGGCAATGGTGGGAAAGCCGGTGCGCGCAATGAGCAGGGCCCACAGCAGTACCACAGCACCGATGGCGAGGTAGGGCGGAACGACGCGCATAGTTTCGTGGTGCAGGTAGGCCGCATAGGCGCCAGTCTGTTTCAGATGCGCAATTTGCGCGGGGCCGAGCTCGACACCGGAGAAGATGAAGAGCGTGCCGATAAGCACGCCGGCGATGGAGCCGAGCGGATTGAAGGCCTGCGAGAAGTTGAGTCGGCGGACGGAGGTGGAGGTGTCGCCGAGCTGCGCGACGAGCGGGTTTGCGCCGGTCTCAAGAAAGCCCAGGCCGCTGGCGATGACGAAGAGTCCGAGCAGGAACAGTGCATAGCTGCCGAGAGCCGCGGCGGGAAGAAAAAGAAATGTGCCAGCGCCGTAAAGCAGCAGCCCTGTGACGAGGCCGAATTTATAGCCGCGGCGCTGCATGGTGAGGGCGGCGGGAATGGAGAAGGTGAAGTAGCCAATATAAAAGGCCGACTGCACGAGGCCGGCCTGCAGACGCGAGAGCTCAAACGACTTCATGAACTGGCGAATGAGCACGTCATTGAGGTTGTTGGCTACGCCCCACAGGAAAAAGAGTCCGGTGACGAGAAAGAAGGCCGCGCGGCCTGTGGAAGGAAGAAACGAGCCGTTGTGGCCGGGGTCAGATTCCTGCGCGGGCATGGCGAATGCCATTCGGGCTCCTTGCTGGGTGCGGAGATAGGCCC
The DNA here is from genome assembly GCA_035549115.1 of Occallatibacter sp. Lineage (GTDB taxonomy): Bacteria > Acidobacteriota > Terriglobia > Terriglobales > Acidobacteriaceae > Telmatobacter. The sequence continues at coordinate 9,695 of DASZRQ010000226.1, read as the reverse complement.
GCGCAAAGCAGGCGCGGAAGCGTCTCCTTTATAGCGCACCGCGATTGGCCGCGCCAGATGGTGCGTCTGCAGGCTCCAGATGTGGAACTTGCCGCTGCAGTACCGCTCGCCGCGCAGGAGCGCAAACGGCGCTTTAGGGATGGCGGTGCAGGATGTGCGTTGCAATATCCGGCCAGAACTCGCGGAAGGTATTGGTGGCGGCATCGCGCAGAAGCGCATAACCGTACTTTGAGGCGAGCGCGCTGGCGGAGCGGTCGGCACTGGGGTAATAGGTGGTGGAGATGCCCTGCGCGATGCCGCGGCCAAGCAACTCGGCGCCGTTAATGGTGTCGTGGCCATGGTAGTCGCGCGCGATGAGAATGCGTGAGGAGGAGTAGAGGCCCCGCTTCCAGATTCCGCCACTACCCTTGGCGAAGTAGCGCTCATCTTCGTGCAGGACAGTGGGCAGTGCGAAGATGACCCAGTAGTTGCCATCGGTCTTGTCGATGAAGCCGCGCCAGGAGTAGGCCCAGAAGCCAGGAACGCCCTTGCCTAGGCTCGGGTGCGCGTCTTCGCCCTCGGCGATAAGCGAGGTGAGGCCAACGAAGACAAACGAAGAGTAGTCGAAGCTGTTCTGGGTGGCGATGATGAAGGCGCGCCTGGGACCCGGCGGAGGAGGAATGGAGCCGGCGCTGACAGCGCGATAGTTGGGCATGATGCCGAGGATGCGCTTGGGCTGTTGTTTGGAGGCATCTGGCTGGGACGGCTTTTGCCCATTCTGCTGCTGCGGCTCAGGTGCATCCGGCAGAGCATCGGCGAAGGTGGCGGAGGTGTCGAGGGCCGCAGGCTGAATCACGGAGCTGCTGTCTGGCAGAGCTGGGTTGTGCTGAGCGAGCAGAGATGATGGCACGGCCAGAAGAATGCCGAGCAGGGTGGATGGGGGAATAATGCGCATGCGTGGATTTACCTCATCCGGCAGGGCCGGACAAACTCGGGAATGCCGCTTCAGCAGATGTCGGGCTGGGACTGCAGGAATTCGGCGTATAGGGTCCGCGTCTTTTGATTTTCGGACTTCTATCCAGAGTAAATGATGGCGAGGGAGCGGCTCCGGCGTGCGTTAGTTCTGGTGTTTGGCGCTCGGAGTGAGCTTGCGGATGACAAACTCCTGAATCACGCTGCTGGCCTCGCGTTCGGCCGTGTCAATGGCAAACCCGGTGAAGACAAAGCTGACGCCGCGATTCGACTTGGGATAGTAGGCGTTGGAGATAGATGCGGAGATCAGGTCGCCGCCCATGCTGGAGTAGTTGATCTGGTTCTTGCCGTTATCGCCGCGGCAGATGAAGGGATTGGCGAGGGCGTGCAGAGTGCGCGATTTGATGGTGCCGGTGCCCTGGTAGAAGTAGCGTGGATCCTGGTGGAGGAGCGAGGGAAGAATCGCGCCGCCGAACATGATGTCGGTGAATCCATCAGCATAGACAGCGCCCACGCGCTGTCCGTAACCGAGCCAGCCCTGCGGATAGTCGGGCGTGTTGGCTGCCTGGTTGACGCCGCCGAGAAAAGCCGCGCCCAGGAAGCTGATGGGATCGTAGGAGACGCGCAGTGCCATTTTGAATTTGAGCTTTGTCGTCATGGGCACGGCGCTCTTTGCGTCATAGACGACGTAGAAGTTGGGGATGATGCCGAGCACACGCTGCTGCTCTTCAATCTGAACCTGCTGGGTGGCGATCTGCTCGGTGGAAGAGTACACGGTGACAGAGGAGACGCCGCCGGCGAGCTGAATCTGAATGCCGGTGAGGGTAAAGAACTGGCCTGATGTGAGATTGATTACCGGCGAGGTCCAGGCGATGAAGCCCGGCGCGGTGATGGTGACGTGATAAGGAACCGAGGCTTTGAGGCCTTTGAACTCGAAGAAGCCGCTATCGTTCGAGGTGACGGTCTGGCGATCGGCGGCGGAACCGCCGTCAAGAGTGACGGTTGCTCCGGGAACGATGTCACCGTTGGTGTCGGTCACGGTGCCGTTTACGGCGGTGGCCTGCGCGGGTGCGGTGTCGGGCGCGTCGGGAATCTCCGGCGCTGCCGTTGCTGGATCAGACTTTGCTTCAGCGCATGGCGCGGCGGCAGCACAGGGCTGCTGCGCACGCAGGGGTGAGATCGAGAGGAGCAGCAGACAAGTAGCCGCGCAGACTCCGAAGAGAGAGGTTGGGCTCAAACGCATCTATTCACCAGCGAACCGGGAGAGTTTGCGCGGTATTCCACAAATGCCATCGCGCAACTAAGCCGGGAATGCTCAACGGCATTCGCCGGCAGCACGCCCGTGTGAGAATGTCCACACAGATTAGACGCCGGAATGGCCTCCCCGATGTAAAAAATTGTCGGAACCCATTACCAATTGTCAGTGTGCCAGGCCTCTATGAGACGGCCTGGCGGCTCTTGATCTCGTTCAGCAGCGCTTCCACTTTGTCCTCGCTCTCGAGGGCGCGGAATTTGTCTTCGAGGGATTCAGGAGCAAGAACCTCGGTGGCCGCCGCGTTCTGCGCTGCGGTGACGTGGACCTTGCTCTTCATACGGTCGATGGTCTGCTGCTGGCCGGTGCCTATGGTCTGCCGGGATTTTGTGGCGCGGCCGACGATCTTGGCTCGGCGGTGCTCGGCGACGAGCATCTCACAATGTGCACGGGTTTCGGTGAGCTTCTGCTCCAGCTTGCGCAATGCGCTGCGCAGGTTGTCGGCTTCATGTTTCTGGTCCTCGGCCTGCTCGGCAAAGCCTTTCATCAGCGCATCGTGGCTCAGGGAGCGCTCGAGCGCGGCGCGGGCCAGGTCGTCCTGATTTTTGGTGACGGCCAGTTCGGCCTTGCGGCGCCACTCGGCGGCCTGCGTCTCCTGCTCGGCGCGCTTTTTCTCGAGCAGATGCTGGTCGGCAATGGCGATGGCCACCTGCGTCTTGACCTGCAGGAGCTGATTTTCCATGTCGAGCACCACCTGCTTGAGCATGCGCTCGGGGTCTTCGGCCTTTTCGACCAGATCATTCAGATTGGCGCGGAGCAGTGTGCTTACCCTCTCCAGTAGTGACATGGTTTCCTCCTTGGTGCGCCGGCGGCGCAAGGTTACTTATGGCTGGGTTGGGATGAGGCCGAGCCTGACGACTGCACAAGCCCCATCAAATCCTTCTTAAGCTGGTCATTCAGAGCGCGGCTGCGTTCTGCGGCACGATTCATGACGAGCGGCATATATTCCCGCGCGATCTGCGGTTGTGCCGCAATCATGTGCTGCCCCGCGGGAGACGAGTAGAAAGCGATTATCGCGTCGACATCTTCGCGCGTGAAGTGCCGCTGGTAGATCGGCGTCATGTCGTTCAACATCTCGTCTACCGGGTACAGGGAGACTGCCTTCTCGATATATTTCTGTAGCAACTGATCGATTGTCGCCCGTTGCGAGGGCGTGAGCCGTGAGCGCGAGGGCGACTGCGCATTGGTAGCTTCAATCTGGGCGTGAATTTGGCCCTCGGCCAGATCGGCGATTGATTTCTGGACGTTCTGAACCTGGCGGCGAACCTGCATGACCTCGAAGAGGCGCGCCAATTGCTGCGCGGAAGGCTGATCTTCAGGTGGAATGGCAGGTGCGGTCTGTTCCTGGTTGAGTTTGCCATCTGTTCCGACGGAATAGGCCTGAGCGATGATGCCAGATGCGCCGGATGTGAGCACCAAAGCGGCTGCGGCAATGAGCATGCGGGATGTCTTCATGGGTTCCTCGTCGTATGGCGTGGTTGGTGTTCCGGTCCTGCGCTGAATGCTCAGGACCGGAATAGGTTGCCGATGCGCACGGCTTACGCTGCCGTGCCGTTCTCCGGTTTCTGTTTCATGCCCTGCACGTTGGCCATCAACTGCTTGATGTCCATGCCGCTGAGCGCCTCAAAGAGCGCGGGCACCTGCGCCGCGATCTTGGTCATGTCGCCGGTGATCTTGTTGACCCCGGCGGAGCCATCGTTGCCCGTGGACACGACCGTGATCTTGTCCACCTTGCTCAACGGCTCGGCCATGGCACGCACCACATCGGCCATGTTGGTGAGCAGCTTGTCGACCACCGCGGCCTGGTTCCACTCCTGATAGGCCTCGGCTTTGACGTTCATGGCCTTCGCTTCGGCCTCGCCTTTCTGGAAGATGATCGCGGCCTCGGCTTCACCCTGGGTGCGAATCGCAGAGGCGCGGCCTTCGGCCTCTGCAGTGAGGCGAGCCTTCTCCGCGGCGGCGAGGGTTTCGATGCGCTGGCGGCTGACCTCGGCCTCTTTCAGCACGGTGGCAATCAGCTCCTTCTCATGGCGCTGGATTTCGGCCTCCTGCACCTTGATCTGGCCCTCCTTCTCCACCTGCAGCACCTTCACCTGCTCGGCCGTGACCTGCTGCTGCATGACGTTGGTCTGCAGTTCGTAGGCCTTGTCGGCCTGGGCCTGCTGGCGGCGGCTCTGCTCGGCATATTCGGCCTTCTTGATGTCGAGGTCGCGCTGCGCCTCCGCCTGTCGGGTCTGCGATGCGGTCTCGGCGATGACGCGGTCTTGGTCGGCCTGCGCCTTGGCGATGGCCGATGCCCGCAGCGCGTTGGCGCGCTGAATGGCCGTGTCGCGCTCGGCCTCGGCCGCAGCCACATCGGCATCGCGCTTGATGCGCGCCACATCGGGACGGCCCATGTTGGCGATGTACTCATTCTTGTCGCGCACCTCCTTGATGGTGAACGAAATCACTTCGAGGCCCATCTTGCTCATGTCCTCGGCGCAGGTGGCGCGCATGCGCTCACCCACCATCTCCGGCTCTTTCACGATCTGTTCGACCGTGAGCTGGCCGATGATGCCGCGGAGATGGCCTTCCATGACGAGGCGGATGAGGCCTTCGCGCTGCGGCGGGGTCTTGGTGAGGAACTGCTCAGCCGCAGTGAGAATGGATGCCTGATCGCTGCGCACCTTGATCTGCGCGACGGCTTCGACGGTGACGGCGACGCCCTGCTTGGTGTAGAGATCCTGCTGCGGAGCCACGTCGAAGCTCATGAGCTCGAGCGAGAGCTCGCGGCAGTTCTCTACCATGGGGAAGATCACCGTGCCGTGGCCCTTGATGACGCGCGGTCCGCGGAATCCGTAGACAATCAAGGCCTCATTGGGCCCGGCCTTGCGATACATCCTGGCAAGGATGCCCATGAGAAAGATCAGCGCCAACAGCCCGAGTCCTGCAAAGAGAATGATCTGATTCGTCATCGCGTTCCCGGTCCTTTCGCCCGGGAGCCTGAATGGTTGATGGTTTTACTGCTTGTGGCCGGCGTTGCGGCCGTTCTTCGGGAACATCTTGGCCAGAAACCCAAGGGCAAAGATCGCCACCAGGATGGCCATGTCCGTAATCAGCACGGTCGTGTTGCTCATTGCTTGCGCCGGTCCTTTGGCCGGCAGGGCAGCCGATTGCCTAGTGGCTGCCCAGGGTGTCATCCCACCGCCGCACGTAGGCGATGCCTTTTTCCCAGGCGATGACGTAGACCTCGTCCTGCTTTTCGAACGCCTCGCCCGTCTCAGAGCGCGCCGGCGCCGACCGCCGCGCACCCAACTGCTCGTACACAATCTCGCCCGTGCCTCCGGCGCGGATGGGCGAGGAGACATAGCCCACGGCGCCTACAACATCGGTTTCGTCCGCGGTCAGCTCGCGATCGTGCGGCATGAGCACCCGCGTGAGGAACAGGAAGACAAGCGCGCCGCCCGCCAGGCCGCACAGCGCGGCCAGCACAAGAACGACGGCGGCAACAAAGCTGCCATAGCGCGTGAGGAGATAGCCTGCCGCGCCAAACCAGCAGAGAAAGATCATCAGCGAAAACGCGTTCCACCAGGGAACCGTGGCCTCGCCATGCGCCGGGTTGGGCACATGCAGCGCGTGGCCCGCGTGCGAAACGTGCAGATGCACATGGCCGCCGAAGTGCCCCATGCCGCCCAGCAGCGAGACGACGCTCAAGCCAAGGCCAACCAAAAAGCAGACGAGATAGAAGCCTTCCCAGGTCATCGTTACGCCCCCTGTTTCCGCGTCTGTTTCCGTGTTTGGGGTTTGTGTGCGCCGCTGGTTTCCGGTTGCGTTTCGCGCTTCGGCCGCAGCACCTCCATCAGCCGCGGCAGCAGCTCCGGAGTCTCCAGAATCGACTCAAGGAGCAAAAGACACTCGCGGGAGTTCTCGTGCCGCGCGACCGCGAGCAGAGCCTGCTTCAGCTCCGGGTCGCGGCGGAATCGCTCCGCGCCGTCGACGAGCCAGAGGTCGAGCTTGGACTCGACGTTGCGCAGATCGCTCTGCAACTCCGGCGAGTAACCCTCCGGGTCATCGACCAGGTAGCCGGGATGCACCTTGAAGAACCCGGCAAGGAGCTGGCGCGTGGTGTTGGTCAGGTGCGGGCGCGCGCCGCTCTCAATCTGCGAGAGGTAGCTCTGGCTCAGCTTCGAGCCGGTCTCGGCGTCGATGGCGCGCACCAGCTCCTGCTGGCTCATGGCGCGATTGAGGCCGCGGAGGCTGCCTTCGACCTCGCGCAGGTAACGGATTTTTTCGCCGAGCTTCATCGATTTGCCCTGAGCGCGCTTTGGGTTGGTTTCGGAGAGGTGCGCCGATGAATTGCAAATTGCAATAAATATATTGCTGATTGCGATAGAAGTCAAGAGAAATCGGAATGAAGAAAACGGGAGGCCGTAAATAGCTGATTGCGCGCGTATTACGCAACGGCAGTGGGCAACGGCAAATGCGAAGGCCCTCCGGCGAGGTGCCGGAGGGCCTTCAGGGCAGATTGCAATGCCTAGGCTGTGATGGTCTTCGAGGGCTTGTGCCCGGAGAAGCCGTAGAAGGCGATGAAGAGGTAACAGAAAATAGGGATCAGGAAGGCGTGCTGGATGCCGAAGCGATCCGCTGCGGCGCCGATGAGGAAAGGCACGATCGCGCCGCCGACAACGGCCGTCATGATGAGCCCCGAACCCTTGCTGGTGAGCGGTCCCAGTCCGGCGATGCCCAGAGCGAAGATGTTTGGGAACATGATGGAGTTGAAGAAACCGCAGAGCACCATGGTCCAGATGGCGACGTTGCCCGTGCTCATCATGGAGACTGCGAGGAGTATGGCCGCGACGGTGCCAAAGACGGCGAGCAGCTTGCCGGCCTTGATCTTGGTGAGCATCCAGGAGCCGAGCAAACGGCCAATCAGCGCGCCGCCCCAGTAGAGCGAGACGAGGAACGAAGCGGTCTTCTCGCTATCGATGCCCTGGTTCTTGAAGTAGTTGACGGCGATAGAGGCGAGGCCGACTTCGACGCCGACATAGAGGAAGATGCAGATGGCGCCGAGCACCGTGTGCTTGTAGCCCCAGATGCTGCGGCTCAGAATCGGGTCGCCTTCCTTGGCGGGGCGGAAGGACTGGGTCTGCGCAATCTGCGGCAGGTGCATGAAGGCGACGGCGACGCCGAGAATCAGCAGGCCGCCCGCGATGGCGATGTAGGGGCCGCGCACGGTATTGGCGACTGCGGCTTTGGTCGCGGTGCTGGCCGGGTCTGTGAGGATGTATGCGCCGGCGACGAGCGGAGCGATGGTGCCGCCGAGAGAGTTGAGCGCCTGGGCCAGAGTGAGGCGGACTGGAGCGCTGTGCTCCGGGCCGAGGATGGCGACATACGGGTTGGCCGCAGTTTGCAGGGCGGTGACGCCCGCGCCGACGATAAATACGGCGGTGAGAAAGAGCGGGAAGCTGACCGACTTGGCCGCGGGCACGAACAGCAGGCAGCCGACTACCTGGATAAAGAGCGAGACGACCATCGTTTTCTTGTAGCCGATGGTCTCGATCAGCTTGGAGGTGGGCGAGGAGAAGACGAAGTAGGCGAGGAAGAATGCCGACTCAGCCAGCATGGCCCAGGCATACGGAAGGGTGAAGATGTTCCGCAGATGGGGCACAAGGGCCATGTTGAGGTTGGTGATGAACCCGAAGATAAAGAACAGCACGGCCACGGTGATAAAGGGGCCGGTGTAGTTCGGCGTGGTTTGCGCCGGAGGTGTCGAGCGTGTGGACATGAAAGGTCGTTCCCCGCTTCCTCAAAAAGATTCAGCCCGTTGAGGGCATTCGTGTTGCGCTGGGTTGCGCGCGCCAGCGCGGAGGGCGATTGGACGCCTGCCGCCGCATTGGGCTGCACACAACACTATACGGAAAGCCGGTTGCATGGGAAGTGCGCGCAGGCACGGCGCGGAGGCGGTCTACCGGGGCAGACTGAGCATCGGGTATTCTCAAGGCAATTCTCAAGGAGATGTGCGTGCCGATCCAGGTATTGAACAGCGCAAAGACCAAGAAGGTGCTGGAGGCTCTCGAAGGCAACTGGCAGGCGGAGATGGAGGGATACCACACCTATCAGACGCTGGCGGACCGCGATCCGGACCCGGTTCGGGCGCAGGTGCTGCGCCATCTGGCGCAGGCCGAGCTGGAGCATGCGGCGCTGTGGGAGCAGCGCATCCAGGAGCTGGGCGGCACCAAACCGGAGTACACGGGCGGGCCGGGAGGCGAGGCGGACTCGCTGGCCAACCGCGCCGGCGGCGCCAAGCTGGCGCTGCGGCGGCTGGAGATTGAGGAGAGCCGCGACATTGCGCGCTACGGCACACAGTTGAAGGAACTGGGTGACGAGGGATCGATCGCAATTCTCGAGCATGTGATCGAGGACGAGAAGGAGCATCATCGCGAGCTGGGGTCGCTGCTGCGCGGGCACTATCAGGCTCCAGCGGGCGCGCCAAAGGTGGACCCCAAGGCGGTGCTCGAAGAGATGCTGGCCAAGCGCGACGCGGGACGCAAGCAGCCGGGTGCGTGGATCGGCGACGCGATCTACGGCGTGAACGACGGGCTGGGCGCAATCTTCGGGATTGTGTCGGGCGTCTCCGGCGCGACGGCGGGCGACAGCAAATATGTGCTGCTGGCCGGGCTTTCGGGCATGATCGCGTCGGCGCTGTCGATGGGTTCGGGCGCGTACCTGGCGGCGAAGAGCGAGCAGGAGATTTATCACGCGGAGATTGCCCGCGAACGCGAGGCTATCAAGATGAACGGGCCCGAGGCGCGCGAGCTGCTGGCGCTCTACTACCAGGTGAAAGGGCTGCCCGAGGCGGACGCCATCCACATGGTGAACCACATTGCCAGCGACCCCGAGCAACTGCTGCGCGCGCTGACTACGGAGCGGCTGGGAACGACGGAGGAAGCGCTGTCGAATCCAATGGTGTCGGCCAGCTCCGGCGCGCTCTCGACCGCAGTGGGCGCGATCATTCCAGTGATCCCGTTTTTCTTCATGAGCGGTGTGCCCGCGGTGATCACGGCGGCGATTGTGTCGCTGGCGGCGCATTTCGCGGTGGGCGCTGCCAAGAGCCTGATCACGATCCGCTCGTGGTGGTCGTCGGGGATGGAGATGACGATTGTGGGCGCGGTGGAAGGCGCGGTGACCTACGGGATCGGCATTCTGCTGGGCAGCGCGCACCTGTAACGGGTCTCCAGGCACAGGGCGTTAGAATGGCCTCGGCTTTGACGCCGGGGGATTCTGGGATGCGAAAATTTCTTGCCTTTGTTCTGCTCGCCTCTTTTGCGGGCATGCTGCACGGCCAGTCTGTTGAGCCGCAGATCACCGTTGAACACAATGTGCCGATGAAGACGCGCGACGGCGTGACGCTGCGCGCAGACATCTACCGGCCCGCCGGGGACGGCAGGTACCC
>DASZRQ010000225.1:0-9540 GCA_035549115.1 Occallatibacter sp. | reverse complement strand
GCCAGAACGCCGGCGCACAGGAACAGTCGCTTCATGACGGTATCTCCTTATGAGAGGAGCCAGGCACCTTGCGCATGGTCTCACCGCAAGCATTGTCGCACCGCGCACTGGCGCGCGTGAAGCGCACCTGACCGGGCTGCTATGATGCGGCGCAAGGAAGACTGATGAACGAGACTACATCGCAGGCATCTCCAGGGGCGCGCTTCCGCGCGGCGCTGGCGGCGGAAAAGCCGCTGCAGGTGGCGGGAGCCATCAACGCCTATACGGCGCGGCTTGCGGAGGCGGCTGGCTTTCGCGCGCTGTATCTCTCCGGCGGAGGCGTGGCGGCCAACTCGCTGGGCATGCCGGACCTGGGTATCAGCACGATGGACGACGTGCTGACCGATGTGCGGCGGATCACGGATGTCACGACACTGCCGCTGCTGGTGGATATCGACACGGGATGGGGCGGCGCGTTCAACATTGCGCGGACGATTCGATCGATGATCAAGGCGGGCGCGGGCGCGGTTCACATTGAAGACCAGGTGAGCGCCAAGCGCTGCGGCCACCGGCCGGGCAAGGAGCTGGTCGCAGCCGGGGAGATGGCGGACCGCATCAAGGCCGCGGTGGATGCGCGCACCGACGCGCAGTTCGTGATCATGGCACGGACCGATGCGCTGGCGAGCGAGGGCCTGGCAGCAGCGATTGCGCGTGCGCAGACATATGTGGCGGCTGGCGCGGACATGATCTTTGCCGAGGCGGTGACAGAACTCAGCATGTATGCGGAGTTCCGGCGCGCGGCGGGCGTGCCGATTCTGGCGAATATCACGGAGTTCGGCAAGACGCCGCTGTTTACGCGCGACGAACTGGCCGGAGCGGGCGTGGACATTGTGCTCTACTGCTGCGCGGCCTATCGCGCCATGAACGCCGCCGCGCTGAAGGTGTACGAGACGATCCGCGCGGAGGGGACACAGAAGAATGTGATCAGCATGATGCAGAGCCGCGCCGATCTCTACAAGCATCTCGACTACCACGCCTATGAAGCGAAGCTGGATGCGCTGTTTGCCGAGGAGCGCGGGAAGGAGAACCGATGAGCGCAGACGGAGCAGAGACAGCATTCCGGCCGAAGAAGTCCGTGGCGCTCTCCGGCACGGCGGCGGGTAATACGGCGCTGTGCACCGTGGGCCACAGCGGCAACGATCTGCATTACCGCGGGTATGACATTCGCGACCTGGCCGCGCAGTGCGAGTTTGAGGAGGTGGCCTACCTGCTGGTGCACGGCGCGCTGCCGACAGCGGCTCAGCTCGGCAGCTACAAAGCGCGGCTGCGCTCGATGCGGGGATTGCCGGATGCCGTAAAGCAAGCGCTGGAGCTTCTGCCGGCCACGGCGCATCCGATGGACGTGCTGCGAACAGGCGTTTCCGTGCTGGGCTGCGTGCAGCCCGAGGCCGAGGCGCACAGTGATGCCGATGCCCGCGCTGTCGCGGACCGTCTGCTGGCCTCGCTGGGGTCCATGCTGTGCTACTGGCAGCAGTTCGCGCGCAAAGGCAGGCGCATCGAGGTGGAGACGGAGGACGACTCGATCGCCGCGCATTTTCTGCATCTGCTGCATGGGGCGCCGCAGCAGCGGGAGTGGGTGGCGGCGATGCAGGCTTCGCTGATTCTGTATGCGGAGCACGAATTCAACGCATCGACGTTCACGGCGCGGGTGATTGCGGGCACGGGTTCGGATATGCACTCGTGCATGACCGGGGCGATTGGCGCGCTGAAAGGGCCGAAGCATGGCGGGGCGAACGAAGTGGCGCTCCACATTCAGCAGCGGTATGCCGATGCGGACGAGGCGGAGCGGGATATTCGCAGACGCGTGGAAGCGCGCGAGGTGGTGATCGGCTTTGGGCATCCGGTGTATACCATCAGCGATCCGCGCAGCGATATTGTGAAGGCGCTTGCACACGGGCTTGCGAAGGATGCGGATGGCAGGCGGCTGTTTGCGGTCGCCGAGCGCATTGAAGGCGTGATGCACGAGACGAAGAAGATGTTCCCGAACCTGGACTGGTTCAGTGCGGTGGCCTACCACCTGATGGGGATTCCGGTGGACCTGTTTACGCCGCTGTTTGTAATAGCGCGGACGGCGGGCTGGAGCGCGCACGTGATCGAGCAGCGGCAGGATGGAAAGATCATTCGCCCGTCGGCAAACTACACCGGGCCGGAGAATCGCGCGTTCGTGCCCATGAGCGTGCGCGGCTAGCGCTTTCAACCAAGGAGAATCTGTGTCGTCTCATATGAGCAACGAGCGGCCGGCGCCGGACCAGGTGCTGACCGATATTGCCGACTACGCGCTCGGCTACACGGTGACGAGCGATCTGGCATGGGCGACGGCACGCTCTTGCCTGATGGACACGCTGGGCTGCGGGCTGGAGGCGCTGGAGTATCCCGCGTGCACGCGGCTGCTGGGGCCGATTGTGCCGGGAATGGCAGTGCCGCACGGTGCGCGCGTGCCGGGGACCGCGTATCAGCTCGACCCGGTGCAGGCGGCGTTCAACATTGGCGCGATGATTCGCTGGCTGGACTTCAACGACACGTGGCTCGCGGCGGAGTGGGGGCACCCTTCGGACAATCTCGGCGGCATTCTGGCGACGGCGGACTGGCTCTCGCGGACGGCTGCGGCCGAAGGCAGAGCACCGCTGACGATGCGGCGCGTGCTGGAGGCGATGATCAAGGCACATGAGATTCAAGGGGGCATCGCGCTGGAAAATTCGTTCAACAAGGTTGGTCTCGACCATGTCGTGCTGGTCAAAGTGGCTTCAACCGCGGTGGTGTGCGGGCTGCTGGGCCTGAGCCGCGAGCAGACGATCAACGCGCTCTCCCTGGCATGGGTGGATGGGCAGAGCCTGCGCACCTATCGCCATGCGCCGAACACAGGCAGCCGCAAAAGCTGGGCGGCCGGCGACGCGACGAGCCGCGCGGTGCGGCTAGCGCTGATGGCGCAGACAGGCGAGATGGGCTACCCTTCCGCGCTGACCGCGAAGACGTGGGGATTTTACGATGTGTCGTTCGGCGGACGTGAGTTTGCGTTTCAGCGGCCTTACGGCAGCTACGTGATGGAGAACGTGCTGTTCAAGATCAGCTATCCGGCGGAGTTCCACGCACAGACCGCGGTGGAAGCGGCGATGACGCTGCGCACGCAGTTGGATGCGATGGGCAAGTCTGCCGACGCGATCCGTCGCATCACCATCCGCACCCATGAGGCGTGCCTGCGCATCATCGACAAGAAAGGTCCGCTGGCAAATCCGGCGGACCGCGACCACTGCGTGCAGTATATGGTGACCATTCCGCTGCTATTCGGACGGCTGACGGCGGCTGACTACGAAGACGCTGTTGCCGCGGACCCGCGTATCGACGCGCTACGCGCGAAGATTACCTGCGTGGAGGAACCGCGGCTCACGGCGGATTACCATGACCCCGAAAAGCGCTCGATTGCCAATGCGCTGTGCATCGAACTCGAAGACGGAACGATTCTCGAAGAGGTGGTCGAGTACCCGATTGGCCATCGGCGTCGGCGCGCAGAAGGGATGCCGCTGCTGATGGAGAAGTTCAGGCGCAACCTGCGCCGGCGCTTCAATGAAGAACGCGTGGAGCACATTCTCGCGGTGTCGCAGGATGCCGGGGCGCTGGAAGCGATGCCCGTGCACGCCTACGTCGATCTCTACGTTATCTGAGCGCCTTGCGCGCGCGCGGGGACGCGTGATTGACTTGAGGCCGAAGAGAGGCCATCGATGGCATACATTCTTGCGCTCGACCAGGGCACCACGAGCTCGCGGGCAATTCTGTTTGACGAGGCGGGCGCGATTGCCGCCGTGGCACAGCATGAATTTGCGCAGTACTATCCGCAGGCCGGTTGGGTGGAGCACGACCCGACGGAGATTTTGACGAGCCAGATGGCCTGCGCGGTGGAGGTGCTGGGCAAGGTTGGCGCACGGCCGCGCGATGTGGCGGCGATCGGCATTACCAACCAGCGTGAAACCGTGATTGTGTGGGAGCGCGCCACGGGGCGGGCGATTCATCCGGCGATTGTGTGGCAGGACCGGCGCACGGCCGCAGCCTGCAGCGCGCTGGAGCAGGGCGGCGCGGGCGAAGAAATTTCGAGCCGCACGGGGCTGGTGATCGATCCGTATTTCTCCGCGACGAAGATCAAGTGGATTCTGGATAACGTGCCGGGCGCGCGGCAGCGGGCGGAGCGAGGCGAGCTGGCCTTTGGCACCGTGGATAGCTGGCTGATCTGGCACCTGACGAGCGGACACACGCATGTGACGGATGTGACCAACGCCTCGCGGACGCTGCTGTTCAACGTGGTGAAGGGCGAGTGGGATGCCGAGTTGCTGCGGCTCTTTGAGATTCCGGAGAGCCTGCTGCCGAAGGTCGCATGGTCCAGCGAAATAGTGGGCGAGGTGACCACGACGCTGGGGCTCGGCGGCATCTCGATTGCGGGCATTGCTGGAGACCAGCAGGCCGCACTCTTCGGCCAGCTCTGCTGGCAGCCGGGCGAAGCGAAGAACACCTACGGCACAGGCTGCTTTCTGCTGCAGAACATCGGCACCTCCTTCGTGCGCTCAAAACACCGGCTGATTACAACGGTGGCCGCGAGCGCACAGAAGCGGCTCGAATATGCACTCGAGGGCAGCATCTTTATCGGCGGAGCCGTGGTGCAGTGGCTGCGCGACAACCTGAAGCTGATTCAAGCCTCTTCCGATGTAGAGGCGCTTGCCGCGAGTGTGCCGGATGCGGGCGGCGTGGTGTTTGTGCCGGCGTTTGTGGGGCTGGGCGCTCCGCACTGGGATGCGCATGCGGGCGGACTGCTGATTGGGCTGCGCCGCGACACGCAGCCAGGGCATATTGCGCGGGCGGCGCTGGAAAGCATCGCGTTCCAGGTGGCGGACGTGCTGGATGCGGTGGAGAGCGAGACGAATGCGCCGCTGGGGACTCTGCGGGTGGACGGGGGCGCGGCGGTGAACGATTTGATGATGCAGTTCCAGGCTGACGTGCTGGGCGTGCCGGTGGCCAGGCCGCGCGTGACGGAGACGACGGCGCTGGGCGCCGCCTATTTGGCGGGACTGGCGACGGGATTCTGGCCGAACCCCGATGCTCTGCGCGCGCAGCGCACGAGCGATGTTACTTTCAAGCCGAAGATGAGCGCAGCAGAACGCACAGCGCGCCGTGCGCAGTGGCGGCGGGCGGTGGAACGCTCGCGTGCATGGACGGAATAACCGAAGGAAAACACAATGCGCAGAGATGAGATGGTGCGTCGGGTGCGCGCGCGGGCGGCGAGCGGCGAGCCCTGGGACATTGCCGTGATTGGCGGCGGCGCGACGGGCATGGGCGTGGCCGTGGATGCGGCGGCGCGCGGCTTTGACGTGGTGCTGCTGGAGGCACACGACTTTGGCAAGGGGACAAGCAGCCGCAGCACCAAGCTGGTGCATGGCGGCGTGCGCTATCTCGAGCAGGGGAATGTGGCGCTGGTCATGTCGGCCCTGAAGGAACGCGGCCTGCTGCGGCAGAATGCGCCGCATCTGGTGCACGATCTCGCCTTCGTGGTGCCGAACTACTCGTGGTGGGAGGCGCCTTTCTACGGGATCGGATTGAAGCTCTACGATCTGCTAGCGGGCAAGTATGGGTTTGGCGCGTCCAAGGTGCTGAGCAAAGAGGAGACGCTGGAACGGCTGCCGGGGCTGGAGCCGGAGGAACTGCGCGGCGGTGTGATCTACTACGACGGACAGTTCGACGATGCGCGGCTGCTGATCCACCTGGCGATGACCGCGGCCGACCACGGTGCGACGCTGGTGAACTATTGCCCCGTGACCGCGCTGCGGCGCGACGAAGAGGGCTATCTCAACGGACTCACAGCGCGCGACGAAGAGACGGGTGAAGAGCTGCGCGTGGATGCACGCGTGGTGGTGAATGCGACGGGCGTGTTCACGGATTCGATTCGCCGCATGGCGAATAAAGATGCCGAGCCGCTGCTGGTGACGAGCCAGGGAATTCATCTGGTCTTCGACCGCTCGTTTCTGAAGGGCGATACGGCGCTGATGGTTCCGCGCACCAACGACGGGCGCGTGCTGTTCGTGATCCCGTGGCATGGGCATGCCGTGGCAGGCACCACCGATACGCCCGTGGAGACGCCGAGCCTGGAACCGAAGGCGCTGGACGAGGAGATCGAGTTCATTCTCGAAACGGCGGGCCGCTACCTGAGCCGGCCGCCGTGCCGGGCCGATGTGCTGGCGGTGTATGTGGGGCTGCGTCCGCTGGTGAAGGGCGATGGCAAGACCTCGGCGCTCTCGCGCGATCACGTGGTTCACGTGGATGCTTCGGGGCTGCTGACGATTACCGGAGGCAAGTGGACTACCTATCGCCACATGGCGGAGGACTGCGTGGACCATGCGATTACGCTGGGCCGGCTGCGCGATGCGGACTGCCCGACGCGCGATCTGCGCATCCATGGGTACCTGCAGGGAGCCGATACGCTGGAGGGTCTTGCAGTGTACGGCGCCGATGCCGCGCAGATTCGCGCGCTGGCGGCAGACCCGGCGCTGGCCGAGAGGCTTCATCCCGCGCTGCCGTATCTTGGCGCGGAGGTGGTGTGGGCTGCGCGGGAGGAGATGGCGCGCTCGGTCGAGGATGTGCTGGCGCGGCGGACACGAGCGCTGTTTCTGAACGCGAAGGCGGCATGCGCGATGGCGGAGCCGGTGGCACGGCTGCTGGCGGCAGAACTGGGCAAAGACAACGCATGGGCCGCAGCGCAGGTCGAGGAGTTTCGCGCGCTGGCCGCGCACTATAAGGTGGAGTAGAGGAGAGCGCGATGGCGAAACAGTGTACGCATGTGAAGGACCACCTGAAGAAGGTGAAGCCGCAGAGCAAAGGATGCGAGGAGTGCCTGAAGATGGGCAGCACGTGGGTGCATCTACGCATGTGCCTGGAGTGCGGCCACGTGGGCTGCTGCGACTCCTCGCCGAATCGTCATGCGCGCGCGCATTTTCACGAGACGCAGCATCCGCTGATCCAGTCCGCGGAGCGCGGCGAAGACTGGCGCTGGTGCTACATCGACGAGACGTACCTCTAGCAGCTAGGCAAGCTCAAGCGCAATGGACTTCGCCGCAGCATCCAGGCTGGCGATGCGGAAGCTGCGAATCTGGCCCGCGCGCAATGGCTCGGGCGCAGCAGACGCGGCCGGTGTGCTTCCCTTCCAGCGGGCCTGCAGCATGGAAGACAGCGAAGACAGATCGGCCTTGCCTACGGAGACGGACTCAGCCTTGGGGGTTGCGCCCGCGCTGAGGCTGCAGGTGGCGCGAATGCCCTCGCCAAGTTCGACGATCGCGCGGCCGGAGGAGACCTCAACCACGCGGCCGGAAACCACGTCGCCCGCCTTGCGTTCGGCGAGATACTCGTCGAGGCCGGTAGGGATAAGCTGCTTCATGCTGAGCTTGATCTGACGCTTGGCGGAATCGATGGCCAGCACCTGCGCCTTGACGACCTGCCCCACGTGCAGCACTTCGCTGGAGTGATTGAGACGGCGGTCGGCGACGATCTCGCTGATGTGGATGAGCCCCTCGATGCCTTCGGCGATCTGCACAAATGCGCCGAAGCTCATCAGCTTCGTCACGGGCCCTTCAATCTGCGCGCCGGCGGGATACCTGAGCGGAATCTCCGACCAGGGATCGTTCAGTGTCTGCTTGAGGCCGAGGGCGATGCGGCGCTCTTCCGGCTTGATGCCAAGGATGACGGCCTCGACAATGTCGCCCTGCTTGACGAGATCGCCGGGATGGCGGACTTTCTTGCTCCAGGCCATTTCCGAGATGTGGATCATGCCTTCGACGCCGGGCTCGAGCTCGACGAATGCGCCGAAGTCCGTGACGCGCGTAACTGCGCCCTGCACGCGCTGGTTGAGCTGATACTTCGCGGGCACGGCTTCCCAGGGCTCGGGCGCAAGCTGCTTGAGGCCGAGGGAGATTTTCTTTGTTTCTGGATCGAGCTTGAGGATGCGCACCTGCAACTGCTGGCCGACGCTGAGCACGTCCTCCGGCTTGCCGACGCGGGACCATGACATGTCACCGATGTGCAGCAGTCCGTCGACACCGCCGAGATCGATAAACGCGCCGTAGGGCATGAGACTGCGCACTGTTCCGGAGACGGTATCTCCGGCCTGCATTGCGGCGAGACGGCCCTCGGCATCGGCGCGCGCCTGGTCTTCCAGCACGGAGCGGCGGTCGACCACGACATCTTCATCGGCAACGTCGAGCTTGGTGATGCGGCAGGTAATCTCCGTGCCGACGAGCTTTTCGAGATCGGCGGCATAGCGCGTGCCGCTGCGGCTGGCGGGCAGAAAGGCGCGCACACCCACATCCACGGTGAGGCCGCCCTTGACTACGCCGGTGACCGTGCCCACCACGGACAGCTTTTGCGCAAAGGCCGCTTCCAGCGCCGACCAGTCGCGGGGCTGCGCAACCTTGAAGCGGGTGAGCTCGTAGAAGCCGTCTTCTGTGCGGCCCTTGATGGAGACCGGAATTACGTCGCCGGGCTTGACCGCAGCGGCGTCCTTCTCGAAGACAGCACGGGGCAGGACACCTTCGATCTTGAAGCCGATGTCGAGGAAGACACGGTCAGCGGTGAGCGAGATCACGATGCCCTGGCGCTGCGCCGCGCCTGCATCGGCCGGGCGCGCGTGGGAGCGCTCGAAGTCCTTGAGGAGGTCGGCGAAGTTTTCAGCAGGCTCTGCGTCGGGCTGGGCGATGGGCTGGTCAGGTGCGGCGTCGTTGGTCATGGTGTACTTCTCCATTTTCCCACGCCACCATGCCGTACCTGGAAAACCTATGGGAACTCCGTGACGCGGGGCGTGTTGCGCGGCTGGATCGCCGTCGGGCCGCCCTTGTCATCGATCACGTTGGAGATTTCTCCTTTGTCGTCGAGCGCGATGGTCATCATGTGATGAAAGCGCACGCCGGGCTTACGCGGCACCTCGATGGCTCGAGTGAGCGTGACATTGGGATGGCGGAAGACGCTGTAGATGCCGAGGCCCCAGGCTTCATGGTCAGTCACATTGTCCGCAACCTTGTACGATGCCCAGCCGTTGACGCCGGGGGCGCTGGTGTAGCTGGCCTGGTCCGGCGGATCGTAGGGAATCTCGGATTGATAGAAGTAGGTGCGGCCGTGATTGCCCTTCCACAGCACCTGAAACTGCTGGTGGTGCTCGACGAAGAGGCCATAGATGGTGACGTTATCGCCGTCGACGACGAGGCCGTTGTTACTCAGGTTCCGGGTCCAGCCCACATCGGCGCCGTGGTCGGCGCGCCAGATCCATGTATGGTCAACGATGGTG
This sequence comes from Occallatibacter sp., assembly GCA_035549115.1. Classification (GTDB taxonomy): domain Bacteria; phylum Acidobacteriota; class Terriglobia; order Terriglobales; family Acidobacteriaceae; genus Telmatobacter. Next base: position 194 of record DASZRQ010000225.1, on the reverse strand, counting down.
TTGTTGCTGTTGATCTGCAGGTTGCCTTCGACGCGGCCCGGACCGGCGCCGCCATCGCGGAAGAAGACATCGTGCAGCACAATGGGATTGGCAGCATGAGCAGCGTGACTGCCCTCCGGGCCCACTTCGAGCAACAGCGGAGACTTCTCCGCGCCCGCATCGAAGAGCAGGCCCGCGATCTCGATGCCGCTGGC
>DASZRQ010000224.1:0-38138 GCA_035549115.1 Occallatibacter sp. | reverse complement strand
TCAGCCGCCGGAGCCAGTTTCTCCTCCACGCGCTCGCAGGCCACGCCCAGCATCAGCCGGAAGACCTCGTCCACACTTTGATCCAGATTCTTCGGATCTGCGACCAGATGCACAGAATCCCGCAACGACAACGCCATGGTTTGCTCCGCTCCATCCCGGCCGCTCGCGCGCGCAGTGGCGATCACGGCCTTCCTGATTCCGTTCAACAACATCTCCGACCTCGTGGGGAAAGCCTGCTCAGGCCGCGTTCACCAGCGGAAGAACCCGCTCCTTGACCTGCTCCGCAGTAAAAGGTTTGCGGATATAGCCCTGGGCCCCTTCCTGAATGGCCTGCTTTACGTGTTCCTCGCTCGATTCGGTGGTGATCATGACCACCGGCACCCCCGGAGCCAGGTTCTGCGCGCGAATCTGGCGCAGAAACTCGAGCCCATCCATCGAGGGCATATTGATATCGGACAAAATCAGATCGACCTGCTTGGACTTCAGAACATCCAGCCCCTCGGTGCCGCTACCGGCCTCGTGCACTACCAGCGGGTCCAGCCCCGCCTGCCGCAGCGCGCGCTCCACGATCTTGCGCATCACCGAGGAGTCGTCCACGATCAGGGTGCGTACTTCGCTCATGCCGAGACTCCTCTCCCTTTGCCTGTATCGGCTGAGCGGCGCACATCTTGAATCGGGAATTTCCTCGCTACCCGGCTAGAGGCCGATCGAGCACACCAGGTCGCGCGCCCAGCCCGCGCCGGGCTGGCCATCGCTGCCGGGCCGCTCCCACATGCGCAGCCACAGGCAGTCGTGAATCCGCACCAGCCGGGCCGCGCCGGGCCGCGCGCGCTCGACCGAGCGGGCCAGAGCATGGGCTGCCGCAGGCTCGGAGACCGCCTCGATCAGCTCGACGGACGGAAACCGCGCATCGAGCATGCGGGCATGGGCATTGCGGAACTGGCTGGAGCGGACCACGCCGCTTTCCACCCGCAGGCCGGTCATGCGTTCGAGAGCCAGGGCCAGCACCGGGTCCAGCGCCTCCTCGAAGCCGAGGTAAAGCAGCCGCCCCGCCGCGACGCGCAGGGGCAGAGCGCCGTAGGCATCGATGAAGAGACGCGGCATCACGCCGGTCAGCGCCGCAGGGTCGAAGTGTTCGAGGGAGAGCACCGGGCAGCTCCACTGCAGGCCCAGAGCGCGCGTCAGCCTGTCCTCGTCCAGGGCCGACTGTCCCATCAGCCATTGCCCCACCCGGCCGCTGCCGGCCGCTTTCTGCGCTTCAAGGGCCCGTTTCAACTGGGCCTGCGTGATCCAGCCCTGCTCGAGCAGCAGCAGCCCGATGGGCACACGATGCCGGTGCACCGGACGCGCCATCTCCCGTCCGGAAAGCTCACGGGACACGGCCGCCGCGATGCGGGCCTCCGTGCAGAGGGGCGAGCAGGTCCATCCCTCCTCGAAGAACGGCGCGGTGCGCTGCCGCCATAGATGCAGCCATCCGGAGCGGCAGCCGGGGTTGGCGCAGGTTTCGAGAAAAGCCGAACGGGACCGCTGTCCCGAATGGGGCTCCGAAAAACGCCACGCATCTTCTGCATGGGACGAGGATGGCGGCGCGAGAGCAAGCGCGGTACGGACCGAAGACCGGCGTCCTAGAAGAGGCATCGGATGCTCTCCAGCCGCTTGCGCGGCGCGGCGACCTCCGTCACACGCAGGCCAAAGTTGCCATTGACCAGTACCACTTCGCCCCGGGCCACGATCTTGTCGCCGACAATCAGGTCGACCGGGTCGGCGACGTGACGGTCGAGCTCGACTACATCGCCCGGGCCGAGGTCGAGGATCTCGCCCAGCGGCAGCTCGCGGCAGCCAAAGCGCAGCGTCGCCTCCAGCTCCACATCGAGCAGCAGCTCGATCCCCGACGAGATGGCGGCCACGGGCTGCGGCTCGGGACTCCGGGCCGACGGCGCGGCGCCCGGTTCAGGAGGAGCGGACGCGGAGCCTGCCTCAGGCTGCGGAGTTTGAGTTTCGGCTTTGCGGGGGTGGGTCTCGTCGCGGACGAGGATCGCCCATGCCCCGGCGGCGGACTTGAGCTGAAAGGCCCGGGAAACCTGCTTGGTACTGGCAATCTCTTCGAAGGCCTCAACCCGGCACTTAGCGCCGGTCGAGGCCAGCAGATCGCCCGCAGCCGCCTCGGCCACCTCGCGCAGCAGCTCGGCCCAGGCCGCCTTCTGCTCGACGCCCTCACCCAGAAACGGGGTTTCGAGTACGCCCTGATCGAGTACGACCGAGAACCGGCCTTCATGGTCCCCGGACAGCACGGCGGCAAAGCCGAACGAGCCTGCCGCCATGGGCTTGGGGAGCCCCTCGCTCAGGGCCGGCTCTCCGGCCAGCGCCTGCGAAAACAGGGCCGTGGCGACCGATACCCAGCACTCCAGATAGTTGCTCACGCGCCAGCCTCCGTTGCCGCTGCCTCCAGCCGCGCCGCGCGGTGGGTTCCCATCCGGATGGCCTGGGCGGTGGCCAATTTCTGGCCGCCCACCTGCCACTCGGCAAGACTGGTGGCGGAAAGATCGAGCTTGAGCACCGAGCCGGGCTCCAGATTCTCAATCTCGCTGGCGCGCAGCCGCACCGAAGGCAACTGCAGCGCGCCGCCAAACAGAATCCGGCGCGCCGAGGCCTCCATGCGTATCCGGGCCTCGGGCGCATGCCGGCGCCTCCCGCGGTCGGAGGTAAGCCGCCGCAGAATAGTATTTGCCACCACTGCGGGAAAGGCCAGGTTCAGCAGCCCGGAGCTGTGCGGCATGCGAATCTCGAAGCTCAGGCACAGAGTCTTCTCGTTCACCGACATGATGCGGGCCGCCTGAGTCTGCATCTGGCGGCGCTCGAAGTTGAAACTCAGCCCCACCGGCTGCCAGGCCGCTGTCAGCTCGCGGCAGACGATCTCGGCGATGCTGGCGACAATCGACTCCTCGATGTCGGTCAGCTCCCGCTGGATGCCATCCCGGCCCTCGCCGCCCAGCAGCAGGTCGATGATGGGCGGCACCAGCGCCAGATCGAGCTGCAGGACCGAGAGCGCGCCCAGCGGCTCGAGGCGCACCGAGGCCACGTAGTTGATCTCCGGGATGCGCAGCAGAAACTCGTTGAAGACAATCTGTTCGGCCGAGACCAGGTTGACCTGAAAGCGGGTGCGCAGAAAAGCGCCGAGATTGTGGGTCAGGTTGCGCGCGAATAAATCGTTGAGCATGCTGATGGCGCGCAACTGCTCGGTCGAAATCTGCCCGGCGGAGGCGTAGTTGTAGGGCACCACGCGGGCCCGTACCTCCGTCTGGGGCTGGTCGCCCGTGGGTGTGCGCGCGGCCTGGAAGAGCGCGTCGATCTCGTCCTGCTTGAGCATCTTCTCCATTAGCGCTCACCCTTGCGCGCGGCCTGCTCAGCCCGGCGCGGCGGCCGCGGCGCAGGCCGGAAGCTGCCCTGCGCGGCCAGATCCTTGAGCGTGGCGCGCAGATGCGTGACGGCCGAGGCGTGCACCTGCGACACCCGCGACTCGACCACCCCCAGCGCCAATCCAATCTCCCGCATCGTCATCTCCTCGAAGTAGTAGAGGGTCATCACCAGCCGCTCCCGCTCGGGCAGCCGGGCGATGGCATCGGTCAGCCGCTCCTCGAGCTCGCCCCGCAGGCAGCGGAAGAGCGGGTCCTCATCCGGGCGGCCTGGCACGTAGGCCAGCTCCTCTTCGCCCGAGTCCTCGTTCCGCTCCATGTGCAGCGTGCCGATCTCGAGGCCCTTGAGGTCGCCCAGCAACTGCTGGTACTCCTCGAGCGAGACATTCATCTCGGCGGCGATCTCATTCTCCCCCGGCGGCCGGCCCAGCCGGGCGGTCAACACCCGGATGGCCTCTTCAACAGCTCTTCCCTTGCGGCGCAACTCCCGGGGGCTCCAGTCGAGCGTGCGCAGACTGTCCAGAATTGCCCCGCGAATGCGGAATTGCGCATAACTGCGAAACTGCACTTTCTTGGCCGGATCGAATTTGGCGAAGGCGTCCATCAGCCCCACCACGCCGGCCGAGACCAGATCCTCGATGTCGACATGCTGCGGCAGCCGCTCGTGGATGCGCCGGGCCAGAAAACGCACGATCGGCAGATGTTCGAGCAGAATCCGCTCCTGATCCCCGTTCAACCGCATGGCCCCCGCAGCCGCCGGCGGATACCCCTCCGCCTCAGCCCGTTTGCGCGTGGCCTGTGTTCCCGCCCCTGTCTCGCTCCCCATTGCCGCCCTGTCTCCCCCACTCCTTCGTATCCAGACCACGTCCTATCGCACTGTTCCCACAGGCCTGAGCCGCACCTCCGGGGGAATCTCGGCCGCAGCCACTACAGCCAGACGAGGCACCACCGGCTCAAGCCAGCGCTTGACGGTATAGCGGGCTGGACTGGGACAGAGAAGCACCGGAAGGGCCGCAGAGGTAGAGGCTCCGATAAGGCGTCTCAAAGAATCGGCCAGACGGCGCAGAACCGGGGTGGCAGGAACCCCTCCCGCAGCCAGCAGCCGCTGGCTAGTTTCCCCGCCCAGCGAGGCCAGAATCTCCTCTTCGAGAGCCGGATCGAGGAGCAGGACCGGAAGCTGTCCCTCGGCATCGAGCAGAGGCTGAATCAGCCGGCGCCCGAGGGCCTGCCGGGAGGCCTCGACCAGTGCGATCAGGCTCTTGTTGACTGGAGCCGTCTCAAGCAACGCTTCAAGAATCTTGCCCAAGTCGCGGATCGAAACGCGTTCCCGCAGCAACTGCTCCAGAACCCTGGCCGCCTCGCCCAGAGTCAGCAGCTTGGGCACCAGCTCCTCGATCAGCTTGGGATGGCTCTCGTTGAGGGCGTCCATCAGGCGCTTGATCTCGGCCCGGCCCAGCAGTTCGCCCGCGTGCCGCCGGATCAACTCGCCCAGATGCGTGGTAATGACCGTGACCGCGTCGACCACCGAATAGCCTGCGGCGATCGCCTGCTCCTCGAGCTCCGCCGCGATCCAGACCGCGGGCACGCCGAAGGCCGGCTCGCGGGCCTCCCGGCCGGGCAGCGGACGGCGGTTGGGGTCGCCAGAGACGGCCAGAAGCTGTGTGCCCTCCGTCTGCCAGCGGCCGATCTCGATGCCGCGCAGAGAGAAGAGATATTCGCGGGGGCGCAACCGCAGATTGTCCGAAATATGGACAGGAGGAATCAGGAAACCCATCTCCGTGGAGAGGTGGCGGCGCAGGGTGCGCACACGGTTGAGAAGCTGGCCGCCCTGTCTTTCATCGACCAGCGGAATGAGCTGGAAGCCGATCTCGAGGGTCAGGTCTTCGAGCCGCATCAGGCTGGCCAGTTCGGCCGCCGGGGCGGCCTCGCCCTTCTTCTTGTCCCCGGCAGCGAGCGCGGGGGAAGGCGCAGTTACAGCGGTCTTCTCCATATGCCGCCCTACCCAGAAGAGTGCCCCGGCAACCAGCAGAAACGCGATCTTGGGCAGGCCGGGAATCAGGCACAGCGCTCCGCAGACGAAGCTGGCGAGATAGAGCGTGCCCGGACGGGCCAGAAGCTGCTGGCGAATCTCGCCGCCGAGCAGAGCGGAGGAGTTGGCGCGGGTAAGGGTGATGCCTCCGGCGACCGAGACCAGCAGCGAGGGGATCATGGTCACAAGTCCGTCGCCGACGGTGAGGATGGTGTAGGTGCGCACCGCCTCGCCGAGGGCGATGCCCTGCTGCAGGGTGCCGATCAGCAGGCCTGCGATGATGTTGATGGCGGTGATGAGGATGGTGGCCAGCGAGTCGCGCTGGTTGAAACGGGCCGCGCCGTCCATGGCGCCGTAGAACTCGGCCTCACGGGCAACGGCCTGACGGCGCTTGCGGGCCTCGGCCTCGTCGATCAGACCCGCGTTCATATCGGCGTCGATGGCCATCTGCTTGCCGGGCAGCGCGTCGAGGGTAAAGCGGGCGGTGACCTCGGCGGTGCGCACCGCGCCATGGGAGACGACCAGAAACTGAATTGCGATCAGGGCGAGAAAGAGCACGAAACCGACCACGTAGTTGCCGCCCACGACAAACTGGCCGAAGGCCTCGATCACCTTGCCCGCCGCGCCTGTTCCCTCCGAGCCGTGAAGCAGGATGCGGCGGCTGGAGGCGATGTTCAGCGCCAGGCGGAAGAGCGTGAGCAGCAGCAGCAGGGTGGGAAAGACGCTGAGCTCGACGGCCCGGCGAATCTGCACCGCGGTAAGAAAGACCACCATGGAGGCGGCCATCGAGAGGGCCAGCAGCAGGTCGAGTCCCGCCGCAGGCAGCGGCACCAGCATCACGAAGATGACGCTGATGGCCGCCAGCGGCAGCAGATACTCGCGCAGGCGGCCAAGAAACGAACGTGCTCCGGCTGCGGGCGTAGCCAGGGTTGCGGTGCTCATCGTGCGCCTCCGTCAACGGGCGGGATAAAGGGCGTCGACTCCGGCGGGCGCCGCGGAGGCTGGGGGCGCGACGCGGCCTGAGCCCGGCGGGCGCGCATCTCCTGTTCCACGCGCTGGCGGTAGAGATAGGCGAGGATCGAGGCCACGGCCGCGTAAAGATCGGCCGGAATCGCCTGCCCCACCTCTACCGAACGGTAGAGCGAGCGCGCCAGCGGCGGGTTCTCAATAATGGGCACGCCCGACCAGCGGGCCTCGGCCTTGATCTCCTCGGCCAGCAGATTGCGACCCTTGGCAAGAACCTTGGGGGCTTCCATGATGGTGAAGTCGAAGCCCAGGGCGACGGCGTAATGGGTGGGGTTGGTGAGCACCACGGCGGCGCGGGAGACATCGGCCTTCACCTTGCGGCGGCGCATCTGGCGCTGCAGGCCACGGATGCGGCTGCGAATCTGGGGGCTGCCCTCGGTCTCCTTGTACTCCTCGCGAAGATCTTCGCGGCTCATCTTCAGGCGCGACTCGCGGCTGCGCCATTCGACCACGTAGTCAATCGCGGCCCAGCCGAAGAGCAGCCAGGCCGTGGCTGCGAGAAGACCATAGATGTCGCGGCCCAGAAGCTCCAGGCGCACCGTCGAGAAGGGCGGCAGGTCGATCTCCCGGCCGATGCGCTGGACGGCAAAGATGCCGAGGGCCGCCGCGGGAATGAGCGATTTGCCCAGGCGGGCCGCCGCGCGCAGCGAGAAGAGATTCTGCAGATTGGTGACCGGGTTGATGCGCTCGAGCTTGAAACCGATGGCGCTGCCGGAGAGGGTGACGCCCCCGGTCTGCGCGATGCCCACCACCAGCGCGGCCACGGCCGAGGCGGCCATGACCAGCCCGAAGGGCGCAAGGATGTTGAGCGAGAGGCCGCGGATGGCGATCAGCGTGGGCACAAGCTGGGAGGGCTCCCAGTGGGCGGGCGAGCCCAGCTCCAGAAACTGGCGCAGCCCTCCCCGCCAGGCCTCGGCGGCCCTCTCGGCGGCCATGCCCAGCACCAGCACGCCGGCCAGCGTTCCGGCCGCGCCGGTCAGCTCGCGGCTGTGCAGCACGTCGCCTTCGCGGCGGGCCTTCTCCCGGCGATGCTGCGTGGCCTGTTCTGTGCGCTCTCCCGGCATCGGCTAGCCTCCTGCTCCGCGGACCGCCACCATGCGCTGGGCCATGTCGAGCAGGCCATCGAAACGGGCCTCGATGAAACGGGGCCACAAAGCCAGCGAGGCGGCCATCAGCCCCATGCCGGTCAGCGTCTTGAGGGGCACGCTCAGCGACATGACGGGAAGCTGGGGGCTGAGTTTGCCGAGCAGGGCCACGGCGATCTCCACCAGCACGGTGGCCGTGAGCACCGGCGCGGCCAGCTCGAGCGCGGCGAGAAAGATGCCTCCCGCGGCGCGCACAATGCCAATCGCCGTGGTTCCGGCCAGCGCGGCGCTGCCCAGCGGCACGGTGCGGAAGCTGCGAATGATCGAGGCCAGCAGAATGCGGTCGAGGCCAGCGGTAATGAGCACGAGCGTGCCCATCAACTGCAGCATCTCGCCCATCAGGGGCGTCTGAATCTCCGAAGCCGGATCGAGCAGATTGACCAGCGAAAAGCTGAACTGCAGCCCGACGATCTGCCCGGCAAAGAGCAGCATCTCATTCAGCAGCGCCAGCATGAGCCCGTAGACGAGACCTACACCGAGCTCGCCGACCAGCGCGCCATAGCTGAGCTCGGCATGGGCCTGCGGCAGCGCAGAGACCAGCGGCGCCAGCAGCCATGCCGTGACCAGAACGAAGGCGGCCTTGGCCCGCGCGGGCAGCGCCGTGGAGGAGAAGAACGGCACCACCAACACCATGCCGCTCAGGCGCACCAGCGCCAGGGTCAACGCGCTCAGAAACGGGCTCCAATGCGGCATGCGGCCTCTCCTCTAGCCCAGATAGCGATGCAGGTCGCTGAGCAGAACCCGCGTGTAGGTGGCCATACGCAGCAGGAACCACGGCATGCCAACAAGCAAAATCACAGCCACCGCCGCGAGCCGGGGAACGGTGGTCAGCGACTGCTCCTGCAAACTGGTGAGGGTCTGCACCAGGCTGAGCAGAAAACTGATCAGCGCCGCGGACACCAGCACGGGCGCGGAGAGGATCAGCGCCTCCTTCATCAACTGCCGCAGCAGCTCGGCAACCATGTCCGGGGTCATCACGCGCACTCCTTTCCTTGAATCGCCGTCTTAAAAGCTCTTCAGCAGCGAGCCGGCCAGCAGGTTCCAGCCATCGACCATGACGAAGAGCAGAATCTTGAGCGGTGTGGACACCACGACCGGCGGCAACTGGAACATGCCGATCGAGGTCGTGATGGCCGCCGTCACCATGTCGATGAGCAGAAAAGGCAGAAACAGCACCGCGCCGATGGCAAAGCCCGCCTTGAGCTCGGAAAGAATGTAGGCCGGAATGACGACGCGCATGGGCAGGTCGCTGGGCTGGTTGGGCCGGGGCACCTGGCCTGCCGCGGCAAACAGCTCCAGATCTTTCTCGCGCGCATAGCGGAGCATGAAGGTCTTCACCGGCTGCGCTCCCCGGTCGATGGCCTGCCAGCCCGTGATCTGCCCTGCGCGGTAGGGCTCGACCGCCTGCTGATTGACCTGGTTCAGGACCGGAGTCATCAGAAACCACGTCATCATCAGAGCCAGGCCCATGAGCGTGGGGTTGGAGGGAGCGGTCTGCGTGCCCAGCGCCTGGCGCAGGAAGTGAAAGACCACCAGCAGCCGCACCAGCGGCGTCATCGACATCAGAATCGCCGGCAGCACGGTGATGATCGTGAGCACGAAGACGATGGTCCACGGCGTGGAGTCGGAGGGGTGCAGCCGCGCATTCAGGTCCGGAAGCAGAGGCATGTTTGCCGCGGCCGTCTGGCCTGCGGCCAGGAAAGCTACCACGAAACCCTCCGCTGCGTTTCCCGCGGCCTGGGACGGCGGCCGCCCTTGATAACGTGCCCGGCATCGTCCAGCGCATAGATCGTCGGCGAACTGTCCGGCGCCGTGGCCACCAGCAGACGCCGCCCCTCGGCCTCCACCAGTGCCAGCGACTGGCGTGGCGCCAGAGCGATGCGCTCAAGCAGCGTCAGCCGGGGCTGAGCCTTGGTGCGTCCGGCGCGCAGCCAGCCGAGCAAACGGCCCGCAAGCCCGCCCGGCACGGGCGGTGTCTGCGCGGTGTTGAGAATTCGTTCCATCCTGATGACTCCGTTGCTCCGGCTGCTAGGCCAGCCGCGTGACCCGCACGGCCAGCCGGGTATCCACGACTTCAAACTCGCTCCACGCCAGTTGCACCTCGCCTGCCGCGAGCGGCATATCCTCGCCATGCGCCCACTGCGTCGCAATCACCTGTCCGCGGTTGAGATTGAGCAGATCGCGCACGCGGAACTCGCGTACCGGCACAGCTACATCCAGTTCCACCGGCATGCGCGCCACCGCAGGGCCCAGCTTGAGCGGCTCATGAGTCCGCAGGGATGGAGCAGGAACCAGCGCCGCGGCTTCCGCGGCCGCTTCCTGTTCTGCCCCAGGGAGCACAGGCCCGTCAGCGGGTTGTGGAATGGCAGGTGTCGTGGTCATGTGTATGCAGAACCCTGCAGCAGACTGACCAGAAGCCGGACGGTCGCATTGGAAAGGTCTTAAAAATGCGCCGCACAAACGAAGCCGACGCTGTGCCGGCGCTTTGTGACCCGGCTGCAACATCGCTGCTACACTGAAGGAAGCGAATGGAGCGCATCCGGGCGCCTGGCATGGCGCAGAAGCCGCTCCGCTTTCGAGGGCGAGATCATGTCTGAAACAAATGGAAAGAAGAGCTTTACCAGCACCAGTCTGCGTCTCAAAGTTGGCCTGGCGGAGATGCTCAAGGGCGGCGTCATCATGGACGTGATGAACGTGGAACAGGCCCGCATCGCCGAGGAGGCCGGTGCGGCCTCCGTGATGGCGCTGGAGCGCGTGCCGGCCATGATCCGCGCCGAGGGCGGCGTGGCGCGCATGGCCAGCCCCAAGCTCATCAAGGGAATCATCGATGCGGTTTCGATTCCGGTGATGGCCAAGGCCCGCATTGGCCACTTTGCCGAGGCCCAGGTGCTGCAGGAGCTGGGCGTGGACTTCATCGACGAGAGCGAGGTGCTGACTCCGGCCGACGAGGTGCACCACATCGACAAGCATGCCTTCAAGACGCCCTTCGTCTGCGGGGCGCGCAATCTGGGCGAGGCCCTGCGGCGCATCGCCGAAGGTGCGGCCATGATCCGCACCAAGGGCGAGGCCGGGACCGGCGACGTGGTACACGCGGTGCAGCACATGCGCCAGATTGTGAAAGAGATGAAGGCCCTGACCGTGCTGAGCGAGCAGGAACTCTACGCCGCGGCCAAGGAGCACCAGGCACCGTATGAGCTAATTCGCATGGTGGCCCAGACCGGCAAGCTGCCGGTACCGAACTTCTCGGCAGGCGGCATTGCCACGCCGGCCGACGCCGCGCTGATGATGCAGCTTGGCGCAGAGGCGATCTTCGTGGGCTCGGGCATCTTCATGAAGGAACGGGCCACGCCACTCGATGTGGAGAACGACGCCAAGGAGCGGGCGGAAGCGGTCTCGCGGGCCAAGGCGATTGTGGCCGCGACAACCCACTTCAACGACGCGAAGATTGTGGCCGAAGTGAGCGAACAGGTGACAGGCACAATGAAGGGCCTGGCTGCTGCCGCCATCGAAGAGAAGGAACTGCTGCAGACCCGCGGCTGGTAGCCCCCCTGCGGTGGGGCCAACTGCTCGCTGGACGCTCGCACGGCACGGGGTTCGTGCGGGATTTGCGCGAGATGGTTTGAGTCGAACATCGAAGTTGTGTGTTTCCGCGGAATAAAAGCCATCGAAAGGCGGCATCAAGACGATGCCGCCTTTCACTTCATTCAGGAGATGAATTGAGCACGAGCACGCGTCCGCGCATTGGTGTCCTGGCAATTCAGGGCGACTACGCCGCACATGCCGAGGCATTGACCGAGTCCGGAGCCGATCCGGTGGAAGTGCGCAGGCCTGATCAACTCGACGGCCTCGACGGCCTGATTCTGCCCGGCGGCGAATCGACGACGATGCTCAAGTTTCTGGAGAAGAGCCGGTTCTTCGAGGCCTTGCAGAGCTACTGCACCGCGCATCCGGTCTTCGGCACCTGCGCGGGGGCGATTCTGCTGGCCCGCGAGGTGCTGCACCCGGCGCAGCGTTCGCTGGGACTGCTGGACGCGGTTGTGGAGCGCAACGCTTACGGCCGCCAGATCGACTCGAGCATCGAGGTTGCGGAGACGGCGCTGCCGGGCGGGCCGCTGGAGATGGTATTCATCCGCGCTCCGCGCATACGCGAGACCGGCCCGGAGGTCGAAGTGCTGGCCCGGCGCGATGGCTTCCCTGCCCTCGTGCGCCAGGGCCGCGTCATGGCGGCCACGTTTCATCCGGAACTCTCGGAGGACCGCCGCGTGCACCGGGTGTTCGTCGATGCGGTCAACGCCGCGCGGCGGGTATAAAGCGAGTTTCTGTTCGCTCCGTCAAACCTTCGCCGATTCCAGATGCGTCCAAGAGAGAGTGAGTGTAATCTCTACCTCACAGAGGCTTCCCGATGCCCGCGACCTTTACGCACGCCCCGGCGGAAACGGAACGCAAGGACCCCGGAATCGGCGGCAAACCCCCGGTTGACCGCAGGCCCACGGGCGGCGGTGGCGGCGGAGACGACGACTGGCGTCACGAGAAGCATGGCCCGCGCGAGCATTTGCACCGCATCCGTTTCTTTGTGTTCTTCGGCCTGGCCGGCGACATGATGTTCTTCGCCATGCTGGTGGCAGCCTTCTTTGCGCGGCAGATGAGCACGCACTTCGACCCGCATACGCACGAGCAGATCGGCGACTGGCATCCGATCCTGATACCGCCAATCCTGTTTCTCAATACAGCCGTTCTCTTGCTCAGCAGCCTGACGATGGAGTTCGCGCGCCACAATATCTTCCGCGAGATCGATGTGCTCGAGGAATGGCTCGGTCTGGGACGGCCCGCGCTCAAGCGCACCCTTCCCTGGCTGGGCGCGACTCTGGCGCTGGGCCTGCTCTTCCTCGGCGGCCAGTGGATTGCCTGGCGGCAGCTCACGGCACAGGGATTTGCCTTTGGCCACTGGGCCACGCCGGCCAGCAATTTCTTCTATGTCATTACCGGACTGCATGCAGCCCATCTTGCCCTGGGCATTCTTGCCCTGAGCGCCTGCCTGCTCATCATGGGCCGGTTCAAGCGCGTTGAGCTGCGCCAGATCACGGTCGACGCTACGGCATGGTACTGGCATGCCATGGGGCTAGCCTGGATTCTGCTCTTTGCAGTGCTGGTGATCGGGCAATAAGCGCGCCGCTACCGGATGAACGCCTGGAGACGCCGTGCAAACGCGCGAAGCCGATCCTCCAGGGTGGGCACAACCGGACAGGCAAAATAAATTGCGCGATTGCAGGCCATGAGAAGCTGCATAGCTTCAACCTGAGGATCGTTCGCCTTCAAACGCCTGCGATCATACGTATATTCATCCGCGAGATATTCGATCGCGTGGCCCAGAATCTCCAGCGCATGTCCGGCCTCGGGGCTGATGCGGCGGCGCCGTCCCGCTGGGACCTCACGCGCTAGCTCGGCCTCCTGGGGAATGCTGAAGGGCGCGGCGAAGGTAGTCATACTTCATTTCAAGCACGCCAAAAGCTCGTTCACCTGCCGCAATTCCCTCCCCTGAACCGAAAATGTTCCGATTCGAGATTGCTTCTCGTGAAATTCCCATTCAGGAAATGCGCAGGCGGGCCGGCCCTGAACTGTTGATCATGCGCGCGAAAGCCAATCCGGAGGCGCGCGGCCTTCCCAACACGGTGCATGCAGAGACAATGCACACCCCGCTGCCTTGACGGGATGAGGCTGAAAACCTAATCTCAAACCAGTGGGTTATCGCAACGGGGATGGGGTCCCCGGCGAATCCGCATAACCTGTACGACTCTCTGCTCGCGGGGCGGCAATGACCATACCCTATCACTGGCAGTACCTTCCGCTTTTCATGCAAATCGTTGTAGCCGTGGGACTTGCGGCCATGATGGTGATCGCCTCCTGGTTTGTGGGCCGGCACCGCAATATTCCGGTCAAGCTTGAGGCCTACGAGTGCGGCATTGAGGCCGTGGGCGACGCCCGCGGGCGCTTCAGCGTGCGCTTTTATATGGTCGCCATGCTCTTCATCCTCTTCGACGTGGAAGCGGTGTTTATGATGCCGTGGGCGGTGATCTACCGCAAGCTGCCCGCCATTACCGGCAGCCATCTGTTCGGCTTCTGGGAGATGGTCGTGTACCTCGGTTTTGTGGCTGTGGGGCTCTATTACATCGTGCGCAAGGGCATCCTCGACTGGAGCCTCGACAAGGCGGATCTCTGATGGCTGTGGACGGATTGACGACGCTTGCGGACAAGGCTGCTGTGCTCGAAGGGCTGCCAGATCATCCGGCGGTCAAAGCCATCCTGGCCTGGAATGCCGATGCTCTCGAAGATGCGCGTTTCGACCGCGGCGAGCTCACCCTCACCATCGCCCGCGAACACATTCAGGAAGCGGCAACCACGGTGATTGCGGCCGGCTACAAGGCCTTCCAGGATCTGACCGCGGTCGATTGGTACCCCTCGGTTCCCCGCTTCCAGTTGAGCTACCACATTCTGTCGCACGCCTGCAAAGAGATGATCCGGCTGCGCGTGATCGTGGACGAGACTGATCCTTCCGTTGCTTCCATCACGTCCGTGTGGCCCGGCGCCAACTATTACGAGCGTGAAGTCTTCGACATGTTCGGTATCCGCTTTGACGGGCACCCCAACCTGCGCCGCATTCTGATGCCCGACGAGTGGCAGGGCCACCCTTTGCGCAAGGACTATCCGGTGGAGGGTTACCGCTAATGACCAGAACCATCGGCACGCCCATTCTCGAAGCTCCTCCGGCGGAGGGCGCTCGCGACCAGCACATTGTCCTGAATATGGGCCCGCAGCATCCCTCCACGCACGGTGTGCTGCGGCTGGTGCTTGAGATCGACGGCGAGATCGTCGTCCGGCTCTATCCCGAGATCGGCTACCTGCACACCGGCATCGAGAAGACCTGCGAGGCCAAGTTTTATCAGCAGGTGGTTCCGCTCACCGATCGCGTCGATTACCTGGGCCCGATGGCCAACAATCTCTGCTACTGCCTCGCCGTTGAAAAACTGCTGCAGTTGGAGGTCCCCGAGCGCGGACAGTGGATCAGGGTACTGCTCACGGAGTTGACGCGTATCAACTCGCACCTCATCTGGCTGGGCACGCACGCCATGGACATTGGCGCGCTGACCGTCTTTCTCTACACCTTCCGCGAGCGGGAAGACATTCTCCGCATCTTTGAGATGGTCTCCGGCCAGCGCATGATGACCAGCTACTTCCGCGTTGGCGGTCTGGCCATGGAGCCTCCGCTGGACATGTTCGACCGCATCCGGAAGTTCATCGCCGGTTTCACGGAAAAGATCGACGAGTACTCGAATCTGCTCACCGGCAATCCGATCTTCATCAACCGGCTCAAAGGCATCGGCTACATTTCGCCTGAGGATGCCGTCGCGCTGGCGGTGACCGGGCCGGTCATGCGCGCCTCCGGCATCGATTTCGACCTGCGCCGAGATATGCCCTACTCCAGCTACGAGAAGTTCCAGTTCAAGGTACCCACGTCGACGGTGGGCGACTGCTGGGCGCGCTATCTGGTCCGGCTCGAGGAGATGCGCGAGAGCGTAAAGATCATCCAGCAGGCCCTTGACGGCATGCCCGAGGGGCCGGTGAAGGCCGACGCACCGAAGATCGTGCTGCCGGACCGTGAAAAGATGAAGACGCAGATGGAGGCGTTGATCCATCACTTCAAGATCGTCACCGAGGGCTTTAACGTCCCGGCCGGCGAGGTATACCAATGCATTGAATCGGGCCACGGCCAGGTGGGCTACTATGTGGTTTCCGATGGCACGGCCAAGCCCTACCGGGTGCACATGCGTTATCCCGGATTTGCTTCCTTGCAGGCGCTCGAAACCATGTGCCAGGGCCGCCTGCTCGCTGACGTGGTTGCGGTCATCGGCTCGATCGACATCGTGCTCGGGGAGATTGACCGCTAGTGCCCGCCACAGCCGATGTCTACGTAGAGCTCTGGGTATCGCTTGCGTCTCTGTTGCGCAGTTATACCGCAGCTCACGGACTCAACGGCGACCGGCAGGCTACAGTGGAACTTGGCGAAGAGCGCATCACGGTGCGCCACGCGGACCGATGGCTGAATCTCGAGCGCAGCGGCCCCGCGGTGCGCTGGCAGCGCGAAGATGGAACGAGCGGAGAGCTTGAATTGACCGAAGCCGGAACCTTGCGATCGAGCCAGAAGGACGAAGAGATGGATATGGCCGCAGAAGCATGGGCGCGGGAGTTGATGCAATGAGCCCCGAAACCATGAGCATCTTCTCCCCGGAAGTGGCGGCGCGGTTTGACGCGCTGGCCGCGAAGTACCCTGTTCGCCGCTCGGCGCTGGTGCCCATGCTGCTGTACGCGCAGGACGAGGTGGGCTACCTCTCCGACGCCGTGATTGCCGAAGTGGCCGAGCGCATCGGCATCACAGAGCTGGACGTGCGCAATGTGGCAACGTATTACTCGATGCTGCGCTTCAAGCCCGCGGGCAAGTACAACGTGCAGGTGTGCACCAACATCAGTTGCATGCTGCGCGGCGGCTACGAAATTTTCGAGAAGTTCCAGGACGAACTTGGTATTGGCCACAAGGGCGTGACGGGCGACGGCGTCTTCTCGCTCGAAGAGGTAGAGTGTATCGGCGCCTGCTGCTGGGCCCCGGCCATCCAGGTGAACTACGACTTTCACGATGACCTGACGCCGGAGCAGGTGCACGGCATCCTCGATGCGTATCGGGCAAAGGCCGCGCAGGGGGGCAGCAATGCCTAAACTGGTCTCTCATCCCGACGAGGTCAAGATCGTCACGCGGCGCTTTGGACAGGGCGCGGCGAACATCGACAAGTATGTCGAGCTTGGTGGCTATGAATCCGCAAAGAAGTGCCTCGCCAACGGTCCCGACTGGATCATCAACGAGATGAAGGCCTCAAACCTGCGCGGGCGCGGCGGCGCGGGCTTCCCGACCGGCATGAAGTGGTCCTTTGTGCCCAAGCAGAGCGCCAAGCCGAAGTATGTCCTCGTCAACGGCGACGAGAGCGAGCCCGGCACCTGCAAGGATCACCTGATCTTCCTGCATGATCCGCATGCGGTCATCGAAGGCACCATCATCGCGGGCCTTGCCATCGGGTCGAAGCTCGGCTTCATCTATCTGCGCGGCGAGTACCGCTATCTTCTCGAAATCATGGAGAAGGCCGTTGCCGATGCCTATGCCAAGGGCTTTCTCGGCAAGGGCATCTTCGGCTCGGACACCGAGTTCAACATCATCACGCAGTCCGGCGCGGGCGCCTATGAAGTGGGTGAAGAGTCGGCGCTGATGGAGTCGCTGGAAGGCAAGCGCGGCGTGCCGCGCATCAAGCCGCCCTTCCCTGCCGTGGTGGGTCTCTACGGCGGCCCGACGGTGATCAACAACGCCGAAACGATCGCGACGGTGCCGCACGTGATTGCGATGGGCGGCGAAGCCTATGCCGCGGTCGGCACTCCGCGCAACGGCGGCACGCGCCTGTTTGGGCTGAGCGGCCACATTGCAAAGCCCGGCGTGTACGAGCTGCCCATGGGCTACAACCTGAAGAAGATGATCTACGAGGTGGGCGGCGGTGTGCGCGGAGGACGCGCGCTGAAAGCCGTCGTTCCCGGTGGCTCCTCGACGCCCGTTCTGCTGCCCGACGAGATTGAAAATCTTGGCATGGATTTCGACCAGGTGGGCAAGGCCGGATCCATGCTCGGCTCGGGCGGCGTGGTGGTCATCGACGACCAGACCTGCATTGTCGAGTTCGCGCTGCGCACCATCAGCTTTTATCAGCATGAGAGCTGCGGCTGGTGCATTCCCTGCCGCGAGGGCACGGACTGGCTCAAGAAGACGATGACGCGCTTCCATGCCGGCTTTGGCGAAGCCAAGGACATCGATAACATTCAGTACCTGGCCGAGAACATGATGGGCCGCACCTTCTGCCCGCTGGGCGATGCGGCGGCGATGCCCACGCTCGGCTTTGTAAAGAAGTTCCGCAAAGAGTTTGAAGATCACCTGAACGGCAAGCCCTGCCCGTATGCCAGGCACGCAGACCTGGCCGTGGTGTAGCGCTGGAGATGCATGGCTGACGTAACTTTCACCGTCGATGGAAAGAAGCTGACGGCTCCTGCCGGCACGCTGCTGATCGAGGCCTGCCGCAAGGCGAGCATCGAGATCCCCGCTTTCTGCTACTACCCCGGCCTGAGCCTGCAGGCGGCCTGCCGGATGTGCGTGGTGCGCCAGGAGAAGGTGCCGAAGCTGCAGACCGCATGCACCACCACAGTGGCCGAGGGCCAGGTCTTCGTCACCGAGTCGCCGGAAATTGCGCAGGCGCGCAAGGCGACGATCCAACTGCTGCTTGGCAACCATCCGCTGGACTGTCCTGTGTGCGACGCGGGCGGCGAGTGCGAGCTGCAGGATATGACTTTCAAGTACGGCGCTGGCGAGAGCCTCTACACCGAGGCCAAGCAGCACCGCGAGGAGCAGCAGTGGTCGCCCGCGGTCTTCTATGACCGGCCACGCTGCATTCTCTGCTACCGCTGCATCCGCATGTGCGGCGAGGGCATGGATGTGTGGGCGCTGGGCGTACAGAACCGCGGCGCGCGCTCGGTGATTGCGCCGAACGACGGCGATCAGCTCGACTGCGAGCAGTGCGGCATGTGCATCGATGTGTGCCCGGTGGGCGCGCTCACCTCCGGTTCGTATCGCTACAAGACCCGCCCGTGGGAGATGAACCACGTTTCCACGGTATGCACCCATTGCGCCGATGGCTGCAAGGTGACGCTGGGCGTGCGTCAGTCCGATGACGGCGCGGCGATCATCCGCGCGGACAACCGCGATAAGAGCGGCATCAACAACGACTTCCTCTGCGCCAAGGGCCGGTTCGGCTTCGACTTTGTGGAGAGCGAGGACCGGCTGACGAAACCGCTGGTCCGCAATGCAGCAGGCAAGCTGGAACCTGCCACCTGGGAGCACGCGCTGCGCACCGCGGCCGCGAAACTCAAAGAGATTCGCGGCACCCAGGGGGGCAGCTCCATCGGCGTGATCGGCTCGACGGCGACGACAAACGAGGAGAACTACCTCCTCCAGAAGCTGGCGCGCACCGTGCTCGGCACCAACAATATCGACCATGTGCGCACGGCCGATTACGCGGCCTTTGCCCACGCCCTGGCAGGCCAGGAACACCGCGCGGCCGGCCTGCGCGCGATTGCCGAAGCCCCCGCGATCCTGCTGGTCGGCGGCAATCCGACCACCGAGCATCCTCTGCTGGCCTGGGAACTGCGCACCGATGTGCGCCTGAATCACGCGCGGCTGTATGTCGCCAACACGGCGCAGATCAAGCTTGAACGGCAGGCAAAGGCCACTCTGCGGCTACCCTCCGATAGCTATGCCGCACTTGCGGGCTATCTTGCAGGCGAGAATGCAGGTATCGGCGATGCGGCCTTCCGCGAAGCGGTGCTCGCCGAGGAGTCGCTCACCGTCGTCCTCGGGCCGGAGATCAGCGGCGCGACACTGGAAGCTCTGGTGAAGTGGGGCCTGGGCCGCGAGAACGTGAAGTTCGCGCTGCTGGGCGACCACGCCAACGCGCGCGGAGCGGTGGACATGGGCCTGACCCCTGACCTGCTGCCCGGCTACGTGCCTGTTTCATCGCCCGGCGCATTTGCAGTCGAGTACCCGAGTCTGCCGGCGGCTCCAGGCAAATCGCTGCCCGCGATGCTGGATGGAAGTCTCGCGGCGCTTCTCGTTGTCGGCGCAAATCCGGTTGTGCAGCACAACCTTGAGCCGGCGGCACTGAAGAAGACGTTCCTTGTGGTGCAGGACCTATTCCTGACGGAGACCGCGGCAATTGCCGATGTCGTCTTCCCTGCCGCGAGCCTGTATGAGAAGACCGGCACGGTGACTAATACCTACGGCGATCTGCAACTGGCGAAGAAGGCCGCGGACCGGGCCCGCGTCAAGCCCGACTTCGAAATTCTGGTGCGGCTTGCGGATGCGCTGGGCGCGGATGTGAAGAAGCTGGTGCCGTTTGGCAAGGCTGGCGTAACAGCCGATCTGGGCCAATCGCGCGGCGCGCAGGCAGGCGAGGCCGACCGCCATGCGGTGTGGCTCGCGGCCAACGGCCTCGAACCACGGCTGAGCCCCTTCGATCCGCTTGCAGTGCTGGACGAGATCGAGCGGCTGGTGCCGGGATACAAGCTGGACCGGCTGAATCTCTTTGGCGGAAATGAAGTGAGCACCGAGCCAGGCTTTGTGCCGGTCTCCGCGCTTACCTCGTCTGCCTCCATCGCACCGGCGCACGATGGATTGTTCTCCTCCGGCCTGTTGAGCCGCTACAGCCCCGCGCTGCAGCAGCTTGAGCAGCACCAGAGCGCAATGCCTGCGGCGGCGGTGGCCGATTGATTGCGTTGCACGATTTGAAAGGCTAGAGACTCGTGACGATTTTGCAGTTTTTTCTGTGGAGCTTGCTCAAGGTCATCGTGGTCACGGTGGTGACGCTGATGTCTGTCGCCTACACGGTGCTTCTGGAACGCAAGCTCGTCGGACGCATCCAGAACCGCTGGGGGCCCAGCCGCGTCGGTCCCTTCGGGCTTCTGCAGCCGCTCGTCGACGGCGCAAAGTCCTTCCTCAAGGAAGACATCATTCCGACGGCTGTCTATCGTCCGCTGTATCTGCTGGCGCCGGTCATCGCACTCAGTTGTGCGTTGATCTCCGTTGCCGTGGTGCCTTTCGGCTCGCCCGCAATCAACGGTCCAGGTGGTTTCCACTTCTTTGAGATCTCCGACATCAACATCGGCCTGCTGGTGATTCTCGGCATCACCTCGATTGGCGTCTATGGCATTGCTCTGGCGGGCTGGTCGTCAAACAACAAATATTCCCTGCTCGGCTCGCTGCGCTCCTCCGCGCAGCTTGTGAGCTACGAGCTGGCGCTCGGACTCTCGCTGGTTGGCGTGGTACTGCGCGCGCAGTCGCTGAACCTGCGCGAGA
Source organism: Occallatibacter sp. (assembly GCA_035549115.1). Taxonomy (GTDB): domain Bacteria; phylum Acidobacteriota; class Terriglobia; order Terriglobales; family Acidobacteriaceae; genus Telmatobacter. The sequence continues at coordinate 17,540 of DASZRQ010000224.1, read as the reverse complement.
TTGTCGAGAGCCAGGCAAAGCACGGGCTGCTCTCCTGGAATCTCTTCGGAGGCTTTCAGTTTGTCGCATTCTTCATCTACCTAATGGCCGCCTACGCGGAAACAAACCGTTCACCCTTCGACTTGCCTGAGGCCGAGAGTGAGCTGGCCGCCGGCTATCACACCGAATACAGTTCGATGAAGTTCGCCATGTTTTTCATGGCCGAGTACGCGAATATGATCACGGTGGGCTGCGTGGCCACGCTGCTGTTCCTTGGCGGCTGGACAAGCCCCTTCGGTTCCCTGTTGCCGGAGCCGCACAATATCGTGCTGCAGGCCCTGCTGCCGATCTTCTGGTTCGTGCTCAAGGTCTTCAGCTTTCTGTTTCTCTACGTGTGGGTGCGCGGCACGCTGCCCCGCTTCCGCTACGACCAACTGATGAACTTCGGATGGCGCTATCTGATGCCGCTGGCCATCCTCAACATCCTTGCTACAAGCCTCTGGCTTGCGTACATGTGATCGAACGATGCATCTGATTCTCTTCATTCTCTTCGCCGCGTTTTGCCTTGCCGGAGCAGTGAACCTGCTGTTCCAGACGCATCCCATCAACAGCGCGCTCTCTCTGATCGTGGTGATGGTCTCGCTCGCGGTGCTCTATCTGCTGCTGGGCGCGGAGTTCCTTGCCGCGGCACAGGTCATCGTCTACGCCGGCGCCATCATGGTGCTGTTTACCTTCGTGGTCATGCTCCTGAATGCTGGCCGCGAGGAGCGCACGCGCGGCAGCCGAGCGTATATCGTCGTCGGTTTTCCTGCTGTCGTCATTCTGCTGGCCATTGCGGCCACTGTGGTGCTTCATATCAATGGGCTGGGCGGCTCGGCTTTTGGCGACAGCCTCTCCGGCGCGCCGGGCTCGACCAACCTGGAGCAGCTCAGCGAAGTGCTCTTTACCAAGCTGCTGCTGCCCTTCGAGGTCACGTCAGTCCTGATTCTGGTCGCCATCCTCGGTGCTGTGGCCCTGGCGCGACATACCGAGCCGGAAAGGACGGCAGGCAAATGAGCCACCTTCTTCAGCAGGAAGTTCCGCTCAATCTCTATCTTCTGCTCAGCGCCATCCTCTTCTGCCTCGGCGTGGTGGGTTTCCTCATCAAGCGCAACCTGATCACGGTCTTCATGTCGATCGAGTTGATGCTCAACGGAGTCAATCTCTCCTTCGTCACCTTTGCCCACCAGTGGCACGCGGTCAAGGGGCAGATCTTTGTCTTTTTCGTCATGATGGTCGCCGCCGCCGAAGCTGCCGTGGGCCTGGCCATCATCATCGCCGTCTTCCGCGCCCGCGCTACGCTGGCCGTTGACAGAATCGACCTGATGAAACTATGAACGGCTCGCTCCATTTGTGGTTGATTCCACTGCTGCCTTTTGCCGGGTTCCTGATCAACGGAACCGTCGGCCGCAGATTGCCCAAGGCTCTTGTCTCGGCGGTTGCGCTGCTGGCTCCGCTGGCGTCGTTCGCCGTTGTGCTGCTCGCGGCCGCGTCGCACGCGGCTCTGCCTTACGTTGAGACCTGCCCCTTGGGCTGGATTCATGCCGGCATCGTCAATATCGACTTCAGCTTCGTGCTCGACCACCTCTCTCTGCTGATGCTGCTTGTGGTGACCGGCGTGGGTTTCCTCATCCACATCTACTCCGTCGGCTACATGGCGCACGATGAGGGCTACTGGCGGTACTTTGCGTACCTGAACCTGTTCCTCTTCTTCATGACCGTGCTGGTGCTCGCGGGCAATGTGCTGCTGATGTTCGTGGGCTGGGAGGGCGTGGGCCTGGCGTCTTATCTGCTCATCGGCTTCTGGTTCCGGAAGACCTCCGCGGCCGATGCAGGCAAGAAAGCCTTCGTCGTGAACCGCATTGGCGACTTCGGCTTCCTGATCGGCATCTTTCTGCTGCTCGGCAATTTCGGCACGCTCACCTTCAGCGAAATCTCCGCCAAGCTCGCGGCCAATCCGAATCTCACCGGCGGCATTCTGACAGCGATGGCGCTCTGCCTGCTGGTGGGCGCGGCGGGTAAGAGCGCACAGCTTCCGCTCTATGTCTGGCTGCCGGACGCGATGGAGGGCCCGACACCGGTCTCCGCGCTGATTCACGCGGCCACTATGGTCACGGCCGGCGTTTACATGATCGCTCGCACGCACTTCCTCTTCGACCGCTCGCCGTTTGCACTGCTGGTAGTCGCCATCGTCGGCACGGCGACAGCGTTTTTTGCGGCGACCATCGGCCTTGTGCAAACCGACATCAAGCGGGTGCTGGCTTACTCGACGGTCTCGCAGCTCGGCTACATGTTTCTGGGCTGCGGCGTCGCGGCGTATTCGGCCGCCATCTTCCACCTGATGACGCATGCCTTCTTCAAGGCGCTGCTCTTCCTTGCCACGGGCTCGGTGATTCATGGCATGGGCGGCGAGCAGGATATGCGTAAAATGGGCGGCCTGCGCAAGCACATGCCGGTCACCTTCTGGACGATGACGGCGGCCGTATTCGCGATTGCGGGCTTCTTCCCCTTCGCCGGATTTTTCTCGAAAGATGCGATCCTCTACGCGGCTTTCGTTCAGGGCGGCAGCGGGCTTGTCTTCTGGTTCGTGGGCCTAGTCACGGCGCTGCTTACCGCGTTCTACATGTTCCGGCTCTGGTATCTCACCTTCTTCGGCGAGCTGCGCAGCCACGATGCGCACCCGCACGAGAGCCCCTGGACGATGCTGGGACCGCTGGTGATCCTCTCACTGCTCTCGGTCGGCGGCGGCTGGATCGGCATCGAACGGATCAACGCTTTCCTGGCGCCCTCGGTCGGCGAGCATCCGCTGGCGGGCGGCAGCGCAGGACTCGAGATCGGCCTCAGTGTTCTGGCCGTCCTTGTCGCACTCCTCGGCTGGTATGCAGCGCACCGGCTCTATCATCAAAAGCCTGAGTCGGCGGCACAGCTTGCGGCGGCCATGCCCAGCGGTTATCGGCTGCTGTCGAACAAGTACTACGTGGACGAGTTCTACAACGCTGTCTTCGTCAAGCCGCTGCTCATCCTCTCGCGCTTCTTCCTCGAGTGGGTAATCGACTTTGCCATTCTTGGCGGAGTGGCATGGCTGCTCGCAGGCATCTCCTTGCTCGGCGGAGCCATCCTGCAGCGCTGGCAGTCAGGCAATATCCGTTCGTATGCGGCATGGCTCGCCTTCGGCGCAGCGGCCCTGCTTCTCTTCGTGCTGGTGCCCTGGACCACGGTGCTGGCTAATTATGGAATTCATCTCGGCATGGTGGTGGGGCGCTGATGAACGACTCGATTCTTACGCTGATTCTTCTTGCCCCGCTCGCCGGCGCTGTCCTGATCGCGCTCCTGCCCGACCGCGGCAAGCTGCCTGCGTGGGTTGCTCTGCTGACTTCGCTGGTGACGCTCGGCCTCACGCTGCATCTGCCCGCGCACTTCGTCTACGGACAGCAGGGCTTCCAGTTCGAGATCGATAAACCCTGGATCGAGCTGCCGCCCATCAGCTATCACGTGGGCATCGACGGTCTCAGTCTCTGGCTTGTGGTTCTGGTTGGCCTTCTCGCTCCGGCTGGCGTCGTCGCCAGTTGGAACGCGATCAAGGAGCGGCGCAAGGTCTTCTACCTGCTCTTTCTGGTGCAGCAGACGGCCATGCTCGGCGTGTTTCTGTCGCTCGACCTGATGGTCTACTACGGCTTCTGGGAGCTTTCGCTGGTGCCGATGGCGATTCTGATCGCCATGTACGGGCGCAAGGAAGGCCCAAAGGCCGCGACGAAGTTCTTCCTCTTCACCTTCATTCCTTCGGCGCCGCTGCTGGTGGCCATTCTCTGGCTCTACTCGAAAACCGGCACATTCAACTTCGTCGATCTTCGTGCGGACATTGCCGCCGGAATCCTGCCCGCCGGTGCGCTCTCCTGGGTGGCCTTCGCTTTTCTCTTCGCCTTCGCCGTCAAGGTGCCTGTTTTTCCTCTGCACGGCTGGCTGGCGGATACCTTCAGCGAAGCGCCGGTCGCCATGGCGATGGTGGTGGCCGGCAAGCTCGGCCTCTACTCCATGCTGCGCTTCCATGTGGGGCTCTTCCCGGTTCAGACGCGGCAAATTGCGCCCTGGCTGATTGCGCTGGCGGTCATCGGCATCCTCTACGGAGCCTGCATTGCGCTTGTGCAGCGCGACTTCTGGCGGCTGCTTGCCTATGCGGCGCTCAGCCACCTGAGCCTCATCGTGCTTGGCATCTACGGCCTCACCTTCACCGGCTGGGATGGCTCGATCTTCCAGATTCTCAACAACGAGATGATCGATGCGGCGCTGTTTGTGCTCTTCGGCGCGCTGGAGCTGCGCTACGCCGCAAGCCAGATCAATGCCTATGGCGGTCTGGCGGCAAAGATTCCGCAGGCGGCCACGCTGTTTGTCGTCAGCTCGCTGGCTATGATCGGCCTGCCTCTGCTCAACGGCTTCGTCGGCGAGTTTCTGATTCTCTCCAGCACCTTCACCGGCGTCAACCGCGGCTGGGCCATCGCTGCCGCCGTCGGTGTGATTCTCGGCGCGGCCTACATGCTGTCGCTGGTACAAAAACTCTTCTATGGACCCGAGAGTGAACTGGCCCAGACCAAGCCCGCCATCGATCTGCGCTTCGGCGAGCTGGCCGTGCTCTGGCCATTTGCCGTGCTCATGCTGGTCATGGGTGTTGCGCCCTCGCTCTGGATCAAGGGCATTGAAAACCGCACTGGCCCACCTGCTCTGAAAGGTTCCACCGTCGTGCCGCAAGCCAGCTTGTCAATTCCATCCGCAGCGGAGGGCCAGCAATGAATTCCGGCGACGCGCTCCGCATTCTGCCCGAGATCATCTTTACGCTGACCGGCGTGCTGGTCATGCTGATTGACGCTTCACTGCCCGAGCGCGCGCCGCGCCGCCCGCTCGGCTGGATTACCGCCTTCGGCACCGTGGCCGCGCTGTGGGCCAGCATGGCTCTCCGGGCCCTTCCGGCGGGCACAGCCTTCTATGGCACGGTAGAAACCAGCCCGTTCACCATCTTTTTTCACGTGCTGATCTGCGGCATTGTGCTGGTGGCCATCCTGCTTTCGCTTGATACGCTGCCCGAGAACAGCCACCACCAGGGCGAATACTACGCGCTGCTTGCCTTCGGCGCGGTCGGCATGTGCCTGCTGACCAGCGCGGTCGAGCTGCTCGTTGTTTTCATCGCACTCGAAATTTCGTCGATCTCCACCTACGTGCTGGCCGGCTACCGCAAGCACACCGCGCGCGGCCCGGAAGCTGCCATCAAGTATTTCCTGTTGGGCTCCTTCGCCACCGGATTCCTGCTCTACGGCATCGCGCTCATCTTCGGCGCAACGGGTACAACGCAGATCTACGAGATCGCGCAAGCCCTCACCGCCGGTCCCGGCGCAGCCAACCTGCACCTTATCCTTGCCGCGCTCGCGCTCATGCTGGTCGGCATCCTCTTCAAAGTATCGGCCGCGCCCTTCCATGTGTGGACCCCGGATGTCTACGAAGGCGCGCCCTCGCCCGTCGTCGCCCTCATGTCCACCGCTCCCAAGGCCGCAGCCTTCGCACTGCTTATCCGTGTGCTCTACGAGGCCTTCCCCGCGCTGCAGGCGTATTGGGGTCCGCTGCTCTGGGCTGTCGCAGTCCTGTCCATGACCGTGGGCAACCTGGCGGCGCTGCGCCAGCAGAATGTGAAGCGCATGCTGGCCTATTCCTCCATCGCACATGCCGGTTACCTGCTCGCGGCCTTCGCTGCGGGTCCGCATGATGGCATTGCAGCCGCCACCTTCTATACGGCCGCGTATGCCGCCATGAACGTCGGCATCTTCGCCGTGGTCACGCTCGCCAGCGGCTACGACGAAAAACTGCCGCTCATCCAGGACTTCCGGGGCCTGGTCTATCGCTCTCCATTACTTGGCGGCCTGCTGATCTTTTTCCTCGTCTCGCTTATCGGCATTCCCTTCACCGGCGGCTTCTTCGGCAAGTTCTACGCCTTCTCTGCGGCGGTGAGCGGCGGCGCGGTGTGGCTTGCCATCATCGGCCTGCTCAACTCCGGCATCGCTGCTGGATACTACGTCCGCTTCGCGCTGGTTGCCGCGCAGAAGCCCGCGGAATCCGCCGTCAATGCTCCTGAGAGCACGACTCCGGTGGGCGTGGCGGTCGGCGCGGCGCTGCTGTTCGCGGTCGCGGCCACGCTCGTGCTCGGCATTGTTCCCGGCAATGTGCTCAACGCCGCACAGAACGGCGCGCACACGCTTGCGCCCTTCCCTGAAGCTGAGACAAGCCCGGCGATTACAGCCTCCGTGCCCGCCAACCGATAGCGTGCGCCGCCGCATCCTCGCGGCGCGGCGGCTTGCGCACAGCATCTGAAGAAGCAATGAGGCCGTGAAAGAAGGCTGCGTTTTCTTCAAGCACGGCGTTCTGCGAGAAATTGGCCTTGACCCATGCGCGGCCCGCCCTGCCCATGCGGTCTCGCAGTTCCTTCCCGCTCAGCAGGCGCACAAGCGCTTCTTCCAGAGCCTCCGCATTCTGTGGAGGAACAAGAAACCCTGTCACCTCCGGCACCACCGCATCGCGCGCGCCGGTTGAGAGCGTGGTCACCACGGGCAGTCCGGTGGCCGATGCCTCCAGCACGGCATTGGGAAATCCCTCGCGCAGCGTTGGCAGCGCGAAAACATCCATCGCCCGGTAGTACGGTGCGGCATCGGCCACGAACCCCGTGCACACGATCCTCGGATGCCGGGCAATGACCTCTCTGAGCGCCGGGCTGACCGCATCCTCCGCCTCATCGAACCAGCCGACCAGCAGCAGATATGCCCTGCGCCGCAACGTCACAATTCTCTCGAAGGCCTCGATCAGTTCGGGGAGGCCCTTGTCGCGCGTGAGCCGGCCGGTAAAACCGATCACCTCCGCGCTGTGCGGAATGCCAAGCTTCGGCCTCATCGTGCCCGGCCCCGGTGCAAAGCGCTCCGTATCGACGCCAATGCTGCTGCCGGTGCCAAGAACGCGCAGCTTCTCTGCTGGGGCAATGCGCAGCGCGAGCGCCTGCGCCCTGAGGCTTGCGCTGGTGCACAGCACCGTCTGGGCACACGCCGCGGAAATGCGCTCGGCCAGACCAAGAATCGTTTTTTTGATTCCGGAAGCCGTCTCCAGCCTGAGCCCGCGCAGCAGGTACACGCGCTTCGGCACGCCTGCCGCCACGGCCGCCAGCATGCCCAGCAGACCGGCCTTCGGCGTGCTGAACTCCACCACGTCCGGCCGTGCGCTTCGCAGCACGCGCCATAGCCGCAGCAGAGAAATCGCATCCCGCACCGGAGAGATGGCACGGGCCATGGGCACGGCCACCGGCTCCACGCCTTCGTGCAAGGCAAGCTCAAACATCAATGAGCCCGGACTCGCGATCAGCGTGACCCGGAAACCGGCTTCGCGCAGCGCCGTTAAGCGATCCCTGAGAATCAAGCACGTCTGCGCGCTGGTTACCCCGATGACGATATGCGGCTGATGGCGGTCCCTCCGGTCAATCGTCTCAGTCAGCGGGCTTCGCTCATTAGAACTTTCCATAACTTGCTCTTGATACAGTCACTTTTGGACACATTTTGTTGAGGATTGTGTGCAAAGTGGGATTATCCTATACTTTTTCTAATCTTAACGAGAAAAATACTGCATGAATCATTAATTCTTCGGAGAAGATTCCGTGCCGCAAGAACGGGTTCTGCTGCTCATTCCACATCTCGGCCACGGGGGAGCAGAGCGGGTGATGACGCTGCTGGCGCAGCGCCTTTCCAGGCGGAAATATGACCTGCATCTGGGCCTTGTGACGCAGGGCAAAGATACCGCATTGCCTGCTCTCCCGGCTTCCGTCACTGTTCATTGCCTTGGCGCGGACAGGGTGCGGGGTGCTCTGCTTCCACTGGCCCGCCTGATTCAGCGTCTGCGCCCCGGCGTTGTTCTGTCCAGCATGGCGCACCTCAATTTTGCTGTTCTAATGTTGCGTCCCCTCTTCCCTCGGGATATCCGCGTACTGGTCCGGCAGAACGGCACCGCCTCGGCAATGCTTGCGGACGCGCGCACTCCTTCGACCGCGCGGTTCCTTTACCGGACGCTGTATCCGCGCGCGGATCGGGTGCTCTGTCAGACCGAATCCATGGCGGACGATCTGCGGAGCCTGACCGCGATTGGCCGCGCGCGCCTGTCCGTCATTCCAAATCCGGTCGATATCGAGGCGGTCCGTGCCGATGCCTTGCCGCCGCTTTTCCAGCCAGAGTTATCCGGTCCCCGTCTGCTGGCGGTTGGCCGCCTTGCCCGCGAAAAGGGTTACGACATCCTGCTCAATGCATTTGCGCTTGTTCGCGCATCCTTTCCCACGGCGACGCTGACGATTGCGGGCGAAGGAGCCGAAGAAGGCGTTCTCAAAGCACACGCGGCGTGCCTTGGCCTGAAAGGTTCGGTGCGGTTCCTTGGTTATGTTGAGACTCCTGAAAAGCTCTTCGCGACAACCAGCGTCTTTGTTCATTCTTCGCGGCATGAGGGAATGCCCAATGCCCTGCTTGAAGCGGCTGCGGCCGGTCTGCCTCTGGTCGTTACGCCGGCTTCTGGAGGGATGGTCGATCAACTCCGCGATCAACCCGGCGCGTGGCTGGCGCGCGAGGTCTCCGCGGAAGCGCTCTCGGAAACTCTCGCCTGTGCGCTCGGTTCACTGAAGCCAGAACAGCGCTTTCCGCATGCATGGATCGACCGATTCTCCCTGGGCAAAGCCATCGCCGCCTACGAAGCCGCCCTCGATGGAAATCCCGCATGAAGCATGTGGCGCTGCTGATTCCGACCATCGATCGCATCGGCGGAGCGGAGCGTCAGGTGCTGCTTCTGGCGCACGGCCTGCGCAGGAGAGGCTGGCGCGTCACGGTGGTCACGCTGCTGGGAACCGGAGGCACTGCGGCGCAGGAGCTGCGAGCCGAGGACATCGCGCACGTCAGTCTCGACATGCGCAAGGCCCTGATCGATCCCCGCGGATGGCTGCGCTTCCGTCGCTGGTTTCTCCGCGAGCGGCCGCAGATTCTGCATGCGCATCTTCCGCATGCAGCATGGCTCGCGCGCATCTCCCGCATCTTTCTGCGCATTCCTGTCCTGATCGATACCATTCACACGTCGGCGACTGGCACGTTTGTCCGGCGCCTTGGCTATCGCATATCGGATCGCTTATCCGACACTGTTACCGCGGTCAGCCCCTCCGCGGCCCACGCTTATCGTGCCGCGCACATCGTCTCGGCAGCGCATCTGTTGGTGATTCCGAACGGCATCGATCTGGCAGAGTGGCAGCCCGATCCGCAGGCGGGCGCGGCTGTGCGCAGTAAACTCGGTATCGACGATGGGTTCCTATGGATCGCTGCCGGGCGGCTTGAACCTGTGAAGAACTATCCTGCGTTGCTGCAGGCTTTCGCTCAGCTTCCTGCCCTGGCACGCATGGCAATTGCCGGTGCGGGGCCAGATGAGCCGCCCCTGCGCCAGCTTGCGCAAACGCTCGGCATCGAGGACCGCACGCACTTTCTGGGTTTTCGACCTGACCTGCCGCGCTTGCTGCAGGCCGCAGACGGTTTCGTCCTCGCCTCGCGCTGGGAGGGCCTGCCCATGACGCTCATCGAGGCCGGGGCAAGCGCTGTGCCTTCCGTCGCCACGGCGGTTCCAGGATCGATCGATGTCCTCCTGCCGGAAGAAACCGGCCTGCTCGCGCCGCCCGGCGATTTCCGGGCGCTTGCACACACGATGCGGCAATTGATGGAGATGCCCGCAGAAGAACGCGATGCCATGGGTGAACGCGCGCGGCAACACGCTCATGCGCACTACGACCTTGACCGGATTCTCGATCGATGGGAGTCACTTTATGCGCGTCTTGGAGCCGATACTCACTGCGCAGCTCTTGCTGCCCCAGCGCCGCGTTTGCAGCCGCATCAGGACTGATTTTTCTTTCAGTGCTTCCGTGAGCCGCAGCGGCCGCGGCGGAAACTCAGCCAGTGCCTGTTCCGGCGAAAGAATCTGCTCCTGGTTCCGTTCGCAGAATGCGCGCAGCCGTGCAATGCCGCCCGCATCCATTGCGTTACTGTGCAAGCAGATTGTCCATAGCCCTGCGGGTTTCTCGACGGGCTCCCAAAGCTGCTGTGGAAGCCACACGATACCGCCGCGCCGCGTGGGCACTTGCGCCATTCCATCGGAGATTATGTCGATCTCCACCTGCCGCAATGCCCAGAGCGTATTGACATCGAACCCGTGACGTGGCGCGACAAAGATTTTCGGGTGCAGCCCTTCCCGATGCAGGTCTGCCTTGCCCGCGCGCAGCCATGCAAGCTGTGTCTCCGCAGCGACACCGGCAAATTCGGTCAGGCGATGCAAGGGAATCAGGCTTCTTCCGCGGTGGATGCAGTGATGGCGGTATCCATGCAGCGCGACCGAGGCGCCGCTCTGCTCCCACGCACGCATGCGATCCCAGAAACCTGGGTCTGAAGGATCGATTTCGAGATCGGGATCGCAATTTTCGGGCACGGCAGCCAGAATCGGGCGAATGGAGAACTCGCGGAGAATTTGCTCGACACCCAGCCAAGGCGCACGCGCCATCGTCGGACACAGATCGTCGAATCGAAGCAGGTACCGTGCCGTTCGCGGATTCATGAAGCGCCCTGCTCCGCGGTATGCAAAAGCCGCCGCGCCCAGAACCAGAGAAATAGAAAGGTGCTGATCGTCCACAACGATGTTGACAGTGCAATTCCCGCGACCCCCATCCTGCGCATCAGGACCAGATTCAGTGCAATATCAAGCACGAGATTCAAAAGGCCACAGTACAGAATCAAATCGGTTCTGCGCATCGCCAGCAGAAAGCGATACGGAATGCGGCTGCAGACGAAAAATGGAATCTGCACCGCGTACATGGCCAGAACGGGTCCAACCACCGAAGTGTCATGCGCGCTGAATGCGCCACGCTGAAACGTCACGCGGACCAGCCAGCCTGAGCCGGCGATCAGGGCACAGGCAATCGGCACCGAGGCGAGTGCGGTCCACCTGAGCCAGTTCCGCAGAGCTTCCCTGCATGCAGGCCAGTTTTCGCGCCCCGTCAGCGCCGCAAAATACGGCGTCGTTGCGGAAGCCACGGCTCCGCCCAGCAGAGTCAGGACGACGCTGACAAATCGGTTGGCATACACCAGCGCCGCAACGCTGCCTGAGGGCAGCATGGCAGCCATCGACTGATCTACGAGCAAGCCGCCTGAGGCCACGACACTGCTCAGCAGCACCGGCCCGTACTGATGCGCCACCGTGCGCGTGGCTGCATTCATTCCGTACCACCGCAGGCTGACGCGGTATCCGTGGACCTGCAGCAGACCCGCCATCCAGATGCAATGCAGCAGCGCTCCGGCAACTGCCGCAACGGCCAGACACCAGATGCCGAGCGCTTTGTGCAACAAGAGTACGAAGACGACGGTTACACACGGCGTCACGACGGGCGCCAGCGCCGGCAGAGCAAATTTGTCCAGAGTATTCAGCACGGCAGTGCAGTTGGAGGCAATGCCGGTAAACAGAACCACCGGCAGCATGCCATAGAACAATCGTTCAGCCAGGGCAAGCTTCTCCGGGCTGAAATGGGAGCCGATCAGCGGAAAAAATGCATGCGCGCCGAGCCCCATCGCCAGCAAAGCGGCTGCCAACAAGCCGCTGCTCCACAGCAGCGCATTCGACAGCAGCCGCTGCGCCTGAGCCTGCCCCTCCTGCTCCCGCACATGCACCAGCGTTGGCACAAGCGCCTGATTCATCGATTCACCGATCAGATTGATCAGGAGTCCCGGAATCAGGGCCGCAATAAGAAAGGCATCCATCGCGTCCGAGCGACCGAAGGCTGCTGCGACGACAACCTCCTTGCTCATCGCGGCGCATTTCACAAAAATGCCCGCCAGGGTCACCGCGCCTGCGGCGTGCAGAACCTGCCGATGGATACTGCGCCTGGCCGGGACCTGTTCACGCATCTCCATCGCCTGCTCTAAACCGGCTCGGGGCTGAGTGCGTATGCCGGCTCGGCTTCCGCGCTCAAGGACATGTGGATGCCGAGCCTGCCTGCGAAGGCGATAACCGCAAACAGGAGCCAGGTCATGCGGCTCTCACCTTCCGTTCCAACCATGGAGGCGAGGCACCACACTGCCAGCAGCGTGCCAAAAGCGATGCGCGACGCGCCCTGCATTGCGGCGACAGTTGCTGCCGCTGCGGCCAGAATCGCCGCAGCAAGCATAAGCCCGGCAATGCCCTGCTCAACTGCAATATCCAGCGCGGTATTGTGTGCTGTGTCGATGGAAGATAAGCCAGCCGCGCTCACAAACGTGCCTGCACCGTGCCCAAAGAAGGGAGACTGCAGAAATGCACGCCAGCCCGCGCCCCATATATTCACCCGCTGATTCAAATCCTGAATCCGGGCATAGTCGCCCAGCGATGCAATGCGATCCAGTGTTCCTGCGGGCAGAACAGAAACCAGTAGGATGGCCGCCAGAGGGGCTGCATACAGAGCGGCGAGAACAATCCGCCTGTGAGGCCTCCAAAGAACCCACGCCGAGCCGCCGAGAGCGATCGCAGCCTCCAGAACGCCTCCGCGAGAGGCCGTAAGAAATACAGCGAGCGGACCAACGAGCAGATAGCCCCACGAGGCCCATCGCCAGAACCATCCCTGCTTCCCGTTCAGGAGCAACGCCACCACGGGAAATGCGAGATCGAGGTACCGCGCGGCATCGTTCGGGTCCTGGCCCACCGCGACAAAACGAATCTGCGCGCCTCCCGCCGCAAATAGCCACGCGAAATTCAGAAGCGTAAGCACAGCCAGAATCCATGAGCCGGCGAGCCACGCGCGGAGAAGCAATTTCAGGTCATCGGCATCTTCGGCAAGCTCCCAAACACTCCAGACGATCATCATCTCCTGAAAGTATCCCGGCAGTTTTCCAAGCGTGGTTGCAGGATCGCCGGACCACAGATACGAACAGCACATCCAGACGAACAGCGCCAGCGTGAGGCCGTGCGCGGCGTGGAGACGGCGAACTCCGCCAGCCTGCAGGACAGCGAGCAACGACGCTGCCAGCGTCAGCAGCCCGATGAACCGCGCGATATTGCCCCATGGCGGCCCAAAATCGAGCGAATACTCCCACGGAATCGCAAACACAAAGAGCCAGAGAAGCATCCGGGCCGCAGCGCGCACGGCTAGAACCTCTGCGAGTACACCAGACCCGCATAGATACTCACACCCGCGGCGGATTGCACCACCGACTCCATGGTTCGGTTCCACAGATTCTTCGCCGCCGAGTCCGGCACGAAGAGAATGTCGCGATCCTCAACCGGCAGGTCGGGATCCTGCCCGCGCAGCAGGCGCTTGATGTTGAGCGTGGTCACCGTGCGCCCGCCGTTCTGCTCGCGAATCAGCAGTGCCTTGCCCAGCGCGGCATTCGGAGAGGGTCCCCAGGCCAGCGTGAGAGCCTGCACGACCGTCATTCGCTGCGAGGGATCGACAGGAAATCCTCCCGGCCGCAGCACATCGCCAATCACGTAGACAAGCCCGGCCTTTTGCACCTCGATCGTATCGCCGGGCTGCAGTTCCGGATTCTCACCTGCAAGAGCGCCGTGCCTGCGCAGCACCACCGCCTGCGGCGCGCGGCCATCGCGGTGCGTGACAGTGACCAGGCTGCCTGCCGCGGGCGTCAGACCCGCGGCAGTCGAGATCAGATCGAGCACGCGATGGTGCACGGCATAGGGATACACCCCAGGCCGCGCGACCTCGCCAAGCACCGTCACATCCTGTCCGGCATACTCGGTCACCAGCACCGTGACCTCCGGATGCAGCAGCATGCCCTTGGCCACCAGCGCGCGATCCATAGCCTCCGCCGCGCTCTCCTCGTCCATGCCTGTGACCTTGATATCTCCAATCAGAGGCACCGTCACCATGCCCGCGGCCGAAACACGCACATGCGCATGAAACTCAGGTGTCTGATACTCGCTCGTCTCCAGCAGATCGCCCGGCCCTATGGATGCCGCCATCGGAACTGCCGCCGCGCCCTCCATCGAGATTCCGGGCTTTACGGCTGAGCTAGTCCATGTGATTGGCGCATCCTTTGCATTCGGCGCTGCATGCATTTCAGAATTCGGCGGCAGATGGGCCACGCCCGAGGGCAGGCCGGATGTGCTGGGCGTCGGAGCCTGTGCGTGCGACGGCGTGCTGAGGTAAAGCAGCAGTGCGACGGCAATGGCGCCGGATACGCGCCGGTCCAGAGAGCGCGATTCCAGCAGAAAGACACCGCCTGCACTCAGCCAGAGACCAAGAAAACATGTGATCGCAAAATCAGCCGGCCAGTTCGGGCTCATCGGTTGCACTGGCTGCCGGGCATAATCCACAACCATAATATTGGAGCCGCCAATGCCCGCGTCCAGCCCAGCTTCCTCTGCCTTTGCCTGCGCATTCAGGTAGAGTTGCTGATTCCGGTCGGCCTCCTGCCGCATCGCTGCATATTGTGCCGCGGCTGAGTTGACCTTCATGCCTTGCAGCGTGCTCTGCTCCAGGCTTTGCTGTACCAGCCGTTCGCGCTCCATGGCGGCGCGCCAGGCATCGTGAAACTGCTGCGTCAACCACGCGTCTTCGCGCTTGATCTGCCGGCCAATGTCCATCAGTTGGGCGCGAATCTCCACGATACGCGGATAATTGGGACCGTGTTCTGTGCGCAGTTGGCTCTCTTCCTGCTCCAGCGCACTGCGCTGCGTATGCAGCCGCTGCAGAACTGCCGTGGCAAAACCGGCGTTCTGGATCTGCAGCTTGACATCGGATGCGAGCACAGCCTCGGGATTTCCATGCCGGGCAGACTCATACTCCGTTTCGCGCAGAATACGATCGGTCTTGGCGGCGACAAGCTCCCGTCCCAGCGCATCGATCTCGACCAGCGTGGGATTATGCTGCACATCGCCAGATGCGCCGTCGGCAAGCATCTCCGGCGTATCGACCAGGCCATGTTCCTTCTGGAAAGCAATCAGCTTCTGGTTGTCCGCGTCCACGCGCGTCTTGAGTGAGCGAAGCTCTGCGCCCAGCGCACTGGTCTCCTCTGTAGTTGCCTCAATGCGCGTGTCCTTCTGCTGCTGCTCATAGGCAAGGATCACCGCATTGGCCACAGCCGCAGCCAATGCCGCATCTTTTGAGCGAAAACGAATCTGTACGATGAATGTGCGCGGTAGCGTGCGCACGAGCAGATGGCGCTGGAAGTGATCCAGCAGGCGGGCCTGCGCCTCGGGCTGCGGCGCATCCGGGCGGAATTGCGGAAACCTGCGCGCAAAATCGGCTCCGGCAAATTCCGGCTTTTCGTACAACCTCTGATTCGCCACCACGCGCCATGCCACCTGATCGCTGCGCAGCATGTTCGCCAGGGTCTCCAGTTGCGCGTCGGGCGCGGCCAGAAAGCGCGCTGCCCCGGCGCTGCTGGCCAGTTCAAGAGCCCCACCCTGTGCTGTTCTCAGCGCTACACGCGCGCATGCCTCATAGGTCTTGGGCCAGAGCAAGCAATACAGTGCGCATGCGGCCAGTAACCCGCCAGTCAGGCCAACGACAAACCGCCTGCGCCGCACAAAGGCAGAGCCAATCTCCCGGAACGAGGTGAACAGCCCGGCCCCGTGCCCGGTTGGCTGCGCGGCTATCCCGGCTACGGTTGACGCGGCAATGCGCTGCCCTGTGGGAATCTCCGCCAAGGTACGGCCCTCGCTCCAGAGCTCCTGGCACACCCCATGCACAGTCCGGCAAGGTAATCCAGAAGCTGTTACTGATGAATTGAGATTAATTCTCCACCAGAGGAAACCAGGCGACAATATTTCTAATGAAGAAAATTTAATAAAGGTCTATGCCTTGGCACTCCCTTGACTTCCGCGGTACCACTCCACGGTCCGCCGCAGCCCCTCGCGAAAATCGACGATGGGCCGATACCCCAGCAGCTCTCCGGCAAGGCGAATATCCGCCAGAGAATCTCGAATATCGCCCGCAC
Source organism: Occallatibacter sp. (assembly GCA_035549115.1). Taxonomy (GTDB): domain Bacteria; phylum Acidobacteriota; class Terriglobia; order Terriglobales; family Acidobacteriaceae; genus Telmatobacter. The sequence continues at coordinate 1,515 of DASZRQ010000224.1, read as the reverse complement.
GCGGCGGCAAATACGTCGGCTCGCCCTCGTAGCCGGTCAACTCCCTCAGAATTTTGAAGGTTTCATTCAGCGTGATGCGGCTTCCGGTCGCCGTGTTCATCGCCTGCCCGCTGACTTTTTCCGCCGGAGCAGCCGCTGCCAGCAGATTGGCATGCACCACGTTGTCGATATAGGTGAAGTCGCGGCTCTGCTCGCCGTCTCCATAGATGCCCGGCTGCTCGCCCGCCAGCATCTTGCGGCAAAACACCGCCAGCACGCCAGAGTAGTGCGACGTCGGATCCTGATATGGCCCGAAGACGTTGAAATAGCGCAACACAACGGTTTCCATGCCGTAGACCCGCGCAAAGGCCCTCATGTACTGCTCGCCGGCCAGCTTTGCCACGGCGTAGGGCGAGATCGGATTGGGCAGCATCGTCTCGTCCTTGGGCAGCATAGGCGTATCGCCGTAGGCCGAGGACGATCCCGCATAAATTACGCGGCGCACTCCGGCATCCTTTGCGGCCACCAGCAGATTCAGTGTCGCGGTCACGCAGTGCGCATTCGTGCCCACGGGATCGGCCACAGAACGCGGCACGCTGGCCAGCGCAGCCTCATGAAACACAATCTCAACGCCGCGGCATGCCTGCGCACACGCGGCAGGATCGGTCAGGTCTCCTTCGATAAACTCCATCGCCTCAAGCCCGGCCAGGTTCTCGCGCTTACCCGTGATGAAGTTATCGACGCCGCGCACCGTTTCGCCGCGCGCCAGCAGTGCAGCCGCGATAGAGCGGCCAATAAATCCTGCGACTCCCGTTACCAGATACTTCGCCAAAGTCTCTCCTGTTTCCGTATTAAGCCGTAAGGTTCAGGATAACAAGCGCGTCTGCGCCCTCCGGTCGTACCGGGTTCTACAATCAGAGAATGACCACTATGGTTTCCGGAACACTGGATGCACTCAAGCAGCGCATTGAATCCCGTCAGGCTCGCGTGGGCATTGTCGGCATGGGCTATGTCGGCCTGCCACTGGCCCTGCTCTTTTCCGGCGAGCGCTTCGGCGTCACCGGCTTTGACATTGCCGCTGATAAGGTTGCCACGCTCAACGCGGGCGGCTCGTACATTGTGCGCATTCTGCCGGAGATGATTCAGCAGGCTCGCGCAGCCGGCTTTCATGCCACCGCAGACTACTCCGAAATCGCGCGGATGGATGCGGTCATCATCTGCGTCCCTACACCGCTCGACGAATATCACGAGCCGGATCTCAGCTACGTTACCGGCACAGTGAAAGCCATCGCGCCGCATCTGCACGATGGTCAGCTCATCATCCTCGAAAGCACCACCTACCCCGGCACCACGGAAGAGATTGTCGTCCCTCTTCTGGAGTCGGGCAATCCGCACGGCCTGAAGGTTGCGCGCGGAGACAGTGCCAGCGGCATTCACGTTGCCTTCTCTCCGGAGCGCGAAGATCCTGGCAACGAGACGGTCGCACGCCACGATATTCCCAAAGTCGTCGGCGGCTGCGGCGCCGCAGCCGCGGAA